>JBKHXL010000109.1:0-9615 GCA_046566045.1 Candidatus Limnocylindria bacterium
CGCGGCGGTGTTCGGGAACGACATCAGCACGTTCCCGGACTATCCGGCGGAGATCCGGGCGCCCGCCGGCTCGCTGCCCGGCGTGTCGGGCTTCCAGATCAGCTTCTCGGCCTCGGACATCCACACCCCCGGCGACGAGCCGGACGTGCTGGTGGCGATGAACCCGGCCGCGCTCAAGACCAACGTCGGCGAGCTCGTCCCGGGCGGGGCGCTCATCGTCAACAGCGACGCGTTCACCCCGGCCAGCCTCAACAAGGCGGCCTACGCGACGAACCCCCTGACCGACGACTCGCTCAAGCCGTACACGACGTTCGAGATCCCGATCTCGACGCTCAACGAGCGCTCGCTCGACGGCCTCGACATGACCAGCAAGCAGAAGGACCTGACCAAGAACTTCTTCGCGCTCGGGATCATGTTCTGGCTGTACGAGCGAGACATGCAGCCGACCCTCGACTGGATCGACGCCAAGTTCGGCGCCCGGCCCGTCATCGCCGAGGCGAACAAGCGTGCGCTCCGCGCCGGCTACGCCTACGGCGAGACGACCGAGATGTTCCACACCCACTACCGGGTGAAGCCGGCCCGCCTGGCCCCGGGCACGTACCGCAACATCACCGGCAACGAAGCGACCGCCCTGGGCTTCCTGGCGGCCTCGCGGCTGGCGGAGCGCCCGCTGTTCTACGGCTCGTACCCGATCACCCCCGCCAGCGACATCCTGCACCAGCTGTCGGGCTACAAGGCGTTCGGGGTCAAGACCTTCCAGGCCGAGGACGAGATCGCCGCCATCGGCGCCGCGATCGGGGCGAGCTACGGCGGATCGCTCGGGATGACCGCCTCGTCCGGCCCGGGCATCACGCTCAAGACCGAGGCGATGGGCCTGGCCGTGATGGTCGAGCTCCCGCTCGTCGTCATCGACGTCCAGCGTGCCGGACCGTCCACCGGCATGCCGACCAAGACCGAGCAGGCCGACCTCCTGCAGGTGATGTTCGGGCGCAACTCCGATTCGCCCGTCCCGATCGTGGCGCCGGCCACCCCGAGCGAGTGCTTCGACATCGCCATCGAGGCGGCGCGGATCGCCCTCAAGTACATGACCCCGGTGGTCTACCTGTCCGACGCCTTCCTGGCCACCGGCTCGGAGCCGTGGCGCGTCCCGTCCGTGGCCGACCTGCCGCCCATCGGGGTCGCCGGGGCGGTCGCCGGCGACGGCCCGTTCCGCCCGTACGCGCGCGACCCGGAGACGCTGGCTCGCCCGTGGGCCGTGCCGGGGACGGCCGGGCTCGAGCACCGCATCGGCGGCCTGGAGAAGGCCGACATCACCGGCAATGTCAGCTACGACCCGGACAACCACCATCGGATGCAGACGCTGCGGGCGGCCAAGGTGGCCGGCATCGCCCGCGACATCCCGCCGCTCGAGGCGCACGGTCCGCAGCGCGGCGACCTGCTCATCCTCGGCTGGGGGTCCACCTACGGCGCGTTGCGCTCCGCCGCCGAGCGCCTGCAGGCGGACGGGCGGTCCGTCGCGCACGCCCACCTGCGCCACCTCAACCCGCTGCCCGCCAACACCGGGGAGGTGCTCGGACGCTATCGGCGCGTGCTCATCCCCGAGATCAACCTGGGCCAGCTGCTGCTGCTCATCCGTGCCGCCTTCCTCGTCGATGCCGTCGGCTACGACCGGGTCCGCGGCAAGCCGTTCCGCATCGATGAGATCGTCACGGAGGCCGAGCGCCTCCTCGGGGAGACCGCGTCATGACCACCGACACCGTCCCGCCCCAGCCTCCGCTGTCGCCCGAGAACGAGCGCGTCATCGAGCTGACCCGCAAGGACTTCGTGTCGGACCAGGAGGTCCGCTGGTGCCCGGGCTGCGGCGACTACTCGATCCTGGCCCAGACCCAGAAGGTGATGCCCGACTTCGGCTACGCCAGGGAGGACATCGTGTTCATCAGCGGCATCGGCTGCTCCGGCCGCCTGCCGTACTACATGAACACGTACGGGTTCCACACCATCCACGGGCGTGCGCCGACCCTGGCGACCGGGCTCAAGGCGGCCCGCCCGGACCTGATGGTGTGGGTGATCACCGGCGACGGCGACGCGCTGTCGATCGGCGGCAACCACGTCATCCACTCGATGCGCCGCAACGTGGACATCAACCTGGTGATGTTCAACAACCGGATCTACGGCCTGACCAAGGGCCAGGCCAGCCCGACCTCGGAGTTCGGCAAGCGCACGAAGTCGACGCCGATGGGCACGGTCGACATGCCGATCATGCCGCTCACCGTCGCGCTCGCGGCCGAAGCGTCGTTCGTGGCGCGCTCGGTCGACACCCACACCGAGCACCTGCAGGCGACGCTCGAGCGGTCCGGCCGCCACAAGGGCAGCTCGTTCGTCGAGGTCCTCCAGAACTGCAACATCTTCAACGACGGCACATGGCGCGACTTCACCGATCGCGAGGTCCGCGAGGACCGGATGCTCGTGCTCGAGCACGGCAAGCCGATGATCTTCGGCAAGGACCGCGACAAAGGCATCCGGCTGCGCGGCCTGCACCCGGAGGTCGTGACCATCGGCGAGGACGGCGTGACCGAGGCCGACCTGCTCGTCCACGACGAGACGTCCGACGAGCCGTACCTCGCGCTCATGCTGTCGCGCATGTTCTGGCCCGACTACCCGGTCCCGGTCGGCGTGCTGCGCGCGGTCAGCCGGCCCACCCACGACCGGCTCATCGAGGATCAGCTCAAGGCCGCGGTCGCGCGGTCGGGGGCGGGCGACCTCCAGAAGGTCCTGTACGGTGGTGAGACGTGGACGGTCGAGTAGACGGCGGTCACGACGGCGTGGTGGCCGGCCAGGAGGCGGGCGGGGACGCCATGCTCTGCCCCGCCTGCGGCTTCGCCAACCTGATCGGCGCCGACATCTGCGAGAACTGCGGCGCCGACATCGCCGGCCGCGACATCCCGCAGCAGGCGCAGGCCTTCCACGGCCAGCTGCTCGGCGACCACCTCGACCGCCTCGGCGGCCCGGCTCCGCTGCTCGTCGCCCCGGAGGCCATGGTCGACACGGTCGTCGCCCGCATGCAGGAGGCCGGGGTGGACTGCGCGCTGGTCGTGGCGAACGACCGGCTGGTCGGCATCTTCACCGACCGGGACGCGGTCCTCAAGGCCGCCGGCCGGCCGCTGGCCGACCGGACCGTGCGCGAGTTCATGACGCCCGATCCCGTCGTCCTGCGCCATGACGACCCGATCGCCCTGGCCATCCACAAGATGGCGATCGGGGGCTTCCGCCACATCCCCATCGTCGAGCACGGTCGTCCGACCGGCGTGGTCACGGCACGGGACGTGTTCCATCACCTCGTCGCCACCCTCGACTGACCCGTGACCGAGCGCGTCCTGGTGCTCGCCCAGGACCTCATCTGGGCCGATCGCCTGCGCCGCGCGGTGCTCGCTGCCGGTGCCGAGCCGGTCGTCGTCGGGACCGCGTCCGCGGCGCGCGCCGCCCTCGCCGACGCGGGTCCGCGCTACGTCGTAGTGGACCTGACCGCGCGCGCCTACGACGCCATCGACGCGATCGGCCTGGCGGTCGGTGCCGGGGCCGAGGTCCTCGCGGTCGGGCAGCACGACGACGTCCCCGAGCGAAAACGGGCGCTGGCGGCCGGGGCCCGGAAGGTCCTGGCCTACCGCAAGCTGGCCGACGACGGGCCCGCGACCATCGCCGCGTGGCTGGCCGCCGGTCGCACCGACGCGGCGACCGGCCGGTGAATCGGGCCGACCGGCCGGTCATCCCGGCCTCCCGCTACGACGAACGCCTGGCCCGCGCGGCGACGGCGGCGGCCGCCGCCGGGCTCGACGCCCTGCTCATCGGCGTCGGGTCGGACCTTCGCTACCTGACCGGCTACGCCGCCATGCCGCTCGAGCGCCTGACCCTGCTGGTGGTCCCGGCATCGGCCGCCCCGTACCTCGTGGTGCCGCGTCTCGAACTCGGTGCCGCCGAGGCCGGCGTCCGGCCGGCCATCGAGCTCCGGACGTGGGGCGAGACCGACGACCCGTACCGGCTCGCGCTGGACGGCATCCGCGGCGCCGGCACGGCGGCCGTGGCGGTCTCGGACACGATGCTGGCGATGCACGTGCTGCGCCTCCAGGAGGGCCTCGCCGCGGCCGGGGCCGCGGTGCCGATGCAGCTGGCCTCGGCCGTGCTGCGCGACCTGCGCATGGTCAAGGACGCCGACGAGATCGCCCTGCTGCGCCTCGCCGCCCAGGCCGCGGACCGGGTCGTGGCCAGCATCGCGGCGGGCCGGCTCGTCGGTCGCACCGAGGCGGACGTCGCCCGCGACGTCCGCGAGCGGCTCATCGCCGAGGGCCACGAGGAGGCCCATTTCGCCATCGTCGGATCGGGCCCGAACTCGGCCTCGCCCCACCACGACGCGTCCGAGCGGGTCATCCGCGCGGGCGAGCCGATCGTGCTCGACATCGGCGGGACCCTCGACGGCTATGGCTCCGACATCACCCGGACCCTGTGGGTCACGGGCGGTGACCCGGCGAGGGGGCCGGACGAGCGCTTCCGTCACCTGTTCGGGGTGCTCGACGCGGCCCAGGCAGCCGGCACGCGGGCCGTTCGTCCCGGCGTGCGGTGTGAGGGCGTGGACCAGGCCGCCCGGGCGATCATCGACGACGAGGGCTACGGCGAGGCGTTCTTCCACCGGACCGGCCACGGGATCGGCCTCGATGGCCATGAGGACCCGTACCTGGTGGCGGGCAACGATCTGCCGCTGGCCGAGGGCATGGCCTTCAGCGTGGAGCCCGGCATCTACCTGCCCGGCGAGTACGGCGCCCGCATCGAGGACATCGTGGTCTGCGGGCCGGACGGGCCGATCGTCCTGAACCGGGCCCCCCGCGAGTTGTGGGTCGTCGACGGCTGACCGCCACGCGGCGGGCGTGGCGGCCTGCGGTATCATCGCCGGAACCCCTGCAGGGTCCGACGCGGACGGCGGCGGACCGGCCCACCAACGAGCGCATGATGCCCAACCCCACGCGGCGACGATCGGTCGCCGAGCACGATCCCCGGGCTCGGGTCACCAGCCGACACGAGCCATGAGCCGGCGCCATCACGGGCGCCCGCACCACGCTCGCCAGCGCGGCGAGGCCGCCCGCCCGGGCGGGTCCGAGGCGCGCCCCATCTCGACCTCCGACGTCGACGCCCCACGCCAGGCCGACGAACGGCCGGCGGCAGCGGCCCGGGCCCCACGGCCCCCACAGGCGCCGCGCGTGCTGCCCGGCGAGCGGATCGCCGCCGCCGTGCTCCCGGTGGCAGCGGCCGCCCCGGCCGAGGACGGTCGCGACTCGCCCCCGACGGTCGACGCCGCCGGCCGGGCCGAGGGTGCACGGCCCGCCTCGACCCAGGGACACACCAACGGGCACGCGCCGGGCAACGGCTGCACGGCGCCGCAGCTGCGCCGGTTCATCAAGAGCCGACCCTACGTGCCGATGCACGAGCTGCGCCGTCGTTTCGGCATCGCCGGCACGGACGACGACGTCACCCAGGTCCGCCTCGAGGATCAAGCCATCTACGTCGGCCTGCCGGCGCGCGAGGGCGCCCTGCTCGGCGAGCTGCTCCGCGGCGGCGAGATCGGCTGCGAGCTGAGCCTCGATCCGCGCACGCCGGTCGTCGTCGGCGTGTATCCGATGCGACCCGTCCCGCGCAGCTGACCGACCCGCCCGCACCGCCGGTGAGCGAACCGACGGGCGCGGATGCGGACGTCCTGACGGCCACGCTGGCCGGCGCGGCGCGGCGTGCGGCCGTCGCCCGACTCGAGCCGGTGGTCGGCCGGCCCGTCCTGACCGCCATCGCCGAGGCGGTGTCGCCGCCACCCGGTGGGCTCCGGGGATCGGGGCGTGGCTAGCCGTCGCCGATCCGGGCCGTCACGCCCTCCCGTGCGAGGAGTCGGCGCTTGCGCTCGAGGGCGACCGCGCGCTCGACCGGGCCGTCGCCACCGTACCCGCCGAGCGTGCCGTCCGAGGCGATGACCCGGTGGCACGGGACGAGCACGGCCACGGGGTTGCGCCCGAGCGCGCCCCCGACCGCCCGCGCCGCCCGCGGCAGCCCGACGCGCCGGGCGATCTCGCCGTAGCTCGCGGTCTCGCCCCAGCCGACCCGCCGCACCTCGGCCAGCACGACCTGATCGAACCTCGGCCGGTCGTCGAGATCCACGGGCACGGTATCGGCAGCGATGGGGACCCCCTCGAGCAGCGCGGTCAGCACCGGGACGGCGCCGGCCAGGCGGAGCTCGGCCGGGCTGCCCCGACCGGCCGGTGTCACGGCCCCGAGGCGAGGGCGGAGCGCCGCCCGGAGATCGTCCTCCGTGCACTGCCATCCGGCCGCGACGATGCCGCGCGGCGTCGCCGCGACCGCCAGCGGCCCGACCGGCCCGGGCAGGACCGTGGTGCTCACCTCGACCATCGTCCGATCGTAGCCGCTACAGTCCGCTGATGAGCCCGTCGACCGACACCCGCATCGCCACCGACCCGGACCCGCGCGACCTGCCGGGCGACTTCGCGCACCGCGTCGAGGTCGTCGTCCGCTTCGCCGACACGGACGCCATGGGCCACGTCAACAACGCCGTCTATCTGACCTACTGCGAGATGGCCCGCATCCGCTACTGGACCGACGTCACGGGCGAGCCGGTCGCGGCCGGCCACGAGGGGGCCGAGAGCCTCATCCTGGCCGAGGCGCGGATCACCTACCGGGCACCCGTCTTCCACACCGAGGTCGTGACCATCGAGACACGGACGACGACGATCGGCCGGACCAGCTTCACCCTGGAGCACCGATTGACCGCGGCCGCTCCGGGCGCCGCCCCGCGGCTCGTCGCGGTGAGCGACTCGGTCATGGTCCGCTACGACTATGCGACGGGCCGGCCCGCCCGCCTGAGCGACGCGATCGTGGCCGCCATCGAGCGCGTGGAGGGACGGCCGCTCAGGCGTCCGTGACCCGGCGGAAGACGCACACGGCGTTCTGGCCGCCGAACCCGAAGCCGTCGATGGCGACGGTCTCGACGGTCGCCCGGCGAGCCGTCAGCGGCACGTAGTCGAGGTCGCATCCCGGATCGGGCGTGCGCAGATTGGCCGTCGGCGGGATGACCCCATCGCGGATGGCGCCGATGGCCGCAAGGGCGGACGCGACGCCCGCCGCGCCGACGAGGTGGCCGATCATCGACTTGGGCGACGAGATGGCGACCCTGGAGGCATGGGCGCCGTAGGCGGCCTTGATCGCGCGCGTCTCGGTCACGTCGTTGAGCGGCGTGGCCGTGCCGTGGGCGACGATGTAGTCGATCTCGTCGGGGGCGACCTCGGCGTCGCGCAGGGCGTTGGTCATCGCCCTCGCCTGGCCGCGGCCGGTCGGCTCCGGCGCGCTGATATGGAAGGCGTCGGCCGTCAGCGCGGCGCCCAGGATCTCGGCGATGGGCGTCGCGCCGCGGGCCAGCGCGTGCTCGAGCGACTCGACCACGCAGACCCCGCCACCCTCGCCCAGGACGAAGCCGTCGCGCGTCAGGTCGAACGGGCGCGATGCGGTCTCGGGCGAGTCGTTGCGCTTGGACAGGGCGGTCATGTTGGCCAGCGCGGCCACGCCCATCGGCCAGATCGGCGCCTCGGTGCCGCCGGCGATGACCACGTCGCACTCGCCGGTCCGGATCAGGCGCAGGGCGTCCTGGAAGGCGATGACGGACGTCGCGCAGGCGGCGACCTGGGTGATGACCGGGCCGGTCAGACCCCACTCCATCGACAGCATCGCCGCCCCCATCGAGCCCGACAGGGCGGGGACCGCGAACGGCGACACGAAGCGCGGCCCGCGCGTGTCGTGGACGTGCGTGCCGTCGATGATCTGCTCGATCCCGCCGCCGCCGGTGTTGACGACCACGCCGACGCGGTCGCGCTGCTCGGGCGTCATCGCCGCGAAGTCGATGCCGCTGTGGGCCACGGCCTCCTTGCCGGCCGCCATCGCGAAGTGGATGAATCGGCTCATCCGGCGGGCCATCTTGGCGTCCATGTGCGCCGTGGGGTCGAAGTCCAGGACCTCGGCCGCGATGCGCACCTCGTGGGCGGACGCGTCGAAACTCCGGATGAGCCGGGTGCCGGTCACCCCGGCCTGCAGGTTGGCCCAGTACGTCGGGAAGTCGTTGCCGATGGGCATGACGGCGCCGAGGCCGGTGATCACCGCTCGGCGGGCAGGGTCTCGTTCAGGCATCGCGGACGATTGTAGGCGCCGTCCCGGCGCGGGTGGCGGTCAATCGCCGTCGTAGCGCTTGAACACGACCGCGCCGTTGTGGCCGCCCAGCCCGATGTTGTTGGACAGTGCGTAGCGGATCGGCATGGCCTGCGTCTCCGGCGTGACCCACACGTCGCACTCGGGGTCGACGTCGCGGAAGTTGAGCGTGCCGGGTGCGCACTGCTCGGCCACGGACTTGACCGTCGCGAACGCCTCGAAGGCGCCGGCCGCGCCCATCAGGTGGCCGGTCATCGACTTCGTGGCGCTGATGATCAGGGACCGCCGGTCGCGCGCCGCGCGCGACCCGAAGACCGTCCAGATCGCCTCGGCCTCGCGCTTGTCGCCGAGCGGTGTGGACGTGCCGTGCGGGTTGATGAGATCCACCTCGTCGGCCGGGACGCCGCGGCGCTCCAGGGCCATCTGCATCGCCCGGGCGGACCCGACCCCGGCGTCGATCGGCTGGACCATGTCCCAGCCGTCCGCCGCGGAGCCGTAGCCGACGACCTCGGCGTAGATGCGCGCGCCACGGGCCTTGGCCAGCTCGAGGTCCTCGAGGAAGAGCGAACCCGCGCCCTCGCCCAGGATGAAGCCGTCGCGCGTCGCGTCGAACGGCCGGGACACGGTCTCCAGGCCCTCACCGGGTCGCGGCATGCCCATACCGCGCATGTTGCTGAACCCGGCGTGGGCGACCTCGAGCAGCGGCGCCTCGGTCGAGCCGGTGATGACCGCGATGCAGTCGCCGCGCCGGATGGCCTCCGCCGCCTCGCCGACGTTGTGGGTGCCGGTGGCGCAGGCGGACACGACGCACATGTTGTGGCCGATGGCACCGGTCTCGATGGCGATCATCCCCGACGCGCTGTCCACCAGGGCATTGGCGATGAACGTCGGAGCGACCGTCCGGTTGCCGCGCTCGTGCAGCGCGAGGTAGTTGTCGACGAACAGCTGCTGGCCGCCGGCGCCCGATCCGAAGATGACACCCACCTCGGTCCGGTTCTCGTCGGTCAGCTCGAACCCGGAGTCGGCCAGGGCCTGCTTCGCGGCGGCGACGCCGAAGTGCAGGCTCGACTCGCTGCGCCGCGCGGCCTTCGGATCCATCCACGCCTTGGCGTCGAAGTCGCCGACCTCGCCCGCCGCCTTGGCCTCGTAGGGCGTGGTGTCGAAATGGGTGATCGGGCCCAGGCCGGAGACCCCGTTGACGAGGTTGGTCCAGGCCGTGTCGGGGTCGTTGCCCACGGGGCTGATCACCCCCAGGCCGGTGACGACCACCCTCCGGTCGTAGTCGGGACGGCGCATATCGGGTTCCTCCTGGTTACGATCAGGCGGGCTCGGGGCCCAAGGCGGCGAGTCGGTCGGCGGACGCCGGGTCGTCGG
>JBKHXL010000110.1:0-18931 GCA_046566045.1 Candidatus Limnocylindria bacterium
TTCCGGTCCGAGACGATGACGGCCATCGATGCCGTCGCCATCGAGGAGGTGGGCCAGCCGTTCCTCCTCGCGAGTTGATCAAGGCGCGAGGGCGATGCGCTGTTACACCACGTTCTGGGACTTGACCACCCGCCGGCGCCGACCCGCCGAGCGCCGACCCGCCGAGCGCCGAGCGCCGACCCGCCGAGCGCCGACGGGCCGGACACGCCGAGCGCCGGCCCGCCGAACCGGGCGCCGACCCGCCGACCCGCCGAGCGCCGACACGCCCAGGCGACGGATACAGCCGAGCGCCGAGGCCGGGGTCACGGCAGGGGAGTGCTGCCGGTCAATCGGTGGTCGAGGCCTCGACGGTCGCGAGGGTCTGGGCGCGCGCGACCTGGTCGCCCGGAGCGACGCCAAGCTCGGCGACCACGCCGTCGATCGGCGAGGTCACGGCGTGTTCCATCTTCATCGCCTCGAGGGTGACGACCGGATCGCCGGCCCGGACCGCGTCGCCGACCGCAACGTGCACCCCGATCACGGATCCGGGCATCGGCGCGACGACATCGACCGGGCCGCCGCCGTGGGCGCGAGCGGCGCTCCGCGCAGCGCGATCGACATCGGGCGGACTGGCGAGCCGGAACGCGACGCTCCGGCCGGCAAGGTCGAGGTGGACGGTGTCGCCGACCCGTACCGCATCGTTGGTGTCGACGCTCATCGCCTCGACCGCCACGGCGCGCGACGCGTCGCCGGTCTCGAGACGGACCGTCCTCGGGGCGTTGAGCCGCCAGCCGCCGGACCACGGGCCGCGATCTTCGTCGGCGATGAGCAGGGCGGCGGCCCGAGCCCAGGCCTCGTCCGGGATCGTCGTCCGCTCCTCCCAGGCATCGGGCGGCCAGATCCGGGCCAGGGTGTCCGTGCGGACCCGGCCATCGCGGACCGCGGGCTCGCGTACCAGCCAGCGCAGGAACCGCAGGTTCGTCGTCAGACCCAGCACGACGGTCGTGTCGAGCGCCCGCGTCAAGCGATCGAGCGCCTCCCCTCGATCGGCGCCGTGGGCGATGATCTTGGCCAGCATCGGATCGAACCGACCGGTCACCTCGTCGCCTTCGTCGACGCCGGCGTCGACGCGGATGCCCTCGCCAGACGGCCAGCGCAGGCATTCGATGCGGCCGGTCGCCGGCAGGAAGCCGTCCTCGGCGTCCTCGGCGTACAGCCGCACCTCGACGGCATGGCCGGAGACGGTGATGTCCCGCTGCATCAGCCCGAGCGCGTCGCCGCTCGCAAGGCGCAGCTGGTCGGCGACGAGATCCCGCCCGGTGACGAGCTCGGTGACCGGGTGCTCGACCTGCAGGCGAGTGTTCATCTCCAGGAAGGTGGCCGTCCCGAATGCGTCCACGAGGAACTCGCAGGTGCCCGCCCCGACGTAGCCGACCGCGGCGGCGAGCGCCACGGCCTGCTGGCCGAGGGCGGCTCGGGCCACGTGGTCGATGCCGGGCGACGGGGCCTCCTCGAGGACCTTCTGATGGCGGCGCTGGGTCGAGCAATCCCGCTCGCCCAGGTGGATGCCATGCCCGTGGGCATCGAACAGGACCTGGATCTCCACGTGGCGGGCGCCCTCCACGAGGCGCTCGAGGATGAGACGGTCGTCGCCGAAGGCCGCCGTCGCCTCGCGCCGGGCGGCCGCCAGTTCGGCGCGGAGGCGCGCCGCGTCGCGGACGGTGCGCATGCCCTTGCCGCCACCGCCGGCCGCCGGCTTGACCAGGATGGGCAGCCCGATCCGCTCGGCAGCCGCGACCAGGGCATCGTCGGACTGGTCGGCGTCGTCGTAGCCGGCTGGCGTCGGGACCCCGAGGCGGGCGGCGAGGCGGCGGGCCGCGGCCTTGTCGCCCATGGCTCGGATGGCATCGGGCGGCGGCCCGACCCAGGTGAGACCGGCGGTGATCACGGCCTCGGCGAAGTCGGCTCGTTCGGCCAGGAAGCCGAAGCCGGGATGGAGCGCATCGGCGCCCGCGGCGGAGGCGGCGGCGACCACGGCCGGGCCGTCGAGCAGGTCGAGAGCGGTCGGGCCGTCGGTCGGCGGGACGACCGAGACGATGCCGAGCCGGTCGCAGGTCGCGGTGATGCGCCTGGCGATCTCCCCGCGGTTGGCGATGAACAGGCGGCGGATCGGTCTCGCGGCCGAAGTGGTTCCGGGTCCGGCGGCCGTCCCCTGCCACGCGGTCGTCGCCGGCTCGCTCGTCGCCGGCTCGCTCGCGGACGCCGTCCCCCGTGCCATGAACGCGTCAAACGCGTCAGATGCGACACGCCATCGACCACCGACGCGGCGGGCCGGCAGCCGACCCGTGGCGATCCATCGCTGCACGGTCCGGGTCGAGGCCCCCGAACGCCTGGCGACGTCGCTCGGGCGCAGGTCTTCGCTCATCGTTGGCGCGAGTGTCGCATAGGCGCGTCGTCGTCGGTGGGCGTCGCGGCGCCAGGCTGGGTCGATCGGGGTGACGCGGCCGCTGTCGACGTCGCCGTACGCCCTGACGGGGGGCGACTGTCGCGGACATCAGCCGACGTGGTGTGGCGAGACGGATCCGGGTGCGCGGGCCTCGCGGCATCGACCTGCACGCCCGGTGGGGCGCGATGCTGTCGCGAATAGCACGTCCGGTTGTGCATGCGACGCCTCGGAGCCTCGGCAGGTCCGCGCCGCGTGCAGCGCGTCGGCCGCACCACCCGGGCTGATGTCCGCGACGAGAGGCGGGCCGCTGGGGCCGCGCGAGCGCCGCCGGCATCGGACGCGGCCGGTCAGCCATGGGGCCCGTCGTCCGCGGACGGCAGGTGCGCGATGTCCCCGAGCGCCCGCCAGATCAGGAGCAGCACCACGGCCGAGCCGAAGAAGCCGAACCAGAACGGCGCCGTGACGCCGAAAGCCTGGGCGACCACGCCACCGATGACGGAGCCGAGCACCGCACCGCCGACGTTGCCCAGCATGTACACGCTGGTCACCCGGCCCATCAGTGGAGCCGGCACCGCCCGCTGCCGTACGGTCGTCGACGTCGTCCCCCACACGACGGCGTGGATGCCGAACAGGGTCAGGGTCGCCGCCGCCACCAGGGCCGACGTGGTGACGGCGAGCACGAGGTGGGTCACGGTCTCGAGGATCAACCCGACCCGCATCAGCGTGGCCAGCGAGTGCCGCCGCTCGAGCCAGCCATACGAGGCGGACCCGATCAGCCCGCCGACCGCGCCGACGGTGATGAGCAGCCCGAAGCCGAAGGCGTCGAGCCCGAGCCGCTCCGTGGCAAGCAGGACGTACACGGAGTAGGCCGCCCAGAACGTCACGTTGAAGATGAAGATGGTCAGGGCCAGGATCCGCAGCGGCGGGTGGCGCCACAGCCACGAGAAGCCCTCGGCGATCTCGTGCCGGAGATGCCGTGCCGGTCCCTCCGGCCGAGCCCAGGGCGTGTGGGCCATCCGTGCCAGGAGCGCCGCGCCCGCCAGACCCGTGACGGCGTCGGCGGCGAACGGGATCGCCATGCCGATCCCGAACAGCAGCGCCCCGACGGGCGGCCCGGCGAGCTGGTTGGTGACGATCGATGTCCCGATCAGCCGCGCGTTCGCGATGCCGAGGTCGAGCTTGGGCACCCGTGTCGCGACGAGCGCTCCGGCAGCGTTGTCGGCGAACACCTCGGCCGTCCCGATGAGGAACACCGAGGCGTAGATGATGGCCAGGTTGACCTGGCCGACGGCGACCGCCGTCGCCAGGACCGCGAGGACCGCCGCCCGGACGAGGTTGACCGCGATCGACAGGCGCCGGCGATCGACCCGGTCCACGACCGCCCCGGCGGGCAGACCGAGCACGACCCATGGGAGCTGCCCGAGCGCGACCGACAGGGCCACGGCCAGGGGATCGCGCGAGACCGTGGTCACGAGTAGCGGACCGGCGGCCAGGAGCATGCCGTCGCCGAGGTTGGTCAGGGCCGCCGAGATCCACAGCCAGCGGAAGTCCGGACCCAGGCGCGATGGCAGGAGCCGCTCGATCACGCCTCGGGGTCGGGATCCGGATCGCGATCGGGGTCGCGAACGGGCCCGGGATCGGGGTCGCGAACGGGATCGGGGTCGCGAACGGGATCGCGATCGCGCTCGGCGTGCGGGTCGCGCTCCGGGTCGGGCACCCAGGCGGGCCGACGCCGTTCGTCGAAGGCGGCGAAGCCCTCACGGGCCTCGGCGCTGACGCGCTGCCGCGCGATCACCCGCGCGGTGTGCCACTTCGACGATCCGTGCCCGAGGCCGCGGACCTCGCGAACGATGGCCTTCGCCGCGCGGGTCGCGGTCGGACCGGCGGCCAGGATATCGTCGACCGCCGCGTCCACCGCGCCATCGAGCGCCGCCTCGCCCTCCACCACCTCGTGGACGAGACCGATCCGCTGGGCACGGACGGCATCGAACCGGCGGCCGCCCGGGAACAGGGCGCGGGCGTGGCTCTCGCCGATCTTGGCCACCACGAACGGCGCGATGACCGCAGGCAGGATGCCCAGGCGCGTCTCGGTGAACCCGAACCGGGCCCCGCTCTCGGCGATGACCAGGTCGCTCACCGCACACAGGCCCATCCCGCCGCCGAGCGCCGAACCGTGGACCCGCGCGATGACCGGCACCGGGCACGTGTCGATGGCCTCGAACATGTCGGCCATGGCCATCGCGTCGTGCTCGTTGGCCTCGACGTCGAGCGACATGGCCGCCCGCATCCAGCCGATGTCGGCCCCGGCGCAGAACGATCGACCGTCCCCGGCCAGGATGACGACCCGCAGGCTGGTCGCATCCTCGCGGGCCAGGGCGGTGAACGTGCTGCGCAGCTCCGCGATGAGCGACGCGTCGAAGGCGTTGTGGGCCTCGGGACGTGCCAGCGTCACCCGGGCGACGACCTCGCCGGGCCCGGAGCGCTCGAGGCGGAGGGCGCGGGTCACGTCCATCGGCGGCAGGGTACGCTCCGCCGATGGGCCCGTCCACTCCATCGAACCCGTGGTCCCCGGGCTGGCGGCCCGACCCGAGCGGCGGCCGGCTGGCGGCCATCCGGACGGCCCGCCGCGGCATGGTCGTGGCCCTCGCGGCCTACGCCGTCGTGGCCGCCGGCGTGCTGCTGGACTCGGGGCCGGACGGGACGCTCCTGGCCATGGGCCTGGCCATCGGGATCCCGGCCGTCATGCTGCTGGGCGCCGGCCTGGCCACGACCGCCTGTGGCGGGCGCATCGATGCCGTGGCGGCGGCCCTCGCGTTCGCGGTCGGGATGCCGGTGGCGGCCGTGACCTCGCTGGTCATCGCCGGCTGGGTCCTCGACGGGTTCGCGACCGGGTCGTCCGACCTGGCTGGCACGATCCTGCGGCGGTCCGTGACGGAGGCCGTCGCCGCGGCGCCGTTCGTGGCCGCGGCGGCCGGCCTGTGGGTGGCCGGGGTTCGACGCCTGGCGGACCGTGTGGCACCGCCGGGGTCAGTCGAGTAGGCGGACCTCGTCGCCCACGGTGATCGTGCCCGGGACGTCGACCTCGCCCCACACCCCGAAGTCGATGTCCTTGTCGTTGCGCAGCCCGCGGTACGAGATGATCGTTCGCAGCGTGTCGAGGTCGCGCTCGCCGGTGTCCGGGTCCTGGGTGGTGATCGCGCAGCGCGGCACGGGCGCGCTAACCCGGAGCTCGGCCCCACCGACGGCGATGCGCCGCCCGATCCAGGTGTCCTCCTCGTGGGCGGCGCCCCCATCGAGTTCGACGAGCATGCGGAAGCGGCGCCCGTCCACCGCGCCGACGCCGAGGTGCTGGCCCAGCCGCTCGAGCGATCCGTCGGTCACGAACGTCGCCGGATGGTGGTCCCGCGTGCCGCCCGGCGCGTTCGTGCGCACGAGCGTGATGTCACGCCCGGCGAACGCCGACAGGGCCGCCCCGAACGGTCCCGTCACCGTGTGTCCCTCGCTGCGGCGCCCGTACATCGGCGTCACGACCGGCTCGGCCACCTCGACCTCGCCCTCGACCACGCGCCCGTCCGGGAAGGTCAGGCGCAGGACGGTCGCGTCGGTGTCCGTCCAGGCCCCGACCTGCACAAGATGACCGAGGACGAGCCGGTCCATCAGCCGGCCCGTGCCGTCGATGAGGTAGAACCGCCGGTCCTCGGCCACACCCCGCTCGGTGAGGACGATCGATCGGGGGTGGAGGAGGCCCAGACTCTTGACCGGGGCGATCGACAGGCGGGCGACTCGAGGCATGCCCCGGATGCTAGCCGGTCCGACCTCAGGCGTCGCCCGGGGTGCGGCTCGTGGTCCGCGCGGCGACCGTGACCACTCGCTCCTCGGCGCCTCGGACGATGCCGATCTCGAACGGCGGGGTCAGGGAGCCGAGGGCGTCGTGCAGGTCGTCGCCGTCGGCCACGTCTCGGTCGCCCGCGCGGACGATGAGGTCGCCGGCCTCGATGCCGGCCGCATCGGCAAGCGAGCCGTCCTCGACCCCGCGGACGAGCACGCCGGCCCGCTCGGGCAGCCCCACCGAGCGCCGCAGGCGGCGCGCGACGTGGCTCGGGGCGATCGCCACGCCGAGGCGGAGTCGCTCCACGGACTCGCCGCGTCCGAGGGCATCGACCCGGGCGCGCAGGGCCGCATCGGCGGGCAGGGCCAGGTAGAAGCCCTCGCCGATGCGATTGGTGTTGAGCCCCAGCAGGGCGCCCGCGGCATCGACGATGGCACTCCCCGACGAACCGGGGGCGAGCGGCGCGGTGTGCTCGACGCTGCCGCTGATCCGCCGGCCGCCCGGCCCGCGGAACGCGCGCGCGACTGCCGACACGTGACCGAACGTCACGCGCACGCCGCCGCCGCCCGTCGCGGCCACGGCGAAGACCGTCGTCCCGATCCCGAGCGACCCGTCGTCGATGGACGCCCAGGCGATCGGCGTGGCGCCGGCCGTGTCCACCGCGACGACCGCGAGATCCCCGTCAGGATCGACCCCGTGGACGGTGCCGCGCGCGACGCGCCCATCGGCGAAACGGACCGTGACCTCGCCGCCGCGCAAGTTGTGGGCGTTGGTCAGCACCCGCCCATCGGCGATCACCACGCCGGAGCCGCGCGTGTGTCGGCCGATCCCGACGATGGCGCTGCTGGTGGCGTCGGCCACCCCGGCGATGGCGGTGGACAGGTCGTGGAGGGCGGTCATGGTCGAGACTCCGAGCTGCGTGGGGCTGTGACTTGTGACTTGCAAGTTACTACTCACTTCGCCGCCACGCAAGTCCCGCTGCGCCGTACCATCGCGGCGATGCCGATTCCCGACGGATCCGCCGCCCCCGGCCCAACGACCTCGCCGCTGGCCCGCGCGCTCGACCGCGTGGGCGATCGCTGGAGCCTGCTCGTGGTCGAGGCGCTCCTCGACGGGCCGCGGCGATTCGGCGAGGTCGCCGACGCCGTCCCCGGGATCGCGCCGAACATCCTGACCGATCGACTGCGGCGGCTCGAGCGGGCGGGCATCCTGCGCTCCGAGCCATACCAGGACCGGCCGCTGCGTCACCAGTACGACCTGACCGACGATGGCCGGGACCTGGCCTCGGCCGTGCGCCTCCTGGCGGACTGGGGTGCGAGCGGCGGGGACGCCGATCCGCTCAGGCACGGGCCGTGTGGGACGCCGCTGGAGGCGCGCTGGTTCTGTCCGACGTGCTCGGTCACGGTGGACGCCGCCGACGCCCCGGAGGATCGCGTCCTCTAGCGCGGCCTGGTCCGGGCGCCCGGCGGTGCCGTCGACCCCGGCTACACTGCCGCGCATGACGATGGATGACGAACGCTGGGAGCCGGGCATGCCCGTGCTCGACCGGCAGGCGGTCCCCGCCCCGACCCTGCCGCCATCGCTGCGCGGCGGCCTGCCGCCACGGTCGGTGCCGGAGACCGCCCCGACGCCCCTCCAGCGCCACTTCATCATGCTGTCGGTCCCCGTGCTCGTCGCGGGAGCCGTGGCAATCACCGCGCTCAACCTGGGGGCGGGCCTCGACAGCCCGCTCATCAAGCTGTGCGTCATCATCGGGGCGCCGCTGCTGGTGCTGACCACGACCGACGCCATCGTCCGGATCTGGCGGTCCGCCTGGGCGTGGATGCCGGTGGACAGGGTCAAGGGCACGTTCCGCCTCGGCTGGGTCGTCGTCAGCGCGATCGGGTTGCTGGCTCTCGTCGCGGCGTCGATCGCCGTCCTGCGGGCCTGAGATCGGCGCCACCTGATGGACGACTTCGAGCGCGGACCGGACGGCCGGTCTACCAACCTGCCGTCGGGCCGGGGCGTGCCCGAGTGGCTCGCTCGCAGTCTCAACTTCTGCTCGAGCTGCGGCGCCCCGCTGCGCTTCGGCCAGATCGCCGGGGAGGACCGCCATCGGTTGTCGTGCGCGGCCTGCGGGCACATCGCCTACGTCAACCCGCGCCTGGTGGTGACCGCCCTGCCGATCACCGACGCGGGCGAGATCGTGCTGCTGCGCCGCGGGATCGAGCCCGGCCTCGGTGCCTGGGCGCAGCCCGGCGGCTTCCTCGAGGTCGACGAGACGGTCAACCAGGCGGCCATCCGCGAGACCTGGGAGGAGACCCGCCTGCTCATCGAGCCGGGCGAGATCATCGGCCTCTACACGCGCCTCGAGGCGGCGGTCGTGACCATCGTGTTCGAGGCGCGCATCGTCGGCGGTGTCCCGACGCCGACCCCGGAGGCGCTCGAGGTCGCGACCTTCAGGCCCGAGGCGATCCCATGGGACTCGCTCGCCTTCGCCACGACGGCGTGGGCGCTGCGCGACTGGCTGGCGCGCCGCCACCCGCACCTCGGCTGGCCGGCCGAGATCACGGGTCGCTGAGCGTCCGGAACGGCAGCCCGCCCATCAGGCCGTCCTCGCCCAGGGACGGTGCGCCCGCACTGCCGGGCGCCGCGGCCGCGATGGCGTCGAGCACGATCGTCCCGTCGGGGCCCTGGCCGGGCAGGTGCGCGTCCACCGGTCCCGGGCCGGCGGTCGGCGGGACCATGGCGCTGGCCGCCGGCACCAGGGCGCGGCGCTCGATGCCGTCACCGTCCGTCGACCCGCCCAGGACGCCCAGCGCGACGACGCCGACCAGTCCGGCCAGCAGCGCACCGATCGAGGCCTGGTCGCGCCACCCGCGACGACCGCCGACCGGCCGGACCGCGACCGCGACCGCGACCGCGACCGGCCCGACCGGGCCGCCCCCGACGGCCTCGGCGGCCGCCTGCTCAGCTGAGATCGATGAAGACGTTCTTGGTCTCTGTGTACAGGTCCAGGGCGCTCATCCCGAGCTCGCGGCCGATGCCCGACATCTTGTAGCCCCCGAACGGCGCCTCGGTGTGGACGGAGCTGTTGCAGTTGACGCTGATGACCCCGGCCTGGAGGGCCTTGGCGGCGCGCAGCGCGCGCCCGATGTCGCGGCTCCAGATCGAGCCGGACAGGCCGTATGGCGTCGCGTTGGCGAGGCGCAGCGCCTCGTCCTCGTCGTCGAACGGGATGATGCTGACGACCGGGCCGAAGATCTCCTCGCGCGCGATGCGCATGTCGTTGTCCACGCCGTCGAACACGGCCGGCAGGAGGTACGCGCCGTCGGCCAACGCCGGGTCGTCGGGGATGGTCCCGCCGACGACGAGGTTGGCGCCCTCGCCCAGGCCGATCTAGATGTACTCGGCGACGCGGTCACGCTGCTTGAAGCTGACCAGCGTGCCCACCTCGGTCCGCTCGTCGGCCGGGTCGCCGACCCTGACATTGCGGGTCGCCTCGGCGAACAGCTCGACGACCCGCTCGTGGGCGCTGCGCTCGACGAGGATGCGGCTCCGGGCACAGCAGTCCTGCCCGGTGTTGTCGAACACGCTGTACGGCGACTCGCGCGCGAACTTCTCGAGGTCCGCGTCGGCGAACACGATGTTGGGGCTCTTGCCGCCCAGCTCGAGCGAGACCTTCTTGATGTTGCCCGCGGCCAGCCGCATGATCTCCTGCCCGGTCGTGGTCTCGCCGGTGAACGCGATCTTGCCGACCCCAGGGTGCGCCGCGAGGGCCGCGCCGGCCGACCCGCCGGGCCCGGTCAGGATGTTGAGGACGCCGGGCGGGATGCCGGCCTCGAGGGCCAGTTCGCCCAGCCGGATCGCCGTCAGCGGGGAGTAGCTGGCGGGCTTGAGGATGGCGGTGTTGCCCGCGGCCAGGGCGGGCGCCACCTTCCAGGAGGCCATCAGGATCGGGAAGTTCCACGGCACGATCAGCCCGACGACCCCGATCGGCTCGCGCAGCGTGAGGTCCAGGCCGGGCTTCGAGACCGGGATCGTCTGGCCGAAGATCTTGTTGGCGGCGCCGGCGTAGTAGTCGAACACGAGCGACGCCCCGGTCACCTCGCCGCGCGCGCCGCTGATCGGCTTGCCGACGTTCCGGCTCTCCAGCCAGGCCAGCTCGTCGGTGTGGTCCTTGATCAGTGCGGCGAGCTTGGCCAGCGAGCGTCCACGCTTGCCGGCGGCCCAACGCGACCAGCCCTTGGGGTCGTCGAACGCGGCACGCGCGGCCGCGACCGCGCGCTCGACGTCCTCGGCGCCGCCCTGCGGGGCCGTGGCGATGACCCGTCCGGTGGCCGGGTTGACCACGTCGAAGGTCGCCCGCGAGGCGGCGTCGACCGACTCGCCGCCGATCAGCATGCGCGCGGCGGCCGGCTCGTCGGCGGTGGTCGGGATGGCGCGCGACTCGGTCGTCATGGACGGTCACCTCGGGGGGGGGCGGGAGGAGGGAGGGTCCGCGATGGAAGCGGATTCTACGCCTGCAGCCGGGCACATCCATGGTGCCAGGAGGCACCACAAAGCCGTGCCTGCATGCGAACGGCAGTGGCGAGGCGGCTCCCGGTCATCAACACTACCGTCACGTAAGTGTTAGGTGCCGCCCATGGACCCACGAGAGAACGTGCCGCTCGGCCGGACCGCGGTGACGGTCAGTCGCCTGGGCGTCGGCCTGGCGCCGATGATCGGGGCCGACCGCCACATCGATGATCGGACCGCGGACGAGATCGTCCACGAGGCCGTCCGGTCGGGCCTTCGCTACGTCGATGTCTCCCCCCTCTACGGACTCGGACGGTCGGAGGCGGCCATCCGTCGAGCGTCCACCGCCCTCGGCCCCGGCGCGCTGACGGTGTCCACCAAGGCGGGCCGCCTCCTGCGCCGGCGGACCGTGCGGAACCGCTTGATGGCCCGGGTCCGGGAGGTCCACTACGCGCCGTCGGCCATCGCGACCGTGGGTGGCTTTGCCCGGCTCGCGCTCGAGCGCGCCCGGTCTCGCGCGGTCGGCAGGGGCGTGGATCGGGCCGCGGCCCGGGCCATCGGGAAGCGGCCGGCGGCGCCGGCCGTCGCCATCCACGATTTCACACCGAGCGGCCTGCTCCGGTCGGCTCGCGAGAGCCTGGCCCGCCTCGGCCGCGACGACGTCGAGATCCTGCTCCTGCACGATCCCGACGGCCTGTCCGATGCCCAGCTCGACGCCGCGTGGGCGACCCTCGTCCGGCTCCGCGACGGCGGCCGAGCGCGCGCCATCGGGATCTCGAGCAACGACGCGGCGTCGCTCGCGCGCATGCTCGAGCGGGTCCACCCGGACGTCGTCCTGCTCGCGGGTCGCTACACGCTGGTCGACCAGGGCGCCATGGACGACCTCTTCCCGGCGGCGCAGGCGCGCGGCATCGCCGTCATCCTCGGCGGCGTGTTCAACGGCGGGATCCTGGCCGACCCCGACGCGACGGACCGGTTCGACTACCGGCCGGCCAGCTCGCTCGAGCGCCGCCGCGCCCGGCGGCTGGCGGCGATCGCCGCCAGCCACGGGGTCTCGCCCGCCGCGGCGGCCATCCAGTTCGCGGCCGCGCACCCGGCGGTCACGACCGTGCTCGTCGGTGCGGTCTCGGCCGAGCAGCTCGCGGACGACGTCCGACTCGCCGAAGCCCCCATCCCCGCCCGCTTCTGGGACGCGCTGGTCCGGGCGAGGCTGCTTCGGCCCGACGCCCCGGTCCCGGTCTCGCCCTCGGTCCCGGTCTCGCCGTCGGTCCCCGTCGCGAGCTGATCGGGCGGGCGCGTACGATTCCGGCCATGCAGCGGCACCGGACGTACCAGATCGGCGAACTGGCGGCCCGCGTCCACCTGTCCCTTCGGACCTTGCGCTACTGGGAGGAGGTGGGCCTGATCACGCCCTCCGCGCGGAGCGCCGGCGGCTTCCGGCTGTACACCGAGGAGAACGTGCAGCGGGTCCTCCTCATCAAGCGGATGAAGCCGGTGGACCTGACCCTCGAGGAGCTCCGGGTGCTGGCCGACGCCGCCGAGGTGCTGAGGGCGGAGCGGGTCTCGCCCACGGAGCGGGCCGAGGCGGCGAGGGTCGTCGACGGCTACATCGAGCGCATCCGCTCGCGCTGCGAGATCCTGCGCGAACGCATCGACGAGGCGGAGATCGCTGCGATCGACCTCGAGGCGCTGATCGCGGAGGGCCCGACCGCGAACGGCGGATCGGCCGGCGCCGCGGGCTAGCTCGGGTCTCGCTCCGTCCTGGATCGCTCGATGCCGTAGACGTCGCGTCGCAGGCCGCTGACGATGCCGCTCAGCTCGGCGCTCGAGACGCCCATCCGCTGCAAGGCATGGCGGGCGAGCTCGAAGGCGGCCTCTGCTTCCGGATCCGCCACGCGACTGGCCCCCAGCCGCCGCAGCGCGTCGATCTCGCGCAGGCCGCGCGCCCGGGCCGCGATCGACAGGCGCGGATTGATGCGCAGGGCCCGCTCGGTGGCCAGCCGCTCGGTGAGCGGATCGCCGATCGCCACGATCAGGATCTGCGCCCGGTCCAGCCCGAGGCGCTTGAGGATCTCCGGGTTGGCCGCGTCGCCGAACACGACCGTGGCGCCGAGTGCCGTGATGCCCTCGAGGCGGCGGGGGTCGCGGTCCACCACGACGCACCGGAAGCCTCGCCTTCGGACGGCCTTGATGACGACGCGTCCGACCCGTCCGGCACCCATGATCACGACGGTCGGGCGGCGCTCCTCCTCGGCGGGCTCGAAGGCGGCCTCCGTTCGCGAGCGCCGGACGTTCGGCCCGGGCGGCGCGGGCCCGCTCGGTCCGTCGAACAGGGCGGCCGCCGGCGTCGGGCCGCCGCTGCCCCGCTCGCGCTCGACGAACGGGATGAGGCGCTCGGCGAGCCGGGTGGCCAGCGAGCCCACCAGGATGCTGACGACGGCCGTCCCCAGGACCAGGTTGTAGGCCCGGTCGTCGATGAGGCCCAGGTGCAATCCGTCCTCGGCCAGGATGAAGCTGAACTCACCGACCTGGGACATCGTCGCGCCGAGCATCAGGGCCGAGCGTCCCGGCAGCCCGAAGGTGCGCCCCAGGGCCGCCGTGACGAAGCCCTTGCCGGCCACGGCAAGGACCACCAGCAGCGCGACGAGGCCGGCATCGGCGAGCAGCGCGCCCGGGTCGACGAGCATGCCGACCGACACGAAGAACAGGACGGCGAACAGGTCGCGGAAGGGGATCACCTCACCGGCGACCTGGT
Source organism: Candidatus Limnocylindria bacterium (assembly GCA_046566045.1). Lineage (GTDB taxonomy): Bacteria > Chloroflexota > Limnocylindria > Limnocylindrales > CSP1-4 > SPCO01. The sequence goes on from JBKHXL010000110.1 coordinate 13,507, forward strand.
GGGACAGGTCGGACTCGCTGACCATCAGCCCGGCCACGAACGCTCCGAGCGCGAGGGACAGGCCGAACACGGCGCTCGACACGAACGCGGTCAGCAGCGCCGTCGCGACGACCGCCATGAGGAACAACTCGTTCGAGCCGAGCCGGGCCACGGCCGCGAACAGCCACGGGAACAGGCGCGTCCCGATGACGAACGCGAGGACGAGGAAGATGGTCGCCTTGACGAGGGCCAGGGCGAACGGCCCCACGACATCGCCGCCGGCCAGCGGCGGCAGCGACACGATGAACACGATCGTGGCGATGTCCTGGACGATGGTCCAGCCGATCGCCGCGCGGCCATGGAGCGAGTCCAGCTCGCCGCGGTCGAGCAGCGTCTTGAGCACGACGAGCGTGGACGAGATCGACAGGCACATCCCGACCACGAGCGCCTCGCGCAGGTCGGATCCCAGGAGCAGCATCACGGCCGCGCCGGCGACCAGCACGATCGTGATCTGGGCCACACCGCCCGGCAGGGCGATGCGTCGCGTCGCGCGCAGTTCCTTGATGCTGAACTCGACGCCGAGCGCGAACAGCAGCAGGACCACGCCAACCTCGGCGAGGATGGCGATCCGCTCCGGCTCCCCGACGAACCCCGGCGTGGACGGCCCGATGGCGATGCCGGCGATGAGGTAGCCGACGATCGCCGGCTGGCGCAGGCGCACCGCGATGACGCCGCCGAGCAGGGCCGCCGCGACGGCCATGCCCAGGTCGAGCATGAAGCGCAGTTCCTCCGTGAGCTCGAGCGCCGGGACCGTCAGCTGGTCGAGCATGCGGAGGGGCGGGTCAGGAGCTGGACGGCGGCGCGGCCGCGGCGAGCCCGGCGAGGACGCCGGGCGGGATGTCGTCGCGCGTCGTGCGCGCGTCGGCGAAGCCCTCGGCGGCGACCACGGCCGCGCCGATGATCCCCGCGTCGTTGCGCAGGCTGGCGGCCACGATCGGGGTCTGGCGGCTCAGGCGCGGGATGAACTTGTCGCCGTTCTTGCTGATGCCGCCGCCCAGGATGAACAGGGTCGGCCACATCAGCTCCTCGATCCGCTGGAGGTGCTCGTCGAGGTCCATCGACCAGGCCTTCCAGCCGAGGCCCCGGCGGACCTTGGCCGCCGACGCCGAGCGCCGCTCCGCCGCGCGTCCGCGGATCTCCATCTGGCCGAACTCGGTGTTGGGCACGAGCGTGCCATCCACGAACACGCCCGAGCCGACGCCGGTGCCGAGGGTCAGGAAGATGACCACGCCGTCCTTGCCGGCGCCCACCCCGTAGCGCATCTCGGCGATGCCGGCCGCGTCCGCGTCATTGACGATCGTGACCGACCGCTTGAGCGAGGCGCCGAGCTTCTCCGCGATCGGGTAGTCGACCCACCCGGGGTCGATGTTGGCGGCCGTCCGCAGGCGCCCGTCGATGGCGACGCCGGGCAGCCCCAGACCGACCGGCGCGCTGTCGGCGATGCCGGTCGCCTTCGCCAGGCGGCGCACGAGGCGGACGATCGACGCGCTGACCGCCTGGGGCGTGGCTGGTTTGGGCGTCGGGACCCGCAGCCGGTCCGAGCGCAGGCGACCGGATTCGACGTCGACCACGGCCGCCTTGATCCCGCTCCCCCCGACATCCACGCCGATGGCGATCCGTCCGCTGGCCACGGCTGGCTCCGATTCCGTGGACTCGTCCGCCATGTCGCTCCTCAGAAGTAGTTGACGGTGATCCCGCCGTCGACGACGAGCTGGGCGCCGTTCGTCCAGCGCGACTCGTCCGAGGCGAGGTAGACGGCCATGTGCACGATCTCCTCCGGCTTGCCGAAGCGGCCGGTCGGGTTGCGGGCCAGGCGAAGCTGCTTGGCGGCCTCGTCCTTGACCAGCCAGTCCATCAGCAGCGGCGTCTCGACCGGCCCCGGACAGATCGCGTTGGTGCGGATCCCGTCGGGGCCGAACTGGACGGCCAGGCTGCGGGTCAGGCTGAGCACGGCGCCCTTGGAGGCCGTGTAGGCGTCCTGCGGGACGGAGCAGCCGAGGATGGCCACGAAGCTGGCGATGTTGATGATGCTGCCGCCGCCCGCCGCGCGCATCGCCGGGATGGCGTACTTGCAGCCGAGGTAGACACCGCGGACGTTGACCGCCATGACCTGGTCCCACACGTCAGGGTCGGTGTCGATGACGCTGTGGTCGGCCTCGGGCATGATCCCGGCGTTGTTGTACAGGCAGTCGAGGCGGCCGTAGGTCGCGACGGCGTGGTCGACCATCGCCTTCGCGTCGGCCTCCGCGCTGACGTCGACCTTGACGAAGGTGGCCTGGCCTCCGTCGGCCTCGATGAGCGCGACGGTCTCTCGCCCGGCGGCCTCGCCGTACTCGGCGACCACCACCCGCGCGCCCTCTCGCGCGAACATCTGCGCCGCGACCCGGCCCATGCCGCCACCGCCGCCCGTGATGATCGTGACCTTGTCCGCGAGTCGCATCGGTACGTGGCCCTCATGTGGTGGGACGGGCTGGCCGCCCGACAGCCGGCGGCATCCCTCCCGGTCATCCTACCCCGCCGCCCGCGGCCCCGGTGACCGGTCCGACGCGACGCGACGGTGACGCGCCCGCCGGACTCGACGAGCCGCCCGGCTGCCATACCATGGCGCGATGCACGATCAGGCACCCGAGCCGGTCGTCCGCCCGCGCGGCGGGTCGCGCGGTCGTGATCGGCAGCTGGCGGCCCAGTACGCCGTCACGCGTATCCTCGCCGAGGCCGAGGACTTCGGGTCGGTCATGCCCGAGCTGCTCGAATCCCTGTGCTCGACGCTCGGCTGGCAGGCGGCCGCGGTGTGGACGGAGGACGCGGCCTCGCCCGGCCGGCTCACCTGCGCCGCGCTGTGGGTGGCGCCCGGGCTGGACGAGTGGTGGGAGGCCACGAGCACGCTCGCGCTGGAGCCGGATGTCGGGCTGCCGGGCCGGGTCTGGACGTCGCGCAGCGTGACGTGGATCGAGGACCTCATCGTGGACGGGAACTTCGTGCGCCAGCCGACCGCCCGGCGGGTGGGTCTGCGCCACGGCGCGGCGTTCCCGGTCATGCTCGGCGGGCGGGTCCACGCCATCGTCGAGTGCTTCGGGCGCCACATCCGCCGGTCCGACGCGGGCCTCGTCGCCTTCCTCGATGCGGTCGGCCGCCAGCTCGGGACGTTCCTGGAGCGGCTGGAGACGCGGCGTGCACTGGAGGCGAGCGAGGCGCGCAAGACGGGCGTCCTGGAGGCCGCCGTCGACGCCATCGTGTCGGCCGACGAGGACGGTCGCATCCTCGACTTCAACCCGGCCGCTGAGCGCCTCTTCGGGCGCGACCGGGCCGACGTGACGGGCCGCCGCATCGGCGACCTGCTCGTCCCGCCCACGCTCCGGGCGCGGCATCGCCAGGGGCTCCGCCGCTACATCCGGACGCGCGTGCCGCACATCCTCGGCCAGCGCATCCGGACCGAGGCTCTGCGGGCCGACGGGACCACGGTCGAGGTCGAGCTGACGGTGACCGAGATCGAGCTGCACGGCCGTCCGATGTTCACCGCGTTCATCCGCGACCTCACCGAACAGCGCCAGGCGGAGATCGTGCGCGACCGCTTCCTGGAGATCCTGTCGCACGAGCTGCGCACGCCCGTGACCGCGATCTACGGGGGCTCGCGCATCCTGACCCGGCCCGGCCTGGCGGCGAGCGATGCGGCGGCCCTGCTCGACGACATCGGGGCGGAAGCGGACCGCCTGTACCGCCTGGTCGAGGACCTGATGGTCCTCGCCCGGGCCGAGCGCGGGGCCCGTGACGTCACACTCGAGCCGGTCCACCTCGACCGCGTCGTCGAGCGTCTCGTGGCGTCCACCCGGGTGCACTGGCCCGGCGTCGAGCTCGCGGTCGCGCGGCGCGGGGTCGGGCAGCCGGTCCTCGGCGAGGAGAGTTACGTCGAGCAGATCCTGCGCAACTTCCTGTCCAACGCGGCGAAGTACGCCGCGACCGGCGGGATCGAGGTGCGCGTCGAGTACGGGGAGACGGAGGCCCGCGTCGTGGTCCTCGACGCCGGTCCCGGCCTGCGCACGGAGGAGGCGGCGCGCCTGTTCGAGATCGACTACCGCTCGCCGCTGACCGAGGGGGCGGCACAGGGCTCGGGGATCGGCCTGTTCGTCGCCCGCTGGCTGGCCGAGGTGATGGGCGGGCGCGTGTGGGCCCGTCGCCGACCCGAGGGCGGCAGCGAGTTCGGGTTCGCCCTGCGCACCCTGACCGAGCTCGACGAGACCGGGGCCGCGAGCCCCATCACGCTGGCGGCGCGAACATGACGACCGATTCAGCCGCGCTCCAGGTAGCGCTCGCGGTCCCACGGGTGGACGATCGAGTCGTAGGTCTCCTGCTCGACCCGGGCGGCGTTGAGGTAGTGCTCGACCACGGCGTCGCCGAAGATCTCGCGGGCCGCCTTCGACTCCTCCAGCTCGCGGATCGCCTCGTACAGCGCGCGCGGCATGCGCGGGTGCCCGGTCGCCAGGTAGCCGTTGCCCTTGAACTCGGGCTCGAGGGACAGCTCGTGCTCGATCCCGTACAGGCCGGCGCCGACCATGGCGGCGTAGGTCAGGTAGGCGTTCATGTCGCCGCCGGGGAAGCGGTTCTCGACGTGGAGCGCCGGTCCGCGCCCGACGAGCCGGAAACCGGTCGTCCGGTTGTCGCGGCCCCAGACCACGTTGACCGGGGCCCATGACAGCGAGGCGTAGCGCTTGTACGAGTTGATGAACGGGGCGACGAAGACGGCCAGCTCGCGCGACAACGCCATCATCCCGGCCATGAACTGCTGGCCGATCGTCGACAGCCCGTACGGGCCGGCCGTCTCGCCCTCAGCGGCGTGCATCAGGGGCGTCTCCCCGGCGGTGTCCCAGACGCTCATGTGGAGGTGCCCGGACGAGCCCGTCCAGCGATGGTCGGGCTTGGCCATGAACGTGATGCCCCAGCCGTTGAGGTAGGCGATCTCCTTCGCGCCGTGCTTGAACACGACGCTCCGGTCGGCCGACTCCAGGACGTGGTCGTAGCGGATGTTGACCTCGTGCTGGCCGTTGGCCGCCTCGCCCTTGGAGAACTCGATCGGGACCGCCGCTTCGGTCATCTGATTGCGCAGCAGGCGGTGGAGCGGCTCCGCCTTCGTGGCCTGGAGGAGGTGGTAGTCCTCGTTGTAGTGACCGAACGTGCGCGGGACCGGATGGCCGCGCTCGGCCAGCTCCTCCCATGAGTCCTTGAGCACGTAGAACTCGAACTCGGAGCCCGCCTTGATGGCGAACCCGGCCGCGGCGGCCCTGGCGACCTGCTGCTTGAGGATGGTCCGCGGCGCGACCGGGATCTCCTGGCCGGTCTCCTCGTCGATGGCGTCTGCCAGCACGAGCGCCGTGCCGGGCAGCCAGGGGAG
>JBKHXL010000111.1:0-13785 GCA_046566045.1 Candidatus Limnocylindria bacterium
TCGCCGAGGGGACGTAGAAGAACATCAGGTACACGCCGGTGATGGTCAGCACCAGGAACAGGAAGAACGACAGCCCGCCCAGGCAGAAGGTGTAGGCGAACTTCACCGCGTGCTGGCGGACGCGCACGGGATGGATGTGCAGGAACACGTTGTTCATCACCGCGTAGGCGCGGCTGCGCTCGTCGCGCGGATACGGCTGGCGGAAGAGCGAGCGCCAGACCGGACTTCGCCGGATGGCGTCGTCGACGCGTTCCAGGAGGCTCACCGCAGCGCTCCCGGCGCTGGCTGCGCCGCACGGACCTCGCGCGACCCGGCCGACGCCGTCGCCCCGCCCCACACCAGGCCCGCCACCGCGCCGACGACCGCATGGTCGACGGCCCAGCCGAGCGGCGTCTCCGAGGCGGGCAGACCAAGGGCCGTCGACACGAGTTCGCCCGCGACCAGGCCGCCGGCCCAGCCGACGAAGCAGGCGAGCAGCCAGGCGCGCTCGCGGATGCCGCCCACGACCGCGAACGTCGACACGGCCGCGAGTCCGCTCAGGAGCGCCACCACCGGCAGGCCGAGCGCCGCCGGCAGGCCGTCGTGCAGCGCATGCGTGATCGAGACCAGGACGACGGTGCTCGCGAGGAGGCGCGGACCGCCGTGACCGCCCGCCATCCTCAGCAACAGCCCGAGGAGGAGTCCATGGATGGCGCCGATCATCAGGCCGAACGCGGCCGCGGCCGGGTCCGGCGAGGCCAGATCGAAGCTTCCGGGAAAGTGGAAGGCGAACCCGCCGGCTGCCAGTCCGACCACCGCCGCTGCGACCCAGGCGAGCCGCCGGCCCATCACCGACGCCCCGGCCGCGTCGATCGCGACTCATACCACCGAGCGCCGACCGCCGTGACGACGAGCAGCCAGGGGCCGACGAACCAGGGTGCCGCCATCGTGCCCACCACCGCCGCCAGGACGACGATGACCAACGCCCGCTGCGGTGCCGGGACGGCCACCAGGACGGCCACCAGGGCCGCGATGCACGCGCCGGCGAAGGCGTACGGGCCCCAACCGAGCCACGAGTCCGTTCGTGCCGACGGGTCGAGCAGCGGCCGGGCGATCAGGCCCAGCGCACCGGCCGTCCCGACCGCCGCGACGGCCAGCGCCATCAGCGTCCAGCGAGTCAGCGGGACCCAGTCGCGCCGGAGCCGCAGTGCGGCTGCCATGGCAGGTGCGTCGAACATGCGCCACGCCACGTCGGCCGGGATGCCCCGGATCAGTCGAGCCATGCGCCGCCCAGCCAGGCCGGCGACCGTGCCGTGGCGGACGGCGTCGAGCGTCTCCTCGGCGAGATCCGCCTCGATCTCGGCGAGGCGTCGCATCCTGAGTGGTCCTGGCAGGCCCGTGGTGTACAGCGCGACCCAGTCGCGAACCAGCGCCGCGCCGTCCCGGCGAGCGATGGTGCGGCGAGGCGGCTCGGTGATCACCGCACCGGCGACCGTTCGGGTCGCGGCCGGGTGACGGCCGGGTCGGTGGCGCGGCTCACGGCCAGCGCAGCCTCGCCGGCAGCGGTCAGTCGGTAGAAACGCCGGCGCGGCCGACCGGCCTCCGCGGCCTCATGGGGATCCTCCCACCGACTGGCGAGCAGCAGCCCTCGCTCCAGCCGATCGAGTGCCTTGTAGAGCGACCCGTAGGCCGTCAGCCGCCGGGCGCCGTGCTGATCGGCGATCGTCCGCGCGAGCAGGAACCCGTGCGCCTCCTGCAGCCCGAGGCCCCGCAGGCTCAGGGCGGCCTCCAGGATCGAGCGCTCCAGCGGAACGAGCGTGCCGGCCTTCCGTCGCATCGCGACGCACGATAGGAAGATACCTGCCTGTTGTCAATCCCGGCGTGGATCGCCCTCGTCAGCGTCGCCGGTAGCGGCGGGCGATGAGCCAGTTCGGCGGGATCGAGCGGAGGGCCTCCGACAGCGACAGCCACCTGCCGTCGCGGCCGGCCACGGCCAGCAGGGCGTCGGCCCGGGCGGCATCGGCGGGTCGGGCGTCGACGACCGCCCGGTCGATCACGACCTGGCCCGGCTGCTCCGGACCGAGCGACTCGACCAGGCCCGCGGGCGGCCCGTCCGACCCGTACTCGGCGCGCACCTCGGCGTCCGAGCGCCAGCGCGGCTGGCGCAGCAGGATCGCCCGCCACGCCTCGGCGACCTCGGATCCGACCTGCTCGACGTCCTCGCCGCGCGCCCAGCGGGCGGCCTGGTGGAGCAGCGCGTACTCGTCGAGGTCGGCGTACGCGGACAGGCGGTCGATAGGGGACTCGTGGCCGAAGATGGCGCGTACCGAGGCGCCGAACACCCCGGCGAGGTCGAGGTCGATGGCACGCACCGTGCGGTGGAAGTAGACCTGCTGGTACATGAACCGTCGGGCGGTCAGGAACATCTCCAGGGCGCCGAGGCCCGGCTCGTACAGGGTCAGGCCCCGCTCGGAGACGACGACGTAGCGGCGCAGGCGCTCCACGTCGACCGGACCGGCGGCCACCCCGGTGAGGTAGGCATCGCGCCGGACGTAGTCGAGGTTGTCGACCGTGAACACGCCCGACAGGAGCGGCGCGAGCCAGCGCACCCAGCGCGGCATCGATGCGTCGGCGAGGGCAGGCTTGGCGATGAGGAAGGCGACCCAGGCGGGGTCGATGGCCTCGTCGTCGGCGAACGCAGCGCGCTCGGGCACGTCGCCGGGCGCTCGGCGCAGGCCGCCCAGGAGCGGCCCCAGCTCGTCCGCCACGATGCGCTGGCTGATGTCCTCGTGGGACAGGCGCTTGCCGGGGACCCGGCGCGGGTCGGCCGGCGCCTCGAAGGCGGCCAGCACGTGGTCGTCGAAGAAATGCGCGAACGGCCCGTGACCGACGTCGTGGAGCAGGCCGGCCATGCGCATGGTCTCGACCACGAGACCCTCCGACGGGACCCGGGTCCCGGGCTCGGCCGCCGCCAGGGACGTGCGCAGGCTCGGGTAGAGCGAGCGCGCCCACACGCCCGCCTCGTGCATCACGCCGAGCCCGTGGGTGAAGCGCGAGTGCTCGGCCGTGGGGAACACCCAGCGGGCGCTCTGGAGCTGGCTGATCCGGCGCAGGCGCTGGACCCACGCGGTGTCGAGGATGTCCTGCTCGGCGACGTCCTCGCGGGGCAGGCCGGCGGCCGCGGCCTCCGCAGCCGTCAGCCGTTTGGTCAGCTCGATGTAGCCGTGGATCGGGTCCGAGATGAGATTGACCGCCTCGAACGAGCGGGTGGTCAGGGAACCCAGATCCTCTTCTCGGCGGTCCATGGGCCCACATTGCCACGCCGGTCGGTCGCCCGCACGCGCAACCCGTAGGTCCGGCCGGAGACGCGGTCGACGAGCGTCAGCGAGCGCGCCACCGTGTCGTTGCGCAGGGTCTTCCAGGTGCCGCTCCCGACGCGGTACTGCACGTCGAAGTCGCGCAGGCCCGCCGTGTGGGTCTGGAGGACCGGGTCGTACCCGGTCCACGCCCAGGTCACGTCGTCACCCGACCGGGTGCCGCTCAGGATGGTCGCCCGGGCCGTCGTGTGATCGGGCGATTCGGTGAAGACCGTGGACGCGAAGGTCCGGCCGTTCGAGGAGCGATAGGCCATCCCGACGCCGATGTAGTTGAACGTCGCGCTGAGGAGCTGCGCCCGGTGCGACGGGCTCTTCAGCCACATGGCGACGAGACTCTCGGCGGCCTTCGAGCCCCATGCGGCGGTCGTGTAGCCGACGTTCTCACCGTAGCCGTACCAGGCGACGCGGTAGTAGGCCAGCTGGTACGACAGGTTCCCGCCGACCGTGTGGCTGAGGGTGTTCGCATCGCGCATCCGGTCCGCGCGTCGACCGGCGATGACCGCCAGGTAGGTATCCGTCCGGAGGGGCTTGAGCCCCGCTTTCTGCCGCTCCGCGTTGATGAGCGTCGTCAGCTGGGTCTCGAGCTGGGTGGTCGTCACCGCCTCGGCGGACGGTGGGTTCGCCATGGCCGGCACGATGGCCAGCAGGCCGGCGACGAGGATCAGGGGCAGCCAGCGAGTGGCCGCGCGGGGGCGCTGCGCGATGGTCAATGGGGATCCCTTCGGCGTGTCTGGGGGCCACGTCGGCGTCGCCCAACCCTACCGCAGTCCGGGCGGAGCGGTGTGGTGCGGGTCCCTCAGGGCGGGTCGGAGTGGTGCCCCGACGCACCGCTATCTGCCCCGTACCGGTCCGCTGCGCGACGGTGGGTGGCGGCCACGTCGGCACGGAGCGAGGGCGGCTCGAGGACCTCGACGTCGTCGCCCCAGGACAGGATCCACAGGCGCACCTCGATGGTGCCGCTGACCGTCGCCCGCCACTCCAGCGACCCATCCGCCCCCCGCGCGGTGCGCTGGTCGGGATGCCACGTCGTCTCCGCGACGCGGGCGGCCACCGCGGGTGCGAAGCGCAGGGCGACCTCGGTCGCCGGCTGGTCGGCGATGATGTCCCAGGCTCGCCGGAGTGCCTGCTCCAGCACCCCGCCCTCCGGCGGCTCGAACGTGCGCGGGGTCAGGCTGACCGCCCGGATACGCTCGATCTTGAAGGTCCGCAGGGCGTCGCGCGACTCGTCCCAGCCGATCAGGTACAGGGCGTGGGTCTGGAGCGACGGCTCGATCAGGTAGGGCCGCACGATCGCCTCCCGGGCGGTCGCGTCGGGGGTGTACGAGGCCGGCGCATAGGTCAGGGTCACGACGCGCTGTTCCGCCCAGGCCCGGGTGAGCCGGTGGACCCGCTCGCTGAAGGCCGCATCGGTCGGATGCTGGGCCAGGATGTCGAGGGTGCGGTCGACGAAGTCGGCCAGGGGCCGCGGCAGGACGGCCTCCAGCTTCTCGAACGCGGCCGCCAGGTCCGGGTCGTACTTGTCGACGTAGCGAACCATCAGGCGCGCCGACAGGACCACCGCCATCGCCTCGTCGAGGGTCAGCTTCAGGGGCGGCAGGAAGGCATCGCTGACGACGCCCCATCGGCCGCCCTCCGACCACGTCGCGACGTCGACCTCCTCCTCGAGCGCGCGCAGGTCCCGGTAGACGGTCCGCGTCGCGACGCCGACCCGGCGCGCGATGTCGGCGGGTCGGATGCCGTCGGGGTGGGCGCGCAGGACCGTGACCACGCGCAGCATGCGGGCCAGGCGGTCGCGCTTCTCGAAGCGTCGGGGCTCACCGTCGTCGGTCGGGTCCGCCTCGCCCGGGTCGCCGTCCCAGTCGCCGTCGAGGTCGCCGACGGACACGTCGTCGAGGGGGTCGTCGCTCATGGGATCGGAGGATAGATGACGACGGGCCGTCCCCGGTCGGTCGCCGTCAGGCTGACGTTGACGGTGGCCTGCAGCGCGTCGGGTCGGATCCCGATCGCCTCGCCATTGACGCTGCCGACGACCTGTCCGAGCTGACCGTCGAGGAAGAGCCAGTAGTCGAGCTGGCCCCGCCAGCGCTCGAGCGACGCGTCGCCGACGAGCCAGCGCACCTGCGGGAAGGCATGCACGAAGGCCGGGCCGTCGATGGACACCCGGCAGCGGCGCGCCCGTGCCCCCTCCAGGACCTCCTCGCCGCGGTCCTCGGCGGTGGAGCGGTACGCGTCGGTCAGGACGGTGGCCGCGACGCGCGCGTCCAGGTCCCCCTCGGCGACCACGTTCGAGCCGACCTGTTGCCAGTCCTTGGACGGGACCCGCGTGAAGGCCCGGCCCTCCGTCCAGACCTGGCCGTACAGGCCGATCTCCCGGCCAGTGGCGACGAACGCGAGCCAGCGGAAGTCGCTCCCGGCGCGATGGCCTGAGATGTCGACCGACCCGATCGAGCGCAGGTCCACCTCGCCCTCGAGACGCAACGACACGCGAGCGGTCGCTCCGGTCGCCAGTGGCCCGTCACACGTCGGAAGCGTCCCCTCACCGACCGGCCCGAAGCGCGAGCCCGCCGGTCGGGCGCCATCGCGCAGCCCGATCTCGTTGGCGATGGCGATCGCCGCGAACGACCCACCCGCGACGAGGGACATGGCCAGACCGAGCGCCGACCCGACCACGAAGCGGCGCCGGCGGAGCGCCGCGCCGCCGTCGAGCATGCGCACGAGGCCGAACGCCGCGAAGAGGCTGGTCGAGAGGAGCGCCAGGGCCCACGGATAGGCGGCCTCCAGCGACGGCATCAGGGTCTGCGACCCGAGCTGGAGGATCTGGTCCATGACGCCGCGGATCGAGGGCACCAGCAGCAGCAGGCTCGTCACGCCGAGGCTGACCATCAGGGGGAACGAGCCCGCGCCCCGCGTCACCGGCGGCCAGCGCACCGCGGCGAGGGCGATCCCGATGGGCAGGAGCAGGGCGATGCCCACGGCCAGGTCGAGGGGGCCGCCCGGGCGGTAGGCGAGGATGACCAGGCCGGCTGCCGCGGCCCACGCCGCCGCGAGTCCGACCGCCAGCAGCCGCAGCTCGAACCGGCGCGCGCGCACGCATCAGAGTCTAGCGACCGACCCGCCGGACCCAAGTACCGGGTCGGGGCAGGACTGACGGGCCATCGCGACCGCGCCGGTCCCGTTCGAACATGCCCGTACCGCACCGGACCTGCCGGGCGGCGGAAGGGAACGACAGGGAACGTGATCCATGGCCGGATCCACGCAGCGCGGTTCACGGGGACCCGGGCGATCGCCTCGCCGCGGTTCGTCGGTGACGGCGCGCGCGGCGGGATCCGTGGCCGGACGTGGCTCCGCGGCCACGGCGGCCTCGAGGCGCTCGACGCCCGATCCGGCGGCGCCGACCGGGTCCACGGGGAGCCCACCGATCACGCGCTCGACCTACCGGATGCTGCTGATGCGCGGTCTGGCCCCGGCTGAGGCCGCCGACCTGACCGCCTTCCTGTGCGGCATCCCGGTCGGGGAGGTCCACTGGTCGCTCCGCCAGGTCAACCGACTGCTGTTCCTGCGCGAACTGGCCCGGGGCGGCCGGTTCGGTCGCGACGACGGGGGATCGCCCCGGACCCACTGACATCCCGAATCATCCGATCGAGCCGGCGGGTTCCCTCCTCTCGCCGGACCGGTCACTCGTCGAAGCGGTGCCGATCCTCCTCCCGGCACCGCTTCGACACGTTCCCCTCACGAGGGTCTCCGGGTACACTCTCGCCCGTCCTGCTGAACCGCTCCGGAGAACACCACCATGCGCAGTCCGCTGGCCCCCGCGGTCCCGGTCCTCCTGCTGTCCCTCATCGTCGCCGCCTGCTCGGGGGCGGGCGCCAGCCCGTCCGCGGCCCCGACCGACGCCCCGAGCGTCGCCCCGACCGAGGCGCCGAGCGAGGCGCCGACGGCCACGCCCGACGCGTGCGCCCGCGAGAACCTCACCCTGGTCGACGCCGGCTCGCTGACGATCGGCACCGACAACCCGGCCTACCCGCCCTACTTCGAGTTCTCGGAGGCGCCCACCGAGCCGTGGGAACTCGGCGATCCGACGACGGGCGGCGGCTTCGAGGGAGCCTTCGCCTACGCCCTGGCCGAGGAGCTCGGCTTCGCGCCCGACGAGGTGACCTGGACGGTCGTGCCGTTCAACAACGCCTTCGCCCCCGGGCCCAAGGCCTTCGACATCGACATCAACCAGGTCTCCTACACGCCCGAGCGCGCCCAGAACGTGGACATGTCGCGCGGCTACTACTTCGTCAACCAGTCGGTCGTCGCGCGCGCCGACACGCCGATCGCCTCGGCGACCTCCATCGCCGACCTCAAGGCGTACCGCTTCGGTGCCCAGGTCGGGACCACCAGCTACGACACGATCGTGTCGACCATCGCCCCGACCACCGACCCGTCCGTGTACGACACCAACGACGCCGCGATCGAGGCGCTCAAGGTCGGCCAGATCGACGCCATCGTGGTGGACCTGCCGACGGCCTTCTTCATCACCGCCGTCCAGATGGACGACGGCGTGATCGTCGGCCAGTTCCCGAGTCCCGACGGCGCGGACGCCGAGTACTTCAGCGTCGTCCTGCCCAAGGACAGCCCGCTGACCGCGTGCGTGGACGCCGCCATCGAGGCGATGGACGCCGACGGTCGCCTGGCGGCCATCACCCAGGAGTGGCTGGCCGACAAGGTCGACGCACCCGTCTTCCAGCCCTAGCGTCCGCGCGCGCCCCGAACGCCCGTGGGACGCCTCGTCGGTCCACCCCCGGACGACCTCGTCCGGGGGGACCCCGTCGCGTACCGCCTCGCCGGGCGACGTCGGCGCGAGCGGATCGAGCTCGCGCGCTCGATCGTCATCGGCCTGATCAGCACCGTCGCCGTGTTCGGCGCGCTGGCCTGGATCGTCGTCCACTCGCCCGGTTGGTCGGAGGTCCAGCGCTCCTTCCTCGACGGCCCGATCTTCGAGAGGGCGTTGCCCGACGTGGTCGCGGCGTTCCGCGTCAACGTGCAGCTGTTCCTCGTCGCCGAGGTCTTCATCCTGGCGTTCGGCCTGCTGCTGGCCGTGCTCCGGGCGCTGCCCGGGCCGGCGCTCTTCCCGCTGCGCGCCATCGCGACCGTCTACGTGGACGTCTTCCGGGCGATCCCGGGCCTGGTCATCATCTTCGCCCTGGGGTTCGGCGGCCCCGGCCTCGGGGTCGTCGGGCTGCCGGTCGAGCCGTTCTTCTGGGCGGTCGTCACCCTGACCCTGGTCTACTCGGCCTACGTGTCGGAGGTCTTCCGGGCGGGGATCGAATCGGTCCATCCGAGCCAGGCGGCCGCCGCCCGGTCCCTCGGGCTGAGCCAGGTCCAGGCGCTCCGCCACGTCGTCGTGCCGCAGGCGGTCCGGCGGGTCATCCCGCCCCTGCTCAACGACTTCATCGGGCTGCAGAAGGACACCGTGCTGGTGTCGTTCATCGGGGTCGTCGAGATCTTCCGGACGGCTCAGATCCGGCAGGCTTCGACCTTCAACTTCACGCCCTACGTCGCGGTCGCCCTGGTGTTCATCGTGCTGACCCTGCCGCTCGGACGGCTGACCGACTGGCTCATCGCCCGGGACCGGCGTCGCCAGGCGGCCGGTGCCCGATGAGCGAGCCGCTGGTCCGGGTCGAGGGCGTCCACAAGTCTTTCGGGCACAACGCCGTGCTGCGCGGCGTGGACCTCGCGGTCGACCGCCACGAGGTCGTCTGCCTCATCGGGGCCAGCGGCTCGGGCAAGTCCACGCTGCTGCGCTGCGTCAACCTGCTCGAGCCGATCGACGACGGCCGGGTGGTCATCGACGGCATCGACATCACCGCGCCAGGGGTGGACGTGGACCGCGTCCGACGCCGCATCGGCATCGTCTTCCAGGCGTTCAACCTGTTCCCCCACATGTCCGTGCTGGACAACGTGACCCTGGCGCCGCGGACCGTGCTCAAGCGGCCGCGCGCGGAGGCCGAGGCCGCGGCGATGGAGCTGCTCGACCGGTTCGGCCTGGCCGACAAGCGCGCGGAGTACTCGGATCGGCTGTCCGGCGGGCAGCAGCAGCGCGTCGCGATCGTGCGGGCGCTGGCCATGGCGCCCGACCTGCTGCTCCTCGACGAGGTGACCAGCGCGCTCGACCCCGAGCTCGTGGCCGAGGTGCTGAACGTCATCCGTGAGCTGGCGGCCGGCGGCATGACCATGATCATCGCCACCCACGAGATGTCGTTCGCGCGGGAGATCGCGTCGCGGGTCGCGTTCCTCGACGCCGGGGTGGTGTGCGAGGAGGGGCTGCCCGGGCAGCTGTTCGGCGACCCGCAGCAGCCTCGGACCCGCCAGTTCCTGCAGCGGATCATCCAGGCCGGTCGCCTCTAGCGGTCAGCCGGACGGTTCGAGGAGGTCCTCCGCGTCGTACTCCAGGCCCGGGATCAGCCGGAGGGCCCAGCCCACGACGATGCGGTCCGGCTCGTACTCGTCCGACGCCGGGTCGAGGGACGGGTAGGCCTCGCGGTTCCAGTGGGCGATGCTCCGGCCGGTCGTGCGGTGCAGTCGAGCGATCGACGTCAGGGTCTCGCCCGGCTCCACGACGTGGACCACGAACGTCGGCAGCGGCGTCGGGGTCGGCCGGGTGAAGCTCGGGACGGGGGTCGGTCCGGACGGGGTCGGGTCGGCGCTGACCGCCGGGGACCGGCTCGCCGGCGTGGACGGGTCGTCACCGGACCCTGTGCGTCCCGGGACGCAGCCGCCGGCCAGGACGGCGGCGAGGAGCAGGCCCGAGAGCATCCGGCGGGGCGGCATGGCGTCCATCCTGACGGTCCTGGCCGGATCGCGGTGACGTCGAGGCCGGTCGGACGGGTGGCTGCCGCGTGGGGCGGTCAGGCCGGGGTCGGCGCCTCGGAGTCGACCGGCGTCGGCGCCTGGGGCAGGAACTCGGCGGCCAGGGCGAGACCCTCGGCGGCCGTCGCGATCCGGTCGCGTCCACGGCGCTTCGCCAGGAAGCAGGCGCGGTCGGCGGCGAGCAGGATGTCCGCCGCGCTGGCGCCGTCGGCCGGGAAGGTCGCCACGCCGATCGACGCGGTGACGTCCGGGCCGACGTCATGGAGCGCGGCACGAGCCCGCTCCGCGACCGCCCGGGCGGCGGTCGCATCGACCCCGGGCAGGATCAGGGCGAACTCGTCGCCGCCGTAGCGGAAGGCGAGGTCGGTCTCGCGTCCGGCGTGCCCCAACGCCCGGGCGATGCGGCGCAGGTGGTCGTCGCCGGCCTGGTGGCCATGGCGATTGTTGACCTCCCGGAAGTCGTCGAGGTCGAGCATGATCAGGCCGAACGGATGGCCGTCCCGGACGGACCGGGCCAGGTGCTCCTGGAAGGTCCCGTGGTTGAGCAGGCCGGTCAGCGCGTCCTGCTGGGCGCGGATCTCGACCGCCCGGAAGACCTCCGCGTTCTGCAGGGCGATGGAGACCTGCGCGGCGAACAGCTGGACGAGATCGAACTCGGCCGGGTCGAAGGTGTGGCCGGCCCCCAGTCGCTCGATGGTCAGGACGCCGATCGCTCCCGACCGCCCCCGCAACGGCACGACGATCAGGCTGCCGGCCGTGCCGTCGGCGCCCAGGGCCCGGAAGTGGTTGACCCGCGGGTCGGCGCGCTCGTCGTCGATGTAGACCGCCTCGTTGTGCTCGATGACCCACGTGGCGATGCCGCTCTCGCCCGGCCCCCACGGCTCCAGGTAGTGGGCGGCATGGATGCCGCGGGCCGTCATCGGGGTGAGCAGGCCGGTCGCCGGGTCGACCACCTCGATGGCGATGTTGTCGCAGGCGATGAGGCCGCCGAGGCGGTCGGTGATGGCCTCCAGGACGCCGCGCCCGTCGAGCGTGGTGAGGATCGTCTCGGTCACCTGGAGCAGCTCGCGCTGACCGGCCACCTGGCGCTCGAGCGCCGCCGTCTGCTCGCGCAGCCGCTCGGTGGTGTCCACGTTGACCAGGGCCTGGGCCGCGATGCTCGCGTAGATGACGAGCAGGCGCAGGTCGTCGTCGCTGAACTGGCGCAGGCCGAGCTTGGACAGGACCAGCACGCCGACGACCTCGTCCTCGAACAGCATCGGGGCGAGCAGCATCGACTCGTCCAGGCCTTCCTCCGTGCCGGGGACGGTGTCCGAGCGCGGGTCGGCCGCCGCATCCGGCAGGTTCTGGGCGATGCGATGCTGGGCGACCCAGCCCGTGATGCCCTGCCCGACCGCGACCTTGAGCTGCTCTGGCGTCTCGTCCACGTAGGCACCGACCTGGCCCGCCATGGCGACCGGGACGAGTTCGCCGTCGACGTGCCGATAGACCCGCACGTTGTGGTAGTCGATGAGCTGGCGCAGCTCGGTCGCGATGGCCAGGCCGATGTCCTTTGCCCCGGTGACCCGGTTGAGCCGGACGCCCAGCTGCTGGATCGACTGGAGCTGCGCGGCCCAGGTCGACATGCGACCGTAGTCCTGGGCGGCCCGGATGGCCACGCTGGCCTGCGTGGCGAGGGCGGCCATCGTCTCGAGCTCGTCGGCCGACCACGCGTGCGGACGGTCGTGATACACCTCGAGCAGGCCGAGGACCTCGGTCCCGTCCATCAGCGGGGCGGTACACAGCGTGTCGAACCCCTCCTGGACCACGGCGGCGCGCATCGACTCCCCGCGCGGGTCGTCGCGATAGGCGACGGCGTACAACGGGCGGCGCGCCGCCACGGCCGCACTCGACAGGCTCGGTCCGCTCGACACGCGCGCCGCGGCGAGATACCCGGACGACAGGCCGCGGCTGACCTCCGCGGCGATCTCCCCGTCCGGACGGCGCAGGAAGACCGCGGCGCGGTCGGCCTCGAACAGCACCATCGAGTGGTCGACCAGGCCGGCCAGGATGCGATCGAGGTCGAGGCGGCTGCCGATGTCGGAGGCCACCCGCCGGAGCGCCTCGGCCCGGTGCAGCAGGTGGTCGACCTCATCGCGCCGACGAGCCACCTCGACCACGCCGCCCACGTTCGCGGCGACGACCGCGATGAGGTCCTGGTCGGTGGCCGTCAGGCCGGCACGGTCGCGGGCGACCAGCAGGATGACCCCCCACGGCCTCCCGGGGCCGGGGATGGCGACGGCCACCTCGGCGCGCTCGCCGGGCAGCGCGGCCAGCGTGACCCGATCACCGGCATCGGCCCGGACGGCCACCCCGTCGCCGTCGCCCAGCCGGGCGCCCGCATCGAGCGCCCGCCCGAGTACGCCGAAGCCACGCGGCAGGTCGAGCAGGCGTGGGGCCCGCGGGTCGTCCGCCGCGACGGTTCGCACGATCAGGCGCCCGTCGCGCTCCTCCCAGATGGCGACCACGGCAAGGTCGAGCGCCTCGCGCAGGGTGGCGGCCACGCGCCCGAGCGCGACACCGAGGTCGTCGCCCGTCATCGACAGCCGCGCGACCGCGTCGAGGATCGCGAGGTCGCGCTCGTGGGCCGCCGCCAGGCTGGCGACCGGGGAACGCGCCCCCGGTGCGCCCTGGTCGATCGCCGCCCGGCCGTGGCGTCGCGCCCCGGCGCCGCCGACGGTCGGGGCGTCCGACCCGGGATCGAACGGTGGACTCTCGGCCGCCGCGAGGAACCGCTGCAGGTCGATCGGGCGGTAGCGTCGATCGCCGCGCGGGTTGATCCGGTAGTAGCGCAGGCGGCCCGCATCGCTCCAGGCGCGGACCGTGTTGGGGTGCACGCCGAGCAGCCGGGCGGCCTTGGTCACGGACAGGGTCGCATCCGGCGGGCGCGGCATGGGCGACGGGCTCACGATGGTCCGGCAAGAAGTGTGAAGTCCACGACGCCGAGGCTACCAGCCTCACATATCTTGCCAATAGGACGATGGTCCGGTGCGGACGCACCGGCGGCCGGACCGTCCGGGCGAGCCTCAGCCCCGGGACGGCGGCCGGGTCAGGCGGATCCAGCCGTAGGTCGCGACGGCCGCGAGGAGACCGATCGCCAGGACGAGGCCGATCGCCACGAGCGGTTCGCCGACCAGGCCCGGGCCCTGCCCGCTGCTGCGCGGGTCGCCGCCCGGCATGGCACTCGGCGACGGGGAGGCGGCGCTGGCCACCCCGGTCAGCGCCCCGACGAGCGCCCAGGCGATGCCCAGCGTGACCAGCACGAGCCCGGTCCCCAGCGCCACGGCCGCCGCAAGCGTCCGTCGCCCTCCGCCGTCGGCCAGGACGCGCATGGCGGTGTCCGACTCGAGCGTGGACAGGATGAGCGGCCGGCCGAGCCCCGCGCCGATCTCGACCGCCCCATCGGGGCGCCGCCTGGGCACCCCGAACACGATGGCCTGGTCGACCGCGGACACGTGCTCGACGCGGAGGCGAACCTCGCGCCCGGGCGGCGTGCCGCCTGGGAGGCGGCCCTCGGGGACGTCGGCGGCGGCGC
>JBKHXL010000112.1:0-17206 GCA_046566045.1 Candidatus Limnocylindria bacterium
TCCGGTCCGAGACGATGACGGCCATCGATGCCGTCGCCATCGAGGAGGTGGGCCAGCCGTTCCTCCTCGCGAGTTGATCAAGGCGCGAGGGCGATGCGCTGTTACACCACGTTCTGGGACTTGACCCGTGCGACCCGGGTGCCACCCGCCGCGCGACCCGGGGTGCGACCCGCCGCGACCCCGCCGCGACCCCGCCGCGACGACGCCGCCGCGGCTACGCCGTGCGACGCGGCGCGCCGCCGCCCGCCGAGCGACGCCGCCCGCCGAGCGAAGCCGCCTGCGACGACCCGCCTGCGACGACCTGCCGTGCGGCGCCGAGCGACGCCGCCTGCCGCCGGCGTGCCGCCGGGCTAGGCCCGCAGCGCCCCGGGCCCCAACCCCAGTTCCCGCTCCGCCGCGGCTGCGGACCAGGCCACCACGTCGGACCGGGCGAGCGTCGTCCCGTGGGCCACGACCTGGAGCGCCAGCCCATCGAGCAGCGACAGGATGCGCCACGCGGCCCCGGCCGGATCGGCGCAGTGGAACGAGCCGTCGGCGACGCCGGCCCGGATCGTCCGCTCGAGCAGGGCCTGCCACTCGAGGTTGAGCGCCTCGGACACCGCCCGCACCGCCGGGCGACGTGCGGCCTCGGCCCACGCATCGAGCCACAGCTGGAAGGCCCAGTCCTTGTCGGCCGGCGTGTAGCTCACGAAGAACGCACGCAGCGCGTCGGTCGGCGACGGCGCCTCGGCCATCAGCCGCGAGGAGGCCGCCAGGTCCTGGCTGGCCACCCGCTCGAAGGCCAGGGCCAGGACCTCGTCCATCGAGTCGAAGTAGTGGTGGATCAGCCCCGAGGACGTGCCCATGGCCGCTGCCACATCGCGGACCGTGGTGGAGGCGAGGCCCTTGGTCACGGCCACCGACAGGGCCGCGTCCACGATGGCCTCTCTGCGCCGGTCGGGCGGCATGCGTCGCATGGGTCGCAGGGTAGGACGCAATTGCGCACGCGTCCAATAGCGGCTAGCATCGGCCGACCCGACCCGGGATCGAGAAGAGGGCGACCACCGGCATGATCCTGACGACCCCGTTCCACGAGCGAACGAGCGCGCTCAACCAGACCCAGCTGTGGAGCCACTGGGCCGGCCACCTCGCGGCCGACCGGTACCAGATGTCGGACAAGTTCGAGTACTTAGCGGTGCGCAACGCGGCCGGGCTGTTCGACTCGAGCCCGTTGTACAAGTACCGGATCACCGGCAGGGATGCCCAGGCGTTCCTGGCCGGCGTGCTCGCCCGCGACATCCGCAGCTGCGCTCCGGGCAACGCTCAGTACACCTGCTGGCTCGACGACCGAGGCTTCGTCGTCGAGGACGGAGTCATCCTCCACCCGCGCAAGGATGAGTACCTGCTGACCGCGGCCGAGCCCAATCTCGCCTGGTTCAGCGACCGGATCGGCCGGATGGCCGTGACCATCGAGGACGTCAGCGCCGGCATCGGCACGCTCGCCCTCCAGGGCCCGCGGTCACGCGACCTGCTCGCCCGACTCGTGCCGCAGATGGAGCGGATCCCGTACTTCGGGGTCGCCACCGGCGAGATCGGCGGCGCGGGCGTGACGGTCAGCCGGACCGGCTACAGCGGCGACCTCGGTTACGAGGTCTGGATCGACACGCCCGACGCGCTCCACGTGTGGGACACGCTGTGGGACAGCATGGAGGGCCACGGCGTGCTGCCGTTCGGGCTCGCCGCCCTGTACATGCTTCGCATCGAGGCCGGCCTGCTCCTCCTCGACGCCGACTTCGACTCGAGCCGCTACGCCTGGAACGACGCCCACCGCTCGACGCCGATCGAGCTCGGCTGGAGCTGGATGTTCAAGGACCTCGCCTCGGACGACCGGGCGTTCGTCGGCCGGCGCGCCCTCGAGCGCGAGCTCGCCGACAGGACGTCGCGCTGGGCGATGCGCGGGCTGATCGTGGACTACGAGGACTACGATCGGGTCTACAACGAGGCCGGGCTGATCCCGCCCAAGGACCATGCCCCGATCGTGGAGGACTGGATGCTGTACGACGACGACTACGAGCGCGTCGGCTACGCGACGAGCTTCATGTACTCGCCGATGCTCCAGCGCCACATCGCGATCGCCCGCGTCCGACCGGACCTCGCCAGGCTCGGCACCAGGGTGAAGCTCGAGTTCACCGTCGACCACCACTACGAGCAGGTCGCCGCGCATGTCGCCCGGCTACCGTTCTACAACCCTGAGCGAAAGACGGCCTGAGATGACGATGACTGCCCCGAAGCCCAAGTCGACCAAGACGTCCAAGGCCGCCGACAAGGCCGCCAAGCCGACCAAGCGCGGCGCGGCCGGGCCCGAGCGGCCCACCTCCACCAGGTCCACCAAGACGTCGTCCAGGTCGGACCGGACCTACGACGCCATCGTCATCGGCGGCGGCCACAACGGCCTGGTCAACGGCGCGTACCTGGCCAAGGCCGGGCTCAGGACGCTGATCATCGAGCGTCGCCACCTCGTCGGCGGCGCGGCGATCACCGAGGAGCTGCGACCGGGTTTCTGGTTCACGACGTTCTCCTACGCCCTGAGCCTGCTGCGGCCGCAGATCATCCACGAGCTCGAGCTCGTGAAGCACGGCTTCATGCCCCTGCTCATGTCCGGCACGTTCGCCCCGGACGGCCAGGGCGACTACCTGCTGTTCACCCAGGACCACGGGCAGAACCAGAAGGAGATCGCCCGCCACTCCAAGCACGACGTGGACGCCTACGACCAGTACAGCCACGACATGGAGATGGTCTGCCAGGCGATCAAGCCGCTGTTCGACATGGTCCCGCCGGACATCTTCAGTGACGATCCCGAGGAGATGATCCGGCTCGCGGCGCTCGGCTCGCGGCTCAAGAAGCTCGACAAGCGCGTGCTCCACAACGCCGTCCGGCTGCTGACCGGCAGCGCGGCCGACTTCCTCGACGACTACTTCGAGTCGGACCTGCTCAAGGCCTACCTCGCCTCGTCGGGCATCATCGGCAGCAAGGTCGGTCCCCGCTCGCAGGGTTCGGGCCTCGTGCTGCTCTTCCACTCGCTCGGCGAGCACGACGGCGAATTCGGCTCGTGGGCCTTCCACAAGAAGGGCAACGGCGGCTTCACCCAGGTCCTCAAGCGCGCCGCCGAGGCGTTCGGTGCCGAGATCATCCTCGAGTCGCCGGTCGACTCGGTCATCACCAGGGACGGCCGGGCGACCGGCGTGGCCCTCACCGACGGGACCGAGTACTACGCCGATACCGTGGTCAACTCGCTCGATCCGCGGCGCACCTTCCTCGAGCTGGTCAGCCCGCGCGAGCTGCCGGACGACCTGGTCGAGAACATCCAGCGCTTCCGATTCCAGGGCACCTCGTCGAAGGTGAACTTCGCCCTCGATGGCCTGCCGACGTATCCCGCCCTGGCCGGCCGCAGCGACCAGTGGCGCGGGTTCACCAACCTGGCACCGACGATGGACTACCTGGAGCGAGCCTACGACGACGCCAAGTACGGCTGGTACAGCGCGAACCCGTACATCGACATGGCCATCCAGTCCACGATCGACGCGGACATGGCGCCCCCCGGCAAGCACGTCATGTCGTGCTTCATCCAGTACACGCCGTACCACCTCCGCGAGAGCGACTGGGACACCGAGAAGGAGAACCTGGGCGACACCGTCCAGCGCACGCTCGAGGGCTTCTTCCCGGGCTTCTCCGACCTCGTCCTCCAGCGCGAGGTGGTCACCCCGCTCCACATCGAGCGGACCGTCGGTCTGAGCGAGGGCAACATCTTCGCCGGCGAGTTCCTCGCTCCGCAGATGTTCTTCTTCCGGCCGGCGCCCGGGTGGAGCCAGTACCGGACCCCGATCGACGGCTACTACCAGTGCGGCTCGGGAACGCATCCGGGCGGCTGCGTCAGCGGCGGTCCCGGCAGGCTCGCCGCCGGGGAGATCCTCAAGGACCGGGCCAGGGCAGGCGCGAAGGCGCGCTGAGGCGACCGTCCGGGCCATCCCGCCCGAGGAGTTCCGGACCGGCCGGATCGATCGTGCTGGCGGCTCGTCGATCCCTCGTCGCGCACGTCCGGGCCTACCGCGAGGCGATTCCCGTCGTCATGGCCAGGGCGGGCGGGTCCCTCGGGCGATGGGCCGCGGGCTCGGGTGAACGCGTGCCGTCCGTTGACACGCCGTTAACGGACCCGTCATACGGTCCGCGCGATCGACCGCACAGAGGAGCCTCACCTTGCCCGCGACCGCCACGGATGCCCTGCGCGCCACGCCCCTGTTCCAGGGCATGACCGACCGATCCATCGAGGCCGTCGAGCGCCTCGCCCGGCCCCTGTCGTTCGCCGCCGGCGAGGCGCTCGTGCGTCAGGGAGACCCCGGCGACACCTTCCTGATCGTGGTGGCCGGGAGCGCGACGGTCACGGTCGACGGCGCCACCGTCCGGACCCTGGGGCCCGGCGACTTCCTCGGCGAGATCTCGCTGCTCGACGGTGGCCCACGGACCGCCACGGTCGTGGCCGACGGTCCCGTCGAGGCGCTGGCGATCGACCGGGACGGGTTCACGAGCCTGATGGACTCCTCGCCGGTCCTGCGGCTCGACGTCGTCACGGCCCTGACCCAGCGCCTGCGCGCGCTGGGGCCACGAGTGGGCGACTGACCGACTTGACCGGGTGGGCCGGCGGCGCCCATCGTTGGCGCGATGGCCGACCCTGCACCGCCGCGCGGCACGCTCTTCTTCGTCCATGGCGCCAACGAGACCTCCGACGGCCTGAGCCGCAACGTCGCGCGGATCGAGGACCAGATCCGGCGGCGCGGCTGGGCGATCCGGGTCGTCGCCCCGGAATGGCGGCGCCGGTCCGGTCTGCGCCTGGGCAACTGGCGCAAGGCGATGCACCGGGTGGCACGCCCGCCGTCCATCGCCGTGCCGACCCTGGCCGCCGGGATCCGGCGCGACGCCGTGATGAAGATCGTGACCTCGTACTTCGAGCCCCGGCGCGACGTGCTCGTGGACATCGTCGGCGCCCAGCTGCTCAGCGACGTCATCGGCTACCACCGCCATCGCGCCAGCATCCACGCGATCCTGCGCGAGGAGCTCGAGGCGGCCGTCGACGCCGCCGACGGTGAGCCGGTCCTGCCGGTCGCGCTCAGCCTCGGCGGCATCGCCCTCGTGGACCTGCTGGGGGAGTGGCGGGACGCCCCGGTCGAGGCGTGCGTGACCGTCGGCTCGCAGGCGCCGCTGCTGTACACGTTCGATGCGATCCCGTCGATGCCCTACGACGAGGCACGCCCGCCGTACCTGGCGGTCAGCTGGCTGAACGTCTACGACACGCGCGACTTCCTGTCGTTCCTGGCTGAGCCGCTGTTCCGGCGGACCGACGGCCTCGCCAGCGTGGTCGACCTGCGCGTCCACTCGGGCAGGGACTTCCCCAGGTCGCACGGTGCGTACTGGGAGCTGCCGGCGGTGTGGGAGGCGATCGCCACGGCGTTCGGCTGGCGGCGGATGGAGCCGCTGACCGTGCGCGAGGCGCGCTCGCTCGGGTTCGAGGCGCGCCGGAAGGCGGCCCGGTCGGCCGGCTGACCGCGCGACCCGTGCGACCGGCGCGACCGGCGCGACGCTCGGGGCGATGTCGATTCGCCCGTGGGCCGTTCGTCGTCCCTTCGACGGCGACACCACGTCTGCCGCGCACGCGGAGGATCCGAACGATGGCGAACTACCTGCTCGTCTACCACGGCGGCTCGATGCCGGAGACCCAGGAGGCCCAGGCCCAGGCCATGCAGGCATGGACCGACTGGTTCGGCACGCTCGGCTCGGCGCTCGTCGACGGCGGCAACCCCGCCGGCGCCACGAAGCGCATCGCGTCCGACGGCGCGGTCAGCGACGACCCGGCCGGACCGTCGGGCTACTCGATCATCAGGGCCGAGTCGCTCGACGACGCCGTGGCCCTGGCCAAGGGCTGCCCGGTGCTGGGCGGCGGGTCGGCGATCCAGGTCGTGGAGACGTTCGAGGCGATGTAGCCGGCGGAGGGACCTGTCAGCGCCCCCCGGGTGAGCGTCGCGACCCCCCGTACCGCGGAGCGGGCCGCCTGGCGGCCACCCGGCGAGGCGCGATCCACGAACGCCCTCTGCAGCCTGTCGCGGCGCTGGTCGTACTGGTAGACCGTGAAGGTCAGGTGGTGGCCGCCGCCTTCGGCCGGGACGACCTCGACGAGGCCGGCGTTGTTGCCGGTGGCGATGCCGCGCCGTCGCACGTCGAGGTCCGGCTCGCCCAGTCGCACGAGACTGGTCAGCACGCGATTGGCCACCACGTGCTGGAGCCCACCCGGGGTCGACAGCGCCGAGCTCGTCCACTGGCGGATCCTCGGTCCGCCGCCGCGCG
This sequence comes from Candidatus Limnocylindria bacterium, assembly GCA_046566045.1. Lineage (GTDB taxonomy): Bacteria > Chloroflexota > Limnocylindria > Limnocylindrales > CSP1-4 > SPCO01. Next base: position 6,373 of record JBKHXL010000112.1, read on the forward strand.
GCCGGACGCCGAACGCCGCGGCCACGTGGACGTCGCCCGACAGGATGACGACCTGGCGTCGGCGCCCGCCGGCCTGCCAGGCGAACAGTCGCTCGAGCAGGGCGGTCCGCTCGTGGCGGAACGTGGGCACGTTCCAGCGGTCGCGGATGTCGCGGCCGGTGCCGATCGGCCAGCGCTCGAGGAGCCCCATGATCGCGGGCGAGGCATGCACGACCGGCACGCTCGCGGCGACGAACACCGTCGTGACGCCGCGGTCCGTCGCGTCGCGGAGGCAGGCATCGAGCCGCTCCCACTGCTCGTCGCCGAGGATCCTGCCGAGGTCGAGATCGCGCACGCCGCGCAGGTCGAGCGCGTGGATGGCCACGTCGCCGTGCCACACGGTGAAGTCGTACGGTGCCCGGGCGTCGAGCGAGCCGCCCGGGTCGCGCAGGCGCTGGTACTCGAGGTAGGCGGTCTCGGCGGCGCGGAACAGACGCCGATCGAAGGCGCTCGTGCGCAGCAGCGAGCCCCAGCCGTCGAAGATGTCATGGTCGTCCCAGACGAGGTAGGCCGGGAAGGCCTCGGTCAATCGACGGAACCCGCGCTCGTTGAAGTAGCCGCGGTACAGGTGTCGGTAGGTCGCGACCAGGTCGGCGTCGGTCAGCGTGGGATCGTCGCCGAGCGCCTCGCGCACGCTGATCCGCGAGACCGCATCGGTGTAGACCTGGTCGCCGAGGAGCAGGGTGAAGGCGGCCTGCCGACGGGTCAGCAGGTCCGCCAGGCGCGGATAGATCCCCGCCCCGGGATGGCGCTCGAGGTGGCCGCTCGAGGCCCCGTCCCGGAAGGGCTGGTGGCAGCTCCCGAACCCGAACGAGACCCGCGCCGGGGTGCCGGCGCTCGGCGCGAACGTTCCGTGGCGGACCTCCCCGTCCACGCGGACCTCGAACGCCGTCCCCGGCCGCGGGGCGTCGGCCTCGAGGACCGCCGCGCCGACATGGTCGTGGTCCGGCGCGGTCTCGATCGCGGTCCGCCCGACCTCGGCGTCGTCGACGTGCAGGGTCGCCGTGGTGCCGCCGCCGGGATGGCGGATCCAGACCCGCACGGAGCGGTCCGTGACGTCTCCGAGCACCGCCATCCGCTCGAGCTCGCCGTCGGGGAACTCGAAGCGCAGCCCGAGCCGGTCGCGCCCGGTCGCCGGGGTCGTCGTGGTCGTGCCGGTCGTGCCGGTCGTGCCGGTCGTGCCGGTCGTGCCCGCCGTGACGGACGTGCCGGCCGTGCCGGCCGTGCCGGCGGTGCCGGCCGTGGCCCGTCCTGCCTCGATCATCGCGGGTGCTCCTGGGGGTCTGGGGTCACGCCGCCAGCGTGACGGGTGGCCGCTTGCGCCCGGACCCGAAGGGCCGGCACGCACGTTGCGGGTGTCTCGCGACCGGGATCCCAGCGACCGGCGGCGACCGGCGCCGGCGACCTGGCCGTCAGTCGACCGCGATGGCCGTCAGGGCCAGCACGCCCGGGCGCACAGGCCGCGGGCCGACCGGGGATCGTCTCGTTGCCCTCAGCCCGGCCGGTCGAGCGCCTCGATGACCGGGGCGAAGCGCTCCACGCCGGCGAGCGAGTTCGGGCGGAGCTGCACCTGCAGGTGACCGATCCCGAGGTCGGCGAAGCGGCGCAGCTCGGCCGCGACCTCGTCGGGCGTGCCGCGGATCTCGGCCGGCTCGGGTGGCGGCAGGACCGTGCCGCGCCGCTCCGCTGGCCCGCGCCGCTCCGCTGGCCCCGCCGCGTCCCCGCCCACGACCCGCACGAGGACCTCGACCGAGCGGGTGAGCGACGCCGGATCGCGACCGACCTCGCGGCACGCCGCGTCCAGGTCGGCCAGCAGGCCCGGGACCTCGGCGAAGGCGCGCATCCCACCGTTCCAGTGGTCGGCCAGCTCGGCGGTCAGGCGCAGCATGCGGGGCCCCGTCGCCCCGACCATGATCGGCGGACCGCTCGGCCGCGGGCCGCGCGGGGCGTGCCGCGCGCTGCGGGTCGAAAGCACGCGGCCGTCGTGCGTGGAGCGCCCCTCGCGGAGCATCGCGGCGATGATCCGCAGGCCGTCCTCGAAGCGGTCGAATCGCCGGTCCACCGGCACGCCATAGGTCTCGAACTCGACGTCGTTCCAGGCCGCACCGATGGCCAGGATGGCCCGGCCACGGCTGATCTCGTCGAGCGTCTCGGCCTGCCGGGCGAGCAGCGCGGGGTTGCGGAACGGCATGGCCAGCACGTACGGGCCGAGATCGACGCGCTCGGTCGCCGCGGCCAGCGCGGACAGCAGCGTCCAGGACTCCCAGGCCCCGCTCCAGTCGCCGTCCGGATCGCCGAAGCCGACATGGTCGGACACCCACAGGGCCTCGAAGCCGATGGCCTCCGCCGTGCGAGCCATGGCCAGGATGTCGCTCCAGCGCGGCGTCGCTCCGTCCATCGAGCCCTCGACGTAGGGCAGGTTGAGCCCGAGGCCGGGGCGCGTCACCGGCCGTCCGTCGTCGAGATCGAGCCATCGGCGACGCCGCGGACGAGGCTCGCGAGGAGGCGCACGATGGCGGCATCACGCAGGCCACCGGCCGCGAGCGACTGCCAGGTCGAGAAGGCCAGCGCATGGTCCACCACCGCGTCGAAGGCCACGCGACGGCTCGATGGGACGTCCCAGCCCTCGACCACGGCCGCGCGGATGGCGGCCATCCGGGCCGCGAAGGGATCGGGCGCGGGAGCGGCGGCGGGCTTCGCGGCGGGCTTCGCGGCGGGCGAGCCCGGATCGTGCCCGCTCGACGGCGCAGGGTCGTCGTCGAGCAGGCGCTCGAGCTGCGCGCCGTTGGCGCGGTACCACGCGACCATCGCGCGCAGCCCCCGCTCCAGGCGGTCGTCGGGCGCGGCCTTCGCCGGCCAGCGCGCGGGATCGGGCATCGCCATGGCCTCGATGCCGTGGGCCGTGCAGGCCTCGAACAGCGACGCCGGGTCGGCGAAGTGGGCGTACACCGTGTGGCGCTGGACGCCGGCCCGCGCGGCGACGGCGGCGATGGTCGTGCGACCGGGCCCGATCGTCGTGTGCAGATCGAAGGCGGCCTCGACGATGCGCTGGCGGGTGGCGTCGATGGCCGCCTGCCGTCGTCCGAGCCGGTAGCGGCGACGGGCCGGCAACGCGGCGACCTGGGGGGCGGCGGCGGCCGGATTCGATTGCGCAGTCATGTGCCGCGAAGTATTGACGATGTGGGCGCACCGCGCGTATCGTCCCACATGATGACTGCACAGGACTGTGCAATGAACAATCGGAGGCGGAGGGCGACGGTGGCGATCGAGCAGCGGAACCCGTACCTGGTCGGCGGGGCCGACGGCGAGAGGATCTGGGACGGGCCGATCGACACGACGGTCAAGATCCCGGCGTCGATGACGGGGGACCACCTGTCGGTCGCCGAGATGGCCGTGACCCCGGGCTACATGGTCCCGCCGCATATCCACCACGACACCGACGAGTGGACGTATGTGCTGTCCGGCCGGATCGGCGCGCGGATCGGCGACCACGAGTTCAGCGCCGAACCCGGGTCGTGGATCCTCAAGCCGCGCGGTGTCTGGCACACGTTCTGGAACGCGGGCCCGGATCCGGGCCGGATCATCGAGCTGCTCAGTCCCGGCCGCTTCGAGCACTTCCTCCGCGAGATGGCCGACGAGGCCGCCGCCGACCGGCTGACCGACGAGCGCCTCGAGGAGCTCGGCGCCGAATACGCGACCGAGGTGTCGATGGACTGGGTGGAGGACCTCGTGGCCCGCTACAGGCTGGAGGTCACGCTGTAGCGGGTGACCCGCGCTCGGTTGCCGTCTCGGGCGACGCGCTCGATCGCCCCGGTTCGGCCGGTTCGCCGGTTCGGCCGGTTCGCCGCGCCCGCACGTGGCAAGACATACACCCCGGGCAACGTATGGCCGGTTCGGCCGGTCCGTCGCGCCCCCGAAGGGCAGGGATCGGCCATACCGTTCCCCCGGTGCAAGAACTGCCAGGTCGCGAGGCCGGCCGTCCTCGTCGCGGTAATGGGGCGCACGTCCTGCGATGCGGGCTCCGTCAGCTGCGGATGTCGACCGCGCCGCCGCCCGGCTGACTGGCGGGTCGCCGACCGCGGCGACGAGCTCGTGGCGCGCTACGGCCCCGAGGTCACGCCCGGAGCCGGATGCCCGGCCGCGGGCGCGGACGTCGCATGACGCGCCTCGGCCAGCACGATCGCGGCCAGTGCCGCGGCCACGACCACCAGCGGCCAGACGGGCGCGAGCGGCGCCACCACGACCAGCCCACCGGCCATGACCACGAGGATCGCGAGGCGGACGACGAGCACCCGGCGATACAGCCGCCAGTACGCCAGCGCCGACGCGCCCACGAACAGTGCGATACCGATCCCGAGCGCGGCCACGACCGCAGCCTTGGCCGGCTCGTCCGGGTGCAGGACGATCTCCTCGACCGCCGCCGCGAAGCCGATGATCCCGCACACGAGCGGGAAGTGGGCGAGGCTGAACGCATCCCGGGCCACCGGTCCGATCTCCGTCGGGCCGACCTTCGCGCAGGCATGCTCGAGGGCGTCCTTGAGCCAGCCGAAGTAGGTCCACCACAGCAGGCTGGCGACCACGATCGAGGCGCCCACCGCCGCGACGAGATCGCGCGTGCGCTCCGCCCCGGCGATCGCCGCCCCCGCGACGATGAGCGATTCCCCGAGCGCGACGATCACGATCAGGCCGTGCCGTTCGGACAGGTGCGCGGCGTTGAGGTCCCACGTCGCCCGGCGCCCTGCCACCGCGGCGGCCACGAGGTCGGCGCCGATGGCCAGCAGCCACAGGGCAGGGCGCAGGCCCGGATCCGCGATCGCCCCGGCCGTGACGAGGACGAGGCCGACGCTCGACATCCACACCCAGCGACGGATGGCCGCGTGGTCGGACTCCGCGTGCTCCGTGTCGACGCGAACCTGGAGCCACATACCCAGGATCCGTACCACGACATACGGGACGGCGAACCACAGCGCGTCGTCCTCGAACGCGCGGGGGACGGAGGTCGCCATCACGAACGCCACGCCGGTCGCCACGAGGGTGAGCACCCGCACACCGTGCGCCGTCGTGTCGGCGGGATTCAGGGTCCAGGTGAACTGCGTCCACGCCCACCAGATGAGCCAGAACAGGAGGACCGAGCGCAGGACGCCGTCGGGCGTCAGGTGATTCGCGGTGAGGGCCGTGATCTGGGTGACCGCGAAGACGAAGACGAGGTCGAAGAACAGCTCGACGAACGTGACCGACTGGGGACCGGCGGCACGCCACGTACGGCGTGCGGGGGCTGCCATGCTGATGACCTCCGGGCGTGACGGCGCGGGTGGCGGTTCAGGGGCGGTGGCTCGGCGCCCGCCGCGCGACTATGCCACGACGTCGGAGGCGCTGGCCACGCCGATCCCGTCGAGCGGTCAGGCCCGAAGCTCGAGGCCGGCGGTCCGGGCGTCCGCGGCCAGCGACTCGAGCGCGTCGTCCGAGGTCGCGCTGGCCTCGAGCAGGCCCATGACCCGGCTGATACCGAGCTCCCGGTACGCGGCCAGCAGGTCGACCCGCTGGGCCCCGGTCCCGCGGAGATCGTCCTTCCAGAGGTGGACCGATACGGCCAGCGTCGCCGGATCGCGGCCGATCTCGTCACACCGTGCCTGGACGACGGGGAGTGCCTCGGCGACCTCGCCCGGGGTCAGGCCATCGAGATTGAGCTCGTCGGCGTGCTTCGCGGCCAGGCGCCAGGTGACGTTGGGCCCGTTGCCGCCGACCATGATCGGCACGCGCGGCCGCTGGATCGGCTTGGGGACGTTGCGAGCGCCGCAGACCGTCGCGTACTCGCCCTCGTACGTGGCGTGCTCGTGCCGGTCGCCGGCGAGCATGCGGCGGATGACCTCGAGGTCGTCGGCCAGGCGCGCCAGCCGCTCGCGGGTGTCCGGGAAGCCGTAGCCGTAGGCCTCCCACTCGTCACGCTTCCAGCCCGCACCGATCCCGAGGTCCATCCGCCCGCCGCTGATGGTGTCCATCGTCGAGATCATCTTGGCCGTGAGGGCGGGATTGCGGAACGCCGTGCAGATGACGACGTGGCCGAGGCGAACGTGCTCGGTCATGGCGGCCAGGGCCGACAGCGAGGTGAACGACTCGAAGGTGATCTCGTCGGTCGGCTCGGGGACGGTGTGGAAGTGGTCGAACACCCAGATCGACTCGAATCCGAGCCGGTCCGCCTGCTGGGCGACGGCCACGGTCCGCCGCCACGCGTCGAGCGGATCCCAGCCATCGTACTCGCCGACCCAGCCCTGCGGGACGATGACGCCGAGCTTCACCGGACGCGACCGTCGTGGCGTGCCGTCCTGTCATCCATGCTCCGAAGGATAGGCCAGGCGGCGGGGCCGGCGGCGCGGGAGCGCGGCCCCGTCGCACCCGGTTGCTGTCAAGCATCCTTGACACCATGTCTGCCGTGATTTACAGTCCGGCGTGTCAAGGAGGGACCCGATGACCACATCGAACGAGACCACCCGTACGTCGGCCGGCCGCCTGCCGCCGCGCCCGATCGTGCGCGCCGCGTGGGCGATCCACCGGGCGCTGTACCGGCTCCTGGGGCGCCGTCGAGCGCTCCGACCGGTGACCGACACGACCTGGGGGATGATGCGCCTGACGACGGTCGGCCGGAAGAGCGGTCGCGAGCGCGCCGCGATCCTCGGCTACTTCGCGGACGGCCCGAACCTCGTGACCATGGCGATGAACGGCTGGGGAGCGCCCGAGCCGGCCTGGTGGCTGAACCTCCAGGCGCAGCCGGACACGACGGTCGAGCTCCACGATCGCACCCTCGCCGTCCGCGGCCGGGCCGCCACGCCGGAGGAGCGGCCGCGACTGTGGGAGCGCTGGCGCCAGTACGATGGCGCCGACCTCGACGCGTGGGCGTCGAGGCGCCCGCACGAGACGGCCGTGGTGATCCTCGAGCCCCGGTGAGAGCCAGGCGCCGCCGGGCGCTCCGACCTACATCGGGCGCATCGGGCTCATGAGCTGGAAGTAGTTGTCGTCGGGGTCGGCCAGGGTGGCGATCGACTCGACGGCCTCGCCCTGGAACGCGTACGGCTCCGCGATGACGATCGCACCGGCGGCCTTGAGGCGGGCGAAGTCGCCCGCGACATCGCTGGTCTCGATGTTCCAGATGATCCGGCCGGGATGGGCGCTCCTGCCCTTCACACCATCGTGCGGCCCGACCGTGAGGAACCCGGAGCCGAGCATCCAGCCGGTGAACTCGCCTTCATGGAACCCCGGCTCGCCGAACAGCTTCGTGTAGTACTCGACCAGCCGCTGCGGGTCCTCGGAGCCGATGAGGATGCTGTTGAGGTTCATGGTGCCTCCGTTGCGTTTCGCCATCGGGGCGTGAGCGCCCCGGACCCCGCTCACGGTAGCCGATGGGCGTCGCGGCCATCGACCGCCGAGCGCGGGCCGAGCTGCTGGTCGCGCCGCCGATCCGCGACCCGACGGATGATCGGCACGCCACTCCGGACCGTGGATCCGGGCCGAACGGAGCGGCCGCGATCGATCCGCGCACCCAGCAGGTCGTCCGAGGACGACCACCGGTTAGCATGGCGGCGCATGGACGAGCCCCGCATCGACCCGGACGCCGATCAGCCTTCGACCACCGCCACGTTCGACGTCGGCGCGATCCCCGAGATCGACCACTACGAACTCGACGGCATCCCCCTGTTCCACATCCCCATGGCGGGCTCCACCGTCCTGTCACTGTCGTTCCGTGTCGGACGCGCGGACGAGCCCGTCGTCCACGGCGGCATGACCCACCTGGCCGAGCACCTCATCCTGACCGCGATCGACGACGTCTTCGACCACTCGAACGGCACCACGGAACCGTACCGGGTCACGTTCATCACCCGCGGCTCGCCCAGCCACGTCTCGACGTTCCTGCGCGACGTGTGCCGCTCGATCACGTCGCCGCGCCTCACGCGCATGCACCAGGAGGCCAAGGTCCTGCGCACGGAGAGCGCGGGCAAGAGCGGCGTGGGCATGTCGCTGCGGATGGCCTGGATGCGCACGGGCTACCAGGGCATCGGGACGTGGGGTCTGCCGGAGTTCTTCCTCGACGGCCTGGACGAGGGCCGCTTGCGCGACTGGATGGCCCGCCATTTCGTGGCCGGGAACGCCGTCATCTGGGTCGCCGGCGAGCTGCCGGACGACCTCGTCGTCGATCTTCCACCTGGGCCGCGGACGCCGCCGCCGCCGATCGGATCCATCGATGGTCTGGAGACACCGACGGCCCTCATGGACGAGGCACCGGGCGTCGCCGCGGGCTTCTTCGTCGAGCGTTCGGTCGCCGCGACCGCCGGCCTGACCGGCCTGCAGCGCCAGCTCACCAAGCGCCTGCGCCTGGACCGCGGCCTTGGCTACGAGATCGGTGCGGACTACATCGCGGCCAGCACGGACCGGGCATACGCCGCCATCTGGGCGACCTGTCTGCCGGAGGCTGCGCCGGAGGTCCAGCAGAATCTGCTGGAGGCGATCGACGATATCGCCGCCCGCGGTCCGAGCCCGGACGAACTGTCCCGCGACTACCAGGGCTTCCTGCGCGAGCTGTCCGACCCGCACTCCATCCCGGGCCGGCTGGATGGCCACGCCCGCAACGTGCTGCTCGGCGGCGACCCGGCGCCGGAACCCGTTGCGGCGCTCATCGAGGAGCGGTGGCGACTCGAATCGGAACACGTCGCCGCCGCCTGGAAGCGCGCCCGCGACACGATGATCCTGCTGCTGCCCCCGACCGGGGTGGATCCCCAGCGACCACTGGCCCGCTACCCTGGCCCCGCCCTGGATCGGATGGAGGCCGGTCGTACGTTCGAGTTGCTCCCCACGACCAGGCGTCGGTTCCGCCGCAACGAGACCGGCATCGTGCTCGCTCCCGGGCGGGTCGGCGTCGCCGTCGAGGCTGTCGGCGGCCAGCGCATCAGGGGCGTGCGCTGGACGGATGTGGTGGGCATCATCCGCGAGGCGGGCGCGCGGAGCCTCATCAGCCGCGACGGGTCGGTCCTGCAGATCTTCGAGGGCGACTGGCGCGATGGTCAGGGCGCGATCCGCGAGATCGACCGGTTCAGCCCGGCCGACGTGTTCATCGACCCGCAGCCCGGTCGCGCATGAGTGATGCCGGGAGCCAGCCAGCCATGTCGATCGAGCGCGTGGGATGACCGTCCCCGACGCCGTCTGCCGGCGATGTGGTGAGCCCACCCTCGGACGCCCGTTCTGCGGGAGGTGCGGGACCGAGGTGACGCGGCATGCGGGTGGGAGCGGCTCGCCCCGACCCGGCCGGTCCACCCGTCGGTGGGCCACCTACCTCGTCGCTGCCATCGTCGGTGTCGCTGCCATCGGCACCGTGCTCGGCCAGTCCGATGGCGGCTCACCCGCCGCGACCGACCGAGCGCCGGACCCGTCCGGCGACGCCATCCGGCAGACGCCCCCGCCGCCGATCGCGACCGTCGGGCCCGTCACGACCATGGCGCCGCCGCCGGCCCTCGCCCCGACGGGCGCCACCGAGGTCGCCACCCTCGTTCGCGTCGTCGATGGCGACACCATCCGCGTGCTGCTGGACGGGACCGACACGCCGCTCCGCTACATCGGGATCGATACCCCGGAGCCCGACGACGAGGATCCCGCCCAGCGCGCCCTGGCCGACGCCGCGACGGCCGCCAACGCCGCGCTGCTTGACGGCCACGATCTGATCCTGGAGCGCGACGTGTCCGAGACGGACGGTTTCGGCCGGATCCTTCGGTACGTCTGGGTCGACGACGGGGACGACCTGACCCTCATCAACCTGGAGCTGGTCCGGCAGGGTCTCGCCCGCGCCTCCAGCTACCCGCCCGACATCGCCCGTGACGACGTATTCGCCGCCGCCCAGGCCGATGCCCGTTCGCTGGCCATCGGCCTGTGGGCGTCGCGACCGACGACCCCGCCGCCGCCGCCGGCGACGGTGACCGTCGTCGATACGCCGATCCTGATCGGGTCCGACGGACGGCAGCGGTTCGAGGGAGGCCGCGGCATCGCCACGTGGAGCGCCCTCGCCTTCGGCGCGGACCGGGTCACCGTGCGCTGGATCGCGGCAGCATCGGCGGATCGTGACTGTCGCGTCGAGTGGCGCCTGGAGCCCACCGACCACGCGGACATCTCGAGCACCATCCGCGTGGATGCCGGCGACGACGTCAGCGGCAACCGTCGCTACGACACCCCGTTCCGTGCCGCGGCGCTCGAGGTGGAGAGCGCCTGCGCCCGATGGGCGATCTCCATGGAGGGCTACGAGACGGCGCCGGCGTCGACGAGCGGCGGCGGGGACTGCGACGAGTCGTATCCGGACCTGTGCGTCCCGCGCTACCCGCCGGATCTGGACTGCTCGTGGGTCTACGACCGCGGGGAGAGCCACATCACCGTGCGTGGCGCGGACCCGCACGGCTTCGACGGCAACGACGACGGCGTCGGCTGCGAGCGCCCGTAGCGGCGACTCCCCGACGTTCGGGAGCGAGCGGCGAGCGCCACGACACCGCCGTCCGCTCAAGGCCGCGCTCCTCGCTCGATTGGCGCGGGTGTCGTCGTTGACGGGTCGCAGAGCGCTGTTCGCCGCCAACCGTATCTGAGCGACTCGCCACCTGGTCTGCGGTGTGTATCGTCCGCATCAGCCAGTTGCGGTCAAGACGGAACCTGTCAAGCCGGGTGAGACACCAAGCACATCAGATTACTGAGGCTCGACCTCCTTCCTCGACGGCGGGTTGATCCAGACGGCGCTCGGCAGCTCGGGTGGTGTCGGCGGACGTCGGACGAA
>JBKHXL010000113.1:0-14441 GCA_046566045.1 Candidatus Limnocylindria bacterium
TCGAGCAGGATCCGGACGGTGACCGGGAGGGCCGTGCCGCCGGTCGCGCCACCGAGGGCGTCGAGCCGATAGATGTCGGGCAGGCCGGCCCCCAGGGATGCGCGCGCCCCGAACGGGTCGATGGTGGGTCGCTCAGATGCCAATGCGTGGGTCTCCGTCGTCCTCGCTACACTCGGTCCGTGGAAGCGTACCGCGACCGACCCGCCGACGGGGGCACGCCCTGGGCCGGCCGGCCAGCACCGGCCGCCCGATGAAGGCCTGGGGCTCGCTGCCCGGCGACGACCCGGAGCGCGACCGCGCCGAGACGGCCGCCGCCATCGAGGCCGCCGGGATCGATCTCGACCCGGTCCCGCCGGGCCACCACCGGCACGGCGACGAGGTCCACGCCGACGGGCACAGTCACCCGCACCAGCATGCCGGTCCCGGCGAGCGACCGGTCACCGGGATCGTTGGCGGCGGGGCCGTGGGCACCGCGCTGGGGCTCGCCCTCCAGCGAGCCGGCTGGCCGATCCACGCCGTCGCCAGCCGCGACCCGGTGCGGCGCGAGCGCTTCGCCGCCGTCCTCGACGGCGTCCGAGCCTTCGCCGAGCCACAGGCCCTCATCGAGGAGGTGGAGTTCGTCATCCTGGCCGTGCCCGACGACGCTCTCGCCGAGCTGGCGCGCGGCGTCCGGCTGTACAGCGGCCAGGCGATGATCCACACCAGCGGGGCGCTCGGGGCGGAGGTCCTCGAGCCGGCCATGGCCGCCGGCACCCAGGTCGGGACGTTCCACCCGCTGGTCGCCTTCGCCGACACCGAGCGGGCGATCGCGGCGCTGCGCGGGGCGACCGTCGCCATCGAAGGCGACGACCAGCTGGCCGTCCTGCTGGCCGAGATGGCCGACGCCCTGGGCGCCACGGCGGTCCGCCTCGCCAGCGGATCGAAGGCGGCCTACCACGCGGCCGCCGTCCTGGCCGCCGGCGGGTTCGTCGCGCTGCTCGACGCGATCGCCGAGCTCGGCGCCGTGGCCGGCCTCGACGAGGCCGGTGCGCTGGCCGTCTACGGACCGCTCATCGAGGGCACCCTGGGCAACGCGCGGGCGCTCGGGATCCGGGCCGCGCTGACCGGGCCGATGACGCGCGGCGACGTCGGGACGCTCGAGGCGCACCTGCGCGCGCTGCACGAGCACGCGCCCGACGTGCTGCCGCTGTACGTCGCCGCCGGCCAGCGTGAGGTGGCGCTGGCCGAGGCCCGGGGCGCTCTCGCACCGGAGACCGCGTCGGCGATGCGGAACGCGCTTGCCGCGGCCTTGCGCGGCCCTCGCGAGGCGGTACCATAGTCACCCATGGGACACAGCATCGCGGCCAGGTACGCGGCCCGGCCGGCAGCTCGCTTCATCCGACCGTCGAGTCGTGCGCGTGAGCGCCGACTGGGCCTCGGCGCGCTGTCCGGGTTCTCGGCGACGTCGCACCGCCAGACGGAGCTCCGCGCCACCGACATCTCGCCGCTGGCCGCGATCCGGTCGCGCCGCGGCCTGACGCTGACCGGCACGGTCGCCCGCAGCGGCCGCGTTCGCCCCACGGTGACGATGCTATGGACGGGCTCGGGCGCCACCGGTCCCGGCCGCCGGACCCGCGCCGCCACGGCGCCGTGGCGCGCCTGAGGACCGCCACCGCCACGTCAGCCGGCGGCATCGTCGTTCGCTACGACGGCGGGCGACCGCACCTCGTCGTCGGGGCTCGTCGCCGCGAGCGCGATGGTCGGACCTGGACGCTGCCCAAGGGCACACCCAAACGCGGCGAGACGACGGAGGAGACGGCCGTCCGCGAGGTCGCCGAGGAGACCGGCCTGGAGGTCCGCATCACCGCCCCGCTGACCTCGATCGCGTACCAGTTCGTCCAGTCGGGCACACGGATCCACAAGACGGTCCACTATTTCCTCATGGAAGCGACCGGCGGCGATCTCGCCCGCCACGATCACGAGTTCGAGCAGGTCCGCTGGGTCTCCTTCGACGAGGCGCCGACCCTGCTCACGTTCGAGACCGAGCGCGAGCTCGTGGCCACCGCCGCAGCCGCCATCCGGGCCGCCACGGCCGCCACGGCCCCCGGTACCACCGCCACCGCCACGGCCCCCGGCACCACCGCCACCGCCACCACCGCCCCCGCCGACCGACGCGACGCGTGAGCGGCCCCGACGGTCCCACCCCGCACGACACGCCCCTGGCCGCGCGTCACGAGGCCCTCGGCGCCCGGATGATCGACTTCGCGGGCTGGCGCATGCCCGTCCAGTACCGATCGATCATCGACGAGCACCGCGCGGTGCGCGAACGCGTCGGCGTGTTCGACCTGTCGCACATGGGCGAGCTCGTGGTCGAGGGCGCCGAGGCGGCCGCGGCGCTCGGCCGGGCGCTCGTGAGCGATCCGGCGAGTCTGGCCGTGGGGCGGGCCCAGTACTCGATGATCTGCGCCCCCGACGGTGGGATCATCGACGACCTCATCGTCTACCGCCTGGCCGACGACCGCTTCATGGTGGTGGCCAACGCGGGCAACGCGACGGCCGTCTCCGACGCCCTCACCGCCCGGCTCGAAGGCTCGCGCGCCATCCTCGACGACCAGGCCCTCGCCACCGGGCTGGTCGCCGTCCAGGGTCCGCGCGCCATCGACGTCGTCGGCCCGCTGACCGACGTCGATCTGGCCGGGCTCCGCTACTACGCCATCGCCGAGGGGCACGTCGCCGGGATCCCGGCGATGGTCGCCCGGACCGGCTACACCGGCGAGGACGGCGTCGAGGTGTTCGTGGACTGGTCGCGCACCGGTGAGCTGTGGGATGCCCTGGCCGAGGCCGTGGTCGCGGCGGACGGACTGCCGGTCGGCCTGGGGGCGCGCGACACGCTGCGCCTGGAGGCCGGCATGCCGCTCTACGGCAACGAGCTCGACCGGACGACGACCCCCTACGACGCGGGCCTCGGTCGAGTCGTCAAGATGACCAAGACCGGTGACTTCGTCGGTCGGGCGGCCCTCGAGAAGGTCGCCGCGGACGGTCCGCGGCGACGCCTCGTCGGCCTCGTCGTCGAGGGCCGCGGGATCGCCCGCCACGGCTACGACATCCATGCCGGCGAGCGTCGCACCGGCGTCGTCACGAGTGGCGCGCCGTCGCCGACGCTCGGCGTGCCGATCGCCATGGGCTACGTCGCGCCGGCGGACGGCGAGCCGGGCACGACGCTGCACATCGCGATCCGGGACGCCATGGTCCCGGCCCGCGTGGTCGAGCTGCCGTTCTATCGAAGGAGGAGCACCCCGTGACCGTTCCCGCGGACCTGCGCTACACGCGCGACCACGAGTGGGTCCGACTCGAGGGCGACGAAGCCGTCATCGGCATCACCCAGTACGCCGCCGACCAGCTCGGCGACGTCGTCTTCGTCGAGCTGCCCGAGGTCGGCCGGGCCATCGAGGCCGGCCGGCCGTTCGGCGTGGTCGAGTCGGTCAAGGCGGTGAGCGACCTGTTCGCGCCGGTCGCCGGGGAGGTCGCGGCCGTCAACGACGCGCTGACGGGCGGACCCGAGCTGGTCAACGGCGACCCGTACGGCGACGGCTGGATGATCCGGGTCCGACTGACCGACACGGCGGACGTGGACGACCTGCTCGACGCGGACGCCTACGACACCCTCGTCGCCGCGGGCTGAGCGACCTTCGATGCCGTACGGACCCCATACGGACGACGATCGCGCGGCGATGCTGGCCGCGCTCGGCATCGACAGCGTCGACGCCCTGTTCGCCGACATCCCCGAGGCGCTGCGAGCGTCGCCGCTCGACCTGCCGCCGCCCCAGCCGGAGCTCGAGCTCGCGGCCCGCCTGCGCGGCCTGGCCGCCCGCAACCGGGTCGACCTGGTGTCGTTCCTGGGCGCCGGCGTCTATCGCCACTGGAGCCCGCCCGCGGTCGACCAGCTCCTGTTGCGCGGGGAGTGGTACACGGCCTACACGCCGTACCAGCCGGAGATCAGCCAGGGCACGCTGCAGTCGATCTACGAGTACGAGTCGCTGATGGCCGAGCTGCTCGACCTGGATGTCGTGTCGGCCTCGCACTACGATGGCGCCGCGGCGACCGCCGAGGCGGCGCTCATGACCTGCCGGGCCACGCGCCGGGAGCGCGTGCTCATCTCGCGCGGCGTCCACCCGCACTACCGGGAGACGGTCGCGACCTACCTGGCCGGCGGCCTGGAGCTCGACGAGATCCCGCTCGTCGCGTCGGGCGAGGCGGCCGGCACGACCGATCTCGTCGCGCTCGAGCGCATGCTCGCCGACCCGGACCGACCGGTCGCCGGGGTGATCGCCGCGAACCCCGACTTCCTGGGGCTGCTCGAGCCGATGCCGCGGATCGGAGCGCTGGCCCACGCCGCCGGAGCCCTGTTCGTGGCGGTCATCGAGCCGGTCAGCCTGGCGGTCCTCGCCACGCCCGGCTCGTACGGCGCCGACATCGCCGCGGGCGAGGGCCAGCCACTCGGCATCGCCCCGCACTACGGCGGCCCGTATCTCGGCATCCTCGCCTCGACCGATGCGCTGGTCCGCCAGCTGCCGGGACGGCTGGTCGGCATGACCACCGATCTCGATGGGCGGCGGGCGTTCGTGATGACCCTGCGCGCCCGCGAGCAGGACATCCGGCGCGACAAGGCGGCCAGCAACATCTGCACGAACCAGGCGCTCCTGGCGCTCGCCGCCTCGATCTACCTCGCCATCGTCGGACCGCACGGCCTGCGCGACGTGGCCGCCGGGGGCGCGGCCCGCGCGGCCGAGCTGGAGGAGGCCCTGGCGGCGATCGGGGTGCGCCGCTCGCACCCGGGCCCGTACCTCAACGAGTTCGCCATCGAGGTGGCCGATGCCCGCGCCGTCCACCGGCGCCTGATGGAGCGCGGGGTCCTGGCCGGGCTCGTGCTGGCCGATGCGCTGCCCGACGAGCCGACCCTGGCCGAGTCGCTGCTGGTGTGCGCCATCGAGGTGACGACGAGCGACGACATCCGGCGCTTCGTGGACGCCCTGTCCGACACCCTCGGCGGCCGTCCGCCGGTCGGCGTCGAGGCCGGTGCCGGAGCCGAGCGATGAGCGTCACGGGTCCGCGCCTCCAGCCGACGATCTTCGAGCGCAGCCGTCCGGGCCGCGGCGGCGGGAAGATCCCGCATCCGCCCAAGGGCGCCCTCGACCGACTGCCGGCCGCCGCCCGGCGGGCGTCACCGCCGGCGCTGCCCGAGATGAACGAGGCCGACGTCGTCCGTCATTACGTCAACCTGAGCCAGCTCAACTACGCGGTCGACACCGGGTTCTACCCGCTCGGCTCGTGCACCATGAAGTTCAACCCCAAGCTCAACGAGTGGGCCGCGCGGCTGCGCGGATTCGCCGAGCTCCATCCGCTCGTGCCCGACGAGGCCGCCCAGGGCACGCTCCAGCTGCTGTGGGAGCTGGAGCAGGCGCTGGTCGAGATCTCCGGCATGCGGGCGGTCACGCTCCAGCCCGCCGCCGGCGCCCAGGGCGAGCTGACCGGCATCCTCATGATCCGCGCCCATCACCGGGCCAACGGCGACACGCAGCGCACCGAGGTGCTCGTCCCCGACAGCTCGCACGGCACGAACCCGGCGACCGCGTCGATGGCCGGCTACACGACCATCACCATCCCGTCGGCACCCGACGGCGGCGTGGACGTCGATGCGTTCACCGCCGCGCTCGGACCGCGCACGGCCGCGGTCATGATCACCAACCCGTCCACGCTCGGCCTGTTCGAGCGGCGGGTCGGCGAGCTGCTCGAGGCGGTCCATGCGGCCGGGGCGCTGGCCTACATGGACGGCGCCAACCTCAACGCCATCCTCGGCCGGTTCAAGCCGGGCGAGGCCGGCTTCGACGTGATGCACTTCAACGTGCACAAGACGTTCAGCACGCCACACGGCGGCGGCGGACCCGGGGCCGGTCCGGTCGGGGTGGGGGAGCGCCTGGTGCCGTACCTGCCCGAGCCGCGCGTCCTGCGCACCGACGACGGCCGGTTCCGCCTGGAGCGCAGCGGCGAGCGCCCGACGTCGATCGGGCGGATGCGCAGCTTCGTCGGCAACGCCGGGGTGCTCGTGCGCGCGTACGCCTACATCCGGGCGCACGGCGCGAGCGGTCTGCGCGAGGTCAGCGACGACGCGGTCCTCGCCGCGAACTACCTCAAGCACCGCCTTGCCGGGACCTACGACCTCCCGTACGACCGCCCGTGCAAGCACGAGTTCGTGGCCTCGGCCTCGTCCATCAAGCACGCCACGGGCGTGCGCACGCTGGACATCGCCAAGCGCCTGATCGATCACGGCTACCACCCGCCGACGATCTACTTCCCGCTGATCGTCGACGAAGGCATGCTCATCGAGCCGACCGAGACCGAGGCGAAGGAGACCATCGACGCCTTCGCCGACGCGCTGATCGCCATCGCCGCCGAGGCGGTCGCCGATCCGGAGCTGGTCAAGGGCGCCCCGCACGACGCGCCCGTTCGTCGCCTGGACGAGACGAAGGCCGCCCGCCAGCCCGACCTGCGCTGGCGCCCGATGGCCGGTGCGGAAACGCCGTGCCCCGATCGAGATGGGCCGTCCGGACCCACCCGAACGATCGTTAGGTAGGGAGGTTGACAGTCGTTCTGGGCGTGTGGATAGTACGCGCAGCGCACCGACCCGAACCGTGCATCCGCTGGCGCTCGCCTGATGATCCCGTCGTCCCGAGTTGGGAGGCTCGGCTGGGATCCGGGAGGGTCGTCACGGCATGACAGCGCGCGGTCCCGGCGAGGAGCAGCGGGAGTATCGGGTCCACCCACCCGTTTCGGAGGACAGTTGATGCAGAAACGACTCCTTGGCATCCTCACCACCGTGGCCGTGATCGCGGCTGCGTGTGGCGGTGCCACCACCACGACGGCACCGACGAGTGCCCCGCCCGACGCGCCGACGCAGGCGCCCGTCACCGATCCGCCGCCGGCGACCCTGGATCCGAACGATCCCGAGGCGCTGCTGTTGAACTACACGTACGAGCCCAAGGAAGGCGTTCCCGGTGGCTCCGCGATCGTCGGTGACTGGCAGGCCGTCACGAACCTGAACACGTACTACGACAACGCGTTCACGACGACCCAGGTCCTGGCATCGACGATGCTCGGCCTGTGGGAGGCCTCGGCCAGCGGTCACTGGAAGCCCGAGCTGGCGGCCAAGATGCCGCGCTTCTCGGACGGCTCCATCCGCCAGGCCGCCGACGGCTCCTTCGAGGTCGACCTCGAGCTCCGCCCCGGCCTCAAGTGGTCGGACGGCACGCCGCTGACCCTCGAAGACTTCAAGTACACGTGGCAATGGGTCATGGACCCGGCCCAGGCCGGTCTCGTGTCCGGCACGATCGGCTGGGAGCTGATCAGCGACATCACCGTCGCCGCCGACGGCCTCACGGCGACGGTCGCGTTCAGCGAGCCGTACGCCGGCTTCTACGGGCTGCTGGGCTCGTTCATCCTGCCGAAGCATTACTTCGAGACCATCCCGGTCGCCGAGGCGGCGACACGCTCGATGCCGGTCACCCCAGAGATCGCCAAGGTCCCGACGTCCGGTCCGTTCATGTTCGACACGGCGTCCGCCTCGGCCATCGTGGTCAAGAAGAATCCCAACTATGTCGGCGGCGCGTTCGGACAGGGCGCCTACCTCGATCAGGTCACGTTCCAGTTCTACGCTGACAAGAACGGGATGATCACGGACTTCCTGGCCGGCAACGTCGACGCGGCGCTGGACATGATCGCGGCCGACTACGCGGCCATCTCGGCTGTCGATCCGGCCATCGGCCGGGCCATCCTCGAACCGGCCTGGCAGTACGAGCACCTGGACATGAACCAGGGCCCGAACGGCCATCCGATGCTCGCCGATGTGAATGTCCGCAAGGCGTTCACCCAGGCCATCGACAAGTCCGACCTGTTCGCGGCGCTCTTCCCGGGCTACCCCGTGCCCGAGACGCCTGCGTGCTCGCCGGCTCCCCCCGGCACGTACTGGCGGGACGAGTCCTTCAAGTGCTTGCCGTTCGACGTCGCTGCGGCCAATGCGCTGCTCGATGCCGCGGGGTGGGTCGACAGCAATGGTGATGGCACCCGTGACAAGGACGGCGTGGAGGCTGAGCTCAAGGCCTGCACCCTGGCCGGTGTCCCGGTCCGCCAGCTGACCCTCGAGAAGATCGCCGGGTACTACCGGGAGATCGGCGTGAAGGTCAACGTCAATCTGTCCGACGTCCTGTTCGACGGATGGAACGACACCACCGAGGAGACCGACTGCAACATCTACCGAGGGACGTACGACCTCGCCTTGTTCGCATGGGTCTTCACCTTCGACCTGTTCGGCAACTACTACTACAGCTATCACAGCAGCCAGTGGCCGGATGAGCCCCCGCACGACGGTGGCAACACCTCGCGCTTCTCCAATCCGGAGATGGACGCGGCCCTCGACAAGTTGGCGTCGGAGATCACGACCGAGGCGCAGATCGCGGCCGTGAAGGAAGTCCAGCGCATCTACATCGAGAACGCGGCTGAGATCCCGCTGTACTACCGTCAGGAGACGCGCGGCGTCTCCACCCGCCTCCAGAACTTCGAGAAGAACCCGACCACGAGTTCCGACATCTGGAACATCGAGGACTGGTTCATCCAGGAGTAACCGCTCGACGCATCGACCCAGGACGCCGCCCTCCGGGCGGTGTCCTGGGTCGTCGATCTGCATCCCATGGGTCGCATCCGCGGGACGGACCCGCCCGCATAGGCGTAGGGGCCGATGACCAAATACATCATCCGGCGCGTTATCGGCCTGATCCCGCTGCTCCTCGGGATCATCGTCATCAGCTTCACGCTGATGAAGCTCGCGCCAGGTGGACCGCAGACGCAGTTCAACCAGAATCCTCGCGTCAGCGAGGAGCAGATCGATGAGTGGCTCGCCCGGTGGTGCCTGGAGCGCGAGACCACCCCGCAGGGCCTCCTCCGCGAGTTCGGCGGCTGGTTCGGCTTCTACAACTGCCAGACGGAGAGCTTCCTGTCCGAGTCAGGGGGCCTGAACATCCTGCCGACCGCCCTGGGCGGTGGGAGCAACGGCATCATCCACGGCGACCTGGGCCTGTCGATCGTCAGCGCGCAACCCGTCGTGTCGGTCATCGCCGAACGTGTGCCCGCGACCCTGATCCTGACCTCGGTCGCCCTCGTCCTGTGGGTCGCCATCGCGGTGCTCCTGGGGGTCGTCGCGGCGGTCAAGCGCTACTCCCTGTTCGACCAGGTGGTGACCTTCCTCGCCTACATCTTCTACTCGCTGCCCACGTTCTGGCTGGGCCTCATGTTCATCTTCTTCTTCGCGGTGACCCTTCGCTGGTTGCCGCCCCAGGGCATCGTGTCCGCACGCGAGTTCCCGCCGTTCAACACGCCCCAGTACTGGGAGGCCTTCGGCGCCGACCCGCTCGCGGCGATCGTGGACCTCGGCGCCCACCTCGTCCTGCCTGTCGTGGTGTTGATCCTCGTGAACATCGCCGGCGACAGTCGATTCGTGCGCGCGAGCATGCTCGAGGCCCTCAACCAGGACTACGTGCGCACGGCCAGGGCCAAGGGGCTCAAGCGTCGGACCGTGATCATGAAGCACACGTTCCGGAACGCCATGCTCCCGGTCGTCACGAACATCGCGCTCAACCTGCCGTTCCTGTTCAGCGGCGCGATCGTGACGGAGACGATCTTCAACTGGAAGGGCATGGGCCTGCTGTTCATCGAAGGCGTGGAAGCGCGTGACTACTTCCTGCTGATGGGCCTGATCATGATCACCTCGACGCTCGTCGTCGTCGCCAACCTCGTCGCCGACGTCGTGTACGCCGTCGTCGACCCACGGATCCGCTATGACTGAGGGCGACATGGCTGACGGCCTTCGATCCGACGCGTCCCTGCACGACCGGCCGCACGCTGGAGCGACCGAGGCCGCGACCGCCGAGGTCCGGTCGGTGGAGGCCGGGACGGCCGACTACGAGGTCGCGCTCGAGTCCCTCAACCAGTGGTAGCTTGCCTTTCGTCGATTTCGCCGTCACAAGATGGCGATCATCGGTTCGACCTACCTGCTGTTCATGATCACCGTCGCGATCCTCGGCCCGATCGTGTGGCCGTACGATCCGAACGACATCCCCGGGTCGGCCCGGCCGGGCGGTGAGCCGCCATCCCTGGATCCGCTCTCGCGCGCGTTCGGGACCGACTTCGGCGGACGCAGCGTCCTGCAGCTCGTGGTCGTCGGTGCGCGCATCTCCGTGGCGATCGGCCTGTTCACGATGCTCATCGCGACCACCATCGGCGTGACGGTGGGGGCCATCGCCGGCTACGCCGGCGGCCGCATCGACAACCTGCTCATGCGCTTCGTCGATCTCATGCTGGCCGTCCCCTTCCTGTTCGTCATCCTCGTCGCGGCGCGCTTCTTCGGCGGTGGCGACCCGGCCGCCCTCATCCTGATCTTCGGCCTGCTCTTCTGGCCCGGTCTGGCGCGGCTCGTCCGGGCGCTGTTCCTGTCCCTCCGCGAGGCGGAGTTCGTCCAGGCCGCCCGCGCGGTGGGCGTGAGCGATACCCGCATCACCTTCCGCCACATCCTGCCCAACGCCCTGGGGCCGATCGTCGTGTCGGCGACGCTGATCATGGCCGGGGCGATCGTGACCGAGGCGTTCGTGTCGTTCCTGAACTTCGGCATCCGAGCGACCGACGTGAGCTGGGGCAACGCCCTGGCCAATTCGCAGGACGTCCTGCTGCTCGGCAACTGGTGGTGGCCGTTCTTCCCCGGCATCGCCATCGCGCTGACGGTCATCGCCGTCAACTTCATCGGCGACGGGCTGCGCGACGCCCTCGATCCACGGAGCAAGGAATGATCGAGGACGTGGTGGACCTGAACCCCGGCGCGGCCGTGGACCTCAGCCAGCCGACCGACCCGGACGTCCTGCTCGACGTGCGTGACCTGCGGACCTACTTCCACGTCATGGACGGCACGGTCAAGGCGGTCGACGGCGTGAGCTACCGCGTGAAGCGCGGGCAGACGCTGGGCGTCGTCGGCGAGTCCGGCTGCGGCAAGAGCGTCACCGCCCTGACCATCATGCGCCTGCTCGACACACCGCCGGCCGAGATCGCGTCGGGACGCGTCTGGTTCAAGGGCCGCGACCTGCTGTCGCTGTCCGAGGAGCAGATGCGCCGGGTCCGGGGCAACGAGATCAGCATGATCTTCCAGGAGCCGATGACCAGCCTGAACCCCGTCTACACGGTCGGGGACCAGGTGTCCGAGGGCGTCGCGCTGCACAAGGGACTGTCGCGCAGGGACGCGCTCGACAAGTCGATCGAATCGCTCCGCCTGGTCGGCATCAACAACCCCGAGCGGCGGGTGAAGCAGTACCCCCACGAACTGTCCGGCGGCATGCGCCAGCGCGTGATGATCGCCATGGCGCTGGCCTGCGACCCGGACCTGATCATCGCCGACGAGCCGACGACCGCCCTCGACGTGACCATCCAGGCCCAGATCCTCGACCTCATCCGCAAGGTCCAGGATGAGACGGGCGCGGCCCTGATGCTCATCACGCACGACCTCGGCGTCGTGGCCGAGACCGTCCAGGATGTCGTCGTCATGTACGCCGGCCGGGTGGTGGAGCAGGGGACCGTCGACGAGGTCCTCCTCGCACCGAAACACCCCTACACGCAGGGCCTCCTCGACTCCATCCCGTCGAAGGGCAAGCGCGGCACCCGGCTGAACGTCATCCGGGGCATGGTCGCGAACCCGTTCCGCCTGCCGGCGGGCTGCAACTTCGCCCCGCGCTGCCCGCACGCCTTCGAGCCGTGCGGTGCGCACGATCCGCGCATCGAGGATGCCCAGCCGCCGGACGTGGCGTGCTGGCTGTACACCCGGGCCCCGGACGGCTCCGCGCCGCCCGCCACCCGGCCCACCGTCCCCTCGTCGGAGGTCAGCGCCTCGTGATCGATACCCCAGCCGGCACGACGCCCGAGCGCGCGACAGGCACGGACGGGGCGACGGCTCGGCCGCTCCTGCGCGTCCAGCACCTGGTCAAGTACTACCCGATCCACGGCGGCATCCTGCGCCGCAAGCTCGGCGACGTGAAGGCCGTCGACGACGTCAGCTTCGACATCGGGCGCGGCGAGGTCTTCGGCCTGGTCGGCGAGTCCAGCTGCGGCAAATCGACCCTGGGCCGGACCGTCATCCGGCTCCAGCCGGCGACCGGCGGCTCGGTCGAGCTCGACGGCGAGGACGTGTTCGCCAAGAAGGGCGCCGACCTCAAGCGGTTCCGCCGCCGGATGCAGATCATCTTCCAGGACCCTGTCGGCTCGCTCAACCCGCGCATGCCCATCAGCGACATCATCGGCGAGGGCCTGCTGGCCCAGGCGGACGGCCAGAACCAGTGGGGCACCCGGACCATCCGGGACGACCGGGTCGGCGACATGCTCGACGCGGTCGGCCTGCGGCGCGACTACGCCCGACGCTATCCGCACGAGTTCAGCGGCGGCCAGCGCCAGCGCATCGGCATCGCCCGCGCGCTCGCCCTGCAGCCCGACATCGTCATCTGCGACGAGCCCGTGTCGGCCCTCGATGTGTCGATCCAGTCGCAGATCCTCAACCTGCTCCTGGACCTGCGCCGCGAGTTCGACCTGACGTACCTGTTCGTGGCCCACAACCTGTCGGTCATCCAGTACATCAGCGACCGCGTCGGGGTCATGTACCTGGGCAAGATCGTCGAGATCGCCGACGTCGACAAGCTCTACGCGAACCCGCGTCATCCCTACACGATCGCCCTGCTGTCGGCCGTCCCGGAACCGGACCCGCGCGTGCGCAAGCGCCGCATCGTGCTGACCGGCGACGTCCCGAGCCCGGCTGCGCCGCCGTCCGGCTGCCGCTTCCACACCCGCTGCTGGCTGCGCGAGCAGCTCGGGCGGCCGGAGTCGTGCGAGCGCGACGTGCCCGAGCTGCGGGTGCTGGAGCCCGGCCACCAGGTGGCCTGCCACTTCGCCGAGCAGGTCACGCCCGAGGCCGCGCGCGAGGCGGCCGAGGTCATCCCCGCGATGTCGGGGCCGGACCGGGATCCGGCCCGCGTCGTGGCCACGGCGGCGCCCCTCGCGCCGGCTCCCGCGAACGAACGCGGGCTCGCCCCGGCGTAGAGGCTGAGAACGAATCGGTTTCCAAGGTGGTCGGCGCGACGGTAGCAGTGGCGACGGGAGCCGCGGCGTCGAGGGCGGGGCCTCGATTGGGTCTCAGGTGGGCATCCGGCTGGCTGAGACGTTGACATCTGACCGTTGAAGCCCCCAGCGATCCCCCTCGGAGCCTCCGGGTGTTCCAGAAGTCGACCCACTCCGCGGTCGCGAGTTCGATCTGCTCGACCGAGCGCCAGGGTTTCCGTCGCTCGATGAGCTCGAACTGGTTCAGGTCCCATATCAGAGACTCGAACGGGCCTCCCCGCCTTTGAGCATTGGCACAGGAGTGGGCCCGCTGAGGCCGTCACGCAGTCGGCTTATCGGAGCCGATCCCGAATCACGATCAAGACCAGGAGCCCCGCTGCCCAGTTCGACAGCCGCCGGCGTTCGTCGACATCGACGCTGCCGAGTTGCTTCGTGAGGAGCGCCGCGTTGCCGGTCGACGCGCGCGGCGCTCAACGTCCCGGGGTCAGCAGGACAGGTTTGGGTTGAACTCCGACAGGATCCCTTCCGGATTGGCCTGCCAGATCCACGCGTGCAGGTCGTAATGGTCCGGCATCCCCGACTCGTGCCCAGCCATCGGGCCCATCATCGGCCTGCCAAACAGGACCGGGGCCGGCTGACCCACGTACGGGACCAGGTACTCGACACCCACAAGCCGCGGCCGCCCGGAGCTGTGGTCGTACAGGAGGCCCTCCGGCTCAGCGGGATCGACCGTCATGTCGAACAGGCTGAAATCCGCGTGGTGAACACCCATCGATCCCACGCCGGGAATGCCCACGCATCCGCCGACCCCGACATAGCCGTCCGCGGTGGCGGCGGCCAGGTCTCGATACTCGGCAGTGGCCCTGCGCGCGGCCGCGAGATCCTGCAGCGCGTCCGGATCTCCGGACAGTCCCGGGGCCGCCGACACCACCGCGGGTGCCAGCAACGAGGCCGCGGCGAGCGCAGCCACGATGGTCCTTCGCATCCTCTGGTCCTCCTCCCCCGGCAAACCGCGTCGATCGCACGCCAGCGTGCCGCCTGCAAGGATACGCCCTTTGGTGGCTGCCGACAACCGAATCCTGCCGCACCGTAAGCATCCCAACGTCTGTGCTGGGCCGGCGGGCACGAGAGGAGCCCACTCCGGCACGCTGCTGGTATCTGACATGAGCACGTGGAGAGGGGCTCGGGATGGAGTGTACGGTTCCGGTCGAGGTCCACCTGGCGATGGAGCACGCCGACGTCGGCTCGCTGGAACGGACGATCAGCGCGGC
>JBKHXL010000114.1:0-11621 GCA_046566045.1 Candidatus Limnocylindria bacterium
GCGTCCGCGGTGTTGATCGAGAACGGCCGCCGCAGGACCATCCCGGCATCGTCGCCCGTGCGCACGTGGATGAACTGGCCGGCGCGCGACCCGTTGGCGATGTCGGGGGCATGGAACGACTGCAGCCACTGGCCCGGCAGGATCTCCCGGCTCTCGACCAGCTCCGCCGCCGCGAGGCGCATCGTCACGCGGTCGGTCGTCCCTCCGCGTCGCCGGCGGCGGCGCCGTCGCCCGTGGCTTCGTCGTCGGTGTCGTCCGCGTCGTCGTCGTCGTCATCGTCGTCGTCGAAATCGTCGTCCCGATCGCCGTCGGCGTCGTCGCCGGCCGCCGACTCGGGCGCGACCGACGGGAACGCCTCGGCCAGCGCATCGGCCAGGTCGCCGAACACGTCCGTCGGGTCGTAGAACTCGACGAGGTCGTCGGCGCTGCCGAGGGTCCGCCACTCCCCGTCCGAGTCCTCGGGGATCACCTCGGCCCGGAACTCGCCGGCCGACGTCAGGACGAGCCGCTCGTCGTCGTCGTCCACGATGACGAGCTCGCCGAGCAGGCTGGACGCCGCACCGGCGGCGACCTCGAACTCGCTCAGCAGGCGCGCCTCGTTGCGCTGGCTCCGCTCCTGGAACTCGAGCGACAGGTCGTACAGGCGACGTGCCGCGGCCTCATCGTCGTCGATGGCGTCGCTCGGTTGCCCGGCCGCCCACGAATCGGCGGCGGCGGCGTACGGGTCCTCGCCCAGCGTGACGGCGTCCTCCGGCGGCACCCCGGCCGACTCGAGCAGGTCGCCCTCGGCGGTCGGCTCGTCGCCCATCCCGGCGGCGTCGCGAGCGGCATCCACGAACGCGGCGTAGATGTCGGCCGGGTTGTACAGCTCGACCAGCTCGGCAGCCGACTCGATGACCTCGGTCTCGCTGACCCAGTCGCCCGAGGCCTCGTCGAGGAAACGGGTCCGGCTGCGGAACGAGCCGTCGGGCGCGATCGACAGGTAGTCGGGCTCGTCGTCGATGAGGGTCAGCCCGCCGTACGCCGCGATGCGCTCCTTGTGCCGATCGAGGAACCGGCGCAGCTGGTCGGTCGACTGGACCAGGAAATCGGAACGCTCCAGGGCGGCGTCGGCCGCGATCTCACCGAGCAGGTCGTTGCGGCCCGTATCCATGGTTCGCCTCCGTCCGTTCGGTTCGTCGCCGGGTGGCAGATTCTCGCGTCGCATGCTCATCGGATGGTCGTCCTCATCGGGTCAGGGATGGTAGTCGAGGTCGGTGCCCATCCGCTCCCGGAGGAACATCGAGTGATGCCGTTCGAAGATCCACTCGCCGGCCCGATGCCCCAGGGCGCGAGTGGCCTCGTCGGCTTCGAGCCGGTCGAGGGTCGCGTAGTCGGGCAGGTCCAGCAGGATCACGTTGTCGAAGTCCCAGCCATGGGCCACGTTGTACCAGCCGATCAGCCGGATCCCGAAGCGCTGCTCGTACTCGCGCATCTGCTTCGGGAAGATCGTCCGCATGAAGAACTTGAAGAACGGGTCTCGGCCCCGGCGGACGCTGAAGTAGGTGGCGAGGACGGGCATGGCCGGGCCATTGTCGCATGGGCCGTGTGCGCGGGGGCGAGGTCTGGGGGGCGCTGGGCGGGCGGCGACCACGTCTCACCACGTCTCGCCACGTCCTGGGATCCGACCCAGGCCTGGCAGGGATCTCACCCGTGGAACGCGATGGCCGGTAGGCGAGGCTCGCGAGCCGCGATCGGGCCGATCCGGCGACATACCGTTCTCCCGGTGCAAGCGCTGCCACGCACGGGGCCGAGACCGGCCATACCGTTCCGAGACCGGCCATCCAGCGACCGGGGCCGGGGCACCACGGCGGCTGGTGCCCCTGGAGCCTGGCCGCCCGCTCCGGGGCTTCGAGGCGGGTCAGGCGCGCGGCGACTCGTCCGGTCGAGGCCCGTCGACGGCCGGCGGCGGATCGGCCAGGGCCCCCGCGTCGGCGGGCGGCGTCGGCGGCGCACCGTTGCCAGGCGCGCGCGCCAGCGTCGACAGCGCGGCGGCATCCTCCAGCTCCCCGACCGTTGGCGTGGCACTCCCCAGCGGCCGCCGCCGTCCGCGCCGATCGGCGGCGACCAGGCGAAGCAGGAAGATGATCGTCTGGCCGGTGATCAGCAGCAGCAGGATGACCGCGAACAGCAGCGCCGTGCTGACGGCCGCGGGCCAGCGCCACGAGACGCTCAGCGGGGTCAGCACCACGAAGACCGCCAGCACGATGAGCTGGAAACGGAAGCAGCCCAGGCCCGGGCCGCGCTCGGCCTCGAGGTCCTGGCCCTTGTACTGGACGGGCCCGGAGGCGCGCGGCCGCCGGGGAGGGGTCGGGTCGTCGCTCACCCGGCCACGATACGGGACGGCGACTCAGGCCGCTGGGGGCGGCTCCGTGGCCAGCCCCTCGACGACCTCGACGCCCGGCAGCGAGGCGAGGGCGTCGGGCGCCAGGAGCACCTTCCATGAGCGCGACCCGCCACCGACCACGATCCGCTCGCGGCCCATCACCCGGGCGTCCACCCAGATCGGCAGATGGGCCGGCAGCCCGAACACGGTCACGCCGCCGATCTCCATGCCGGTGATCTCGCGCGTCGACTCGCTCGGCGCGAACGACGCCCTGCGCGTGCCGAGGCGGTCGCGCACCGCACGGTTGACGTCGAGCCGGTGGGGGGCCAGGACGACGCACGCGGCGTAGCGCGGCGGATCGCTCTTGCCGATGACCAGGATGGTGTTGGCCGAGTCCTCGGGCGCGAACCCGTAGGCGGCGCAGAACGCGGCCGTGTCGGCCAGGGCTGGGTCGCAGGCGAACAGCTCGTAGTCGATGCCGAGCGGCTCGAGCGCGGCGATGAGCCGGTCCCGGCCGACCGGGTCGTGGGTCGCGAGATCGATCTCGGGCGCGTCGTCGGTCATGGGCGAACGATACGGCAGCGGGCCGCTACCATCGCCCGCGATGGACCGCGACCCCGAACCGCCCCGGCTCGACTGGCATCCCGAGCCCGAGCTCATCGCCTATCACGACGCCGCCACCTCCCGCGCTGCGCTGGCGGCGCTCGGGACGCGGACGTGGACGGCCGCCCTCGATTACCTGTACGGCATCGCGGTCGAGCGGGCGATGGGCGACCCGAGCGGATACGCCGAGCTCCGGCGCCGCTTCTACGCCCCGTCCGACGGCCGACCCGCCCCGGCGCCGGAGGCCCCGATGCGCGCCGACGAGGTGATCGCCGAGTTCGAGGCCCGCATCGCCGGCGGCCTGATGAACAGCCAGCATCCGCGCCAGTTCGGGTACTTCACCCCGCCGCCGCTGCCGATGTCGATGATGGGCGAGCTGCTGGCCCAGATGACGAACCAGGGCGTCGACGTCTGGCACGCCGGGCCGGTCGCCGCCTTCGTCGAGGAGGAGGTCGTGCGCTGGCTGTGCGACCTCGTCGGGTACGACCCGGACGCGAGCTTCGGCCTGCTGACCAGCGGCGGGGTGATGGCCAACTTCATGGCCATGACCCTGGCCCGCGATCTCCACCTTGGGCGCCTGCGCGGCACCGACGGGCCACCCCGCGGCGCGGCGCTCGAGGGTGCCCGCGTCTACACCAGCGACCAGACGCACTTCTCGATCGCCCGGGCGCTCGACGAGCTCGGGTTCCCGCGCGAGACCCTGGTCGTCCTGCCGGCTGACGACGCCTTCCGGCTTCGCGGAGGCGAGGTGGCGTCGGCGGTCGCGCGCGATCGGGCCGCCGGCCTGACCCCGTTCGCCGTCGCAGCCGTCGCCGGGTCCACGAACACCGGGACGATCGATGCCATCGGCGAGCTGGCCGACCTCGCCGCGGGCGAGGACCTGTGGCTGCACGTCGACGCCGCGTACGGCGGCGCCGTCCGCCTGTCCAGGCGCGACCGCGGCCGCCTGCCCGATCTTGAGCGGGCCGATTCGGTCACGGTCGACCCGCACAAGTGGTTCTTCCAGGCCTACGACATCGGCGGGCTGCTGGTGCGCGATCGACGCGCCCTCGCGGCGGTCTTCGGCGGCCGCGCGCCCGAGTACTACCGCGGCGGCGAGGCGGCGACGGGCGGCGGGAGCGACGACCACGGACGCCACGATCACGGACGCGACGCCCACGACGATCGCGACGATCGCGACGCCCACGACGATCACGGCGACCAGCTCAACTTCTACAAGCTGTCGTTCGAGGGGACGCGCCGCTGGCGCGCGCTCAAGCTGTGGATGACCTGGAAGCACCTCGGCACGACGGGCTTCGGCCGGCTGATCGAGGCCAACGACGACCTCGCCGCGTACCTCGCGCGCCACTGTGCGGAGGCCGACGACCTCGAGGCACTGCCCGCGGTGCCGGACCTGTCGGTGGTCTGCTTCCGCCACGTGCCGGCCGGGCTGGCGGGTGACCCGGCGGCGCTCGATGCGCACCAGGATGCGCTGCAGGCCGCCCTCGAGCGGTCGGGCGATGGGTGGCTGACGACGACGCGCCTGCGGGGCGCGACGTGGCTCCGGGCCGGGATCGTGAACTACCTCGCCACGCAGGACGACATCGACCGGCTCCTGGCGACGCTCCGCCGACTGGCGGCCGGCTGAGGATCCCGCTCAGCTCCTGGCGTGGAGCATGGCGCCGACGTGCTCGAGCATCCTCCAGGCGACCTCGGGGTCGCCCTGGACGAAGGCGCGGAAGTCCCACAGGGTCATGACCAGGCAGCGCAGGTCGGTCGTGGCCGTCACGGTGGCGGTGCGGACCCCGGTCGCTATGGCGCGTGACGACCTCGCGCCGCCAGCCTGTCCTGCAGGCGGTACCACTCGCCGACGAACGGCAGGAACCACGGCCGGCCCTCGTACGGCGCCGGCACCAGCGGGAATCGCAGACGCGTGAGGGCCGGCGCCTCGCCGCCCGCCAGCCAGGCCCCGACCTTCGTCCCGAGATGGGTCATCAGGGCGACCCCGGTCCCGCAGCAGCCGAGGGCGTAGGCCACGCCGTCGCGCGTCCTCCCGACGTGCGGCATCCGGTCGAAGGTGAACCCGACGTTGCCGCCCCAGGCGTACTCGATCCGGTAGGCGGCCATCTGCGGGTGGACCTCGAGCAGGCCCTCCCACAGGATGCGGGCCGTCTGGTCGATCGACGTCGGGCGGAACGAGGCGCGCCCACCGAACACCATCCGCCGATCGGCCGCGACGTGCCAGTAGTACAGGAAGTTCTTCGTGTCGAAGAACGAGCGGCCCTTCGGTGACAGCTCCCGGACGAGCGCCTCCGGCAGCGGCTCGCTGGCGATGATGAACGAGCCGATGCCCATGATCCGCCGGCGCAGCGAGGGCACGACCCCATCGGTGTAGCCGTTGGTCGCCACGAAAACGTCCCGGGCCTGGATCGTGCCGCGCGTCGTCTCGACGCGGAAGCGGCCATCCGCCCCGCGGCGGATCGAGCGGGCCCGGACGCCCTCGTGCAGGTCGGCCCCGGCGCGGTCGGCGGCGGCGGCCAGCCCGGCGAAGTAGCGCCCCGGGTGGAGCAGCCCGCTGCCCTCGACGACCAGGGCGCCGTAGTAGGCGTCGGTGCCGATCTCCTCGTGGATCCGGTCGCGCGGCACGAGGTGCGACGCCACGCCCACGGTGGCCAGCGCGTCCCGCGCATGCTCGAGCTCGGTGACGTGGGCCGGCGCGTAGGCCAGCTCGAGGTGGCCGACCTCTCGGAAGTCGCAGTCGATCGCGTAGTCGTCGATGAGCTGCTTGACCAGCCGGTACGACTCGAGCGTCTCCGCGTACAGGGCCCGGCCCGTCTCGGCGCCGTAGCGCCTGACGAGCTGCGGGGCGCTCCACTTGTAGCCGGCATGGACGATCCCGCCGTTGCGCGTGGACGCGCCCCAGCCCAGGGTGTGCGCCTCCAGCAGGGTGACCGCGACACCACGCGTGGCGAGTTCGCGTGCCGCGTTGATGCCGGCATAGCCGCCGCCGATGACGACGATGTCGGTGCGTTCCGGGAGGGCGCGCCCGGACCGGTCGGGCAGCGCGGCCATCGACGCCTGCCAGAACGGTCGTCGCTCGTAGTCGGGGTTCAGCGGCGCGGTCGGCGGCATCGCCGCGAGGGTACCGGAGCGGAACGCGCTACGCTGCCCACGGACCGGCCCGTGATCCCAGGGGTGCCGATGCTCGTCGAACCGACACCAGCGCTGCCGCCCGCCCGAGCCGGTCGGGCGCGCCTGCTCGTGGCGATCGCGGCCCCGATCGCGATCCTGCTGGCGACCGTCGCGTCCGGCTCGCTCGGCCGCAACCCGGCCGAGCCCGGCCCCCCGTCATCACCCCGCTCGGACGCGGTCCTCCCCTCCCCGGCGGCGAGCCCTGCCCCGTCGCTGCGCGCGGACCCGTCGCCGAGCGCCAGTCCCGAGCCGGTGGCGTTCCCGCCGCGACTCCTGGGCCTGCACACGAGGACGGTGGAGCAGACGCTCGAGCGGCGGCGTGCCGGCCAGGTCGGCGACGAGATGGTCGCCATCAAGGGCTGGCTGACCATCCAGCCCGACCCGACCGACTGTGTCCTCGACCCGATCGAGCTGTGCATCCGCCCGACGCTCCTGGCCGACACGCACGAACAGCTGCTCGTCCGGCTCCACGGCTCGATCGAGTGGGCCGGGCCGCGCGAGATGTTCCACCTCCACCCGGCGGTGATGCCGGGCGTCCGCCTGCCCGACATCGGCGACCAGGAGCTGGTGCCGATCGCGGTCGTGCTCCTCGGTCGCTTCGACGACCCTCGCCTGGCCGACCCGCGAACGAGCTTCCGCCACCCGAACGAGGCGTTCGCCATCGAGCGGGTCGTGACGGCCGCGTCGTGGGACTTGCCGGCCTTCGTGCGCGACGCGGGAGCGACCGGCGAGACCCTCGAGTCGGCGGACATCCGGGCCCGCGTCTCGGCCGCGCTGCCCGGCGGCACGGTCGTGCTCAGTCACGGGTTCGTGGCGCTCTCGACCCTGTCGCGCATCGACGCCGAGGCAGCCGGTCGAGCCCGGCGCGCGCTGCAACTCACTGACGGCGACGATCCGTCCGTCTGGTACGTGCGCCTGATGGTCCGCGACGGCAACCCGGTGGATACGCTGGCGGGCGACACGGCGCCGCGCCGCGTCGGCTGGTCCGTGCTCGCCGCGAACGGCGAGATCCTCGCCTCCGGCATCGACGGCTGAGGCGGTGGCCGCCGGTCATCGAGGCGGCAGCCGGTGAGCCCCGGCTGACGCCCGGCAGGCAGGGCGAGCAGTCGGGCGGGCCGGCGCCTACTCCCTTCCGACCGTGCTTCGGAGACTGCAGAACTGCCCTGTAGCCCCTTCGATGCTCCGCCTCGGACCGTTTCCGTGCATACAAAGCGCGCCCAGGGCCCGAGGAGGGCGCACCTGAACCCCTCGACCTCGATCTGCAGCCTCCCACGCACGGAGCGGCCGGCGGGCTGGCGGTCCGGTCCGGGCCGGGGCGGTCCGGTCCGGGCCGGGCCGTTGCCATTCTCGGCTCGATCTCGTCGCGGCGACGCAGCCCGTCGCCGAGGCCTGGCCCTGCCTCGCGGGTCGCTGCGGACGAGCGGCCGATCGATGCCGATCAACGACTCGTGGATCGCCGCGACCGCGATGGCCCTCGGCGTGCCGGTCGTGACGCAGGACGCGGACTACGTGGACGTGCCGGGCCTGGACGTCATCCGCGTCTGATCGCCGGCTCAGTCGAGGTCGGGCGCCTCGTAGGCGATCCGGCCGGCGGCCAGGGTGAGGAGGACACAGCCGGGCAGGGCCATCCCGAGCAGGGGCGAGTTCTTGCCGCGTGATGCGAGGTCGGCGGCCGTCACCGTCCACGACGCCGATCGATCGATGACCACGAGGTCCGCCGGCGCTCCCTCCACCAGCCCGACCGAGCCGGCACGGCGCGTCCGCCCGCCGAGTACGCCGGCAGGCCCGACCGTCAGCGCCTCGACCGCGCGCAGGAGCTCCAGCTCGCCGGCATCCACGGCGGCGAGGACGAGCCCGATCGCCGTCTCGATGCCGCTGATCCCGTTGGCGGCCTGGCCGAACTCGACCGCCTTGTCGACCTCGGTGTGCGGCGCGTGGTCGGTGGCGATGGCGTCGGCCGTGCCGTCGCGCAGCGCGGCAAGGCAGGCCAGCGCGTCGGCCGGCGTCCGGAGCGGCGGGTTGACCCGGGTGGCCGATGCGTACGGCGCCGCCACGATGGCGTCGTCGCGCCATGGGTCGGCGTCCGGGCCCGCGTCCCAGGCGTATCGCCGCGCGCCCGCCACCCACTCGTCGGTAAGCGCGAGGTGATGCGGCGTGATGTCGCACGTGATCGGCAGGCCATCGGCCTTCGCGCGCCGGATGAGCGCCAGCGAAGCCGCCGTGGAGACGTGCGTGACGTGCAGGCGAGCGCCCGGCACGTCCGCGACGACCTCGGCCAGCACCGCCACCGCCCGAGCGACGGCGGCCGCCTCGGCCGCGGCCGGCCAGCCCCGCAGGCCGAGGACCGTGGCCACGTACCCCTCGTTCGCCTCGGCGCCGTCGGTCTGGGTCGCGTCCTCCGGGTGGTCCACGATCGGCAGCCCGAGCGCGCCCACGTAGGCCAGGGCGTTGCGCAGGATCAGGGCGGAGCGGACCGGTGATCCGTCGTCGCTGAACCCGACCACCCCGGCGTCGGCGAGCTCGCCGAGCGCCGCCAGCGTGGCGCCGGCCCGCCCGACCGTGACCGCTCCGTGGGCCAGCAGCTCGACCGGCGATCCGGCCGCGGCCGCCGCGCCACGCACGCGGGCCAGCACCGACGGCTCGTCGAGGGCGGGCGTCGTGTTGGGCATCGCGCAGACCGTGGTGAAGCCGCCGTGCGCGGCCGCCGCGAGGCCGGTGGCGATGGTCTCGGCGTCCTCGTTGCCGGGCTCGCGCAGGTGCGCGTGCAGGTCGATGAAGCCGGGCACGACGATGATGCCGCGGTCGTCGACGCCCTCGGCATCCGGGCCCTCCAGCCACGTCACCGCCGACACCACCCCGTCCTCGACGACGAGCCCGCCCGGGCCCTCCCGACCCGATGCCGGGTCCACCACCCAGGCGCGGCTGATCTCGAGCGCGGCGCCGGCGTCGGCCTCGCTCATGCGCGGGCGACCCCCGCCAGCAGGTACAGCAGCGCCATGCGGATGGCCACGCCGTTGGTGACCTGGTCGGTGATGACCGATTGGGCGCCGGCGGCCACGTCGGCGGCGATCTCGACGCCCTCGTTCATCGGCCCCGGGTGCATGACGAGGGCGCCGGGCTTCGCCCCCGCGAGGCGAGCGGCGGTCAGCCCGTAGCGTGCCGCGTACTCGCGCAGCGATGGCAGCAGGCCGGAGGCCATCCGCTCGCGCTGGATGCGCAGGGCCATGACCACATCCGCGTCGCGCAGCGCAGCCGAGACGTCCGAGGTGACCGTGAACCGCCGGCCGGCCGCGGCACCGCGTCCGGCCCACGCCTCGAAGCCGCGCAGCAGCGTCGGCGGGGCGCACAGCCACAGGTCGGCGCCGGCGGCAGTCAGGCTCCAGATGTTCGAGCGGGCGACCCGCGAGTGCAGCACGTCGCCGAGGATCACGATCTTGCGTCCGGCCACGGATCCGCCGGGCAGGCGCCCGCACATGGTGTACAGGTCCAGCAGCGCCTGGGTCGGGTGGGCGTGCCAGCCGTCGCCCGCGTTGAGCACGCTGCCCCGGAACGTCTCGGCCGCGAGATACGGCGCGCCGCTGACCGAGTGGCGCATCACGAGCATCCCGGCGCCGAGCGCCTCGATCGTGCGCACGGTGTCGACCAGCGACTCCCCCTTCGCCACGGACGACGTCGAGGCCGCGATGTTCGTCACGTCGGCGCTCAGATTCTTGGCCGCCATCTCGAAGCTGACCCGTGTCCGGGTCGACGCCTCGTAGAACAGGATCGTGACATTCCGGCCGCGCAGGACCGGGACCTTGGCGATCGGCCGGGCGAGGACCTCGCGCATGGCGTCGGCGGTGCGCATCACGAGATCGAGGTCGGCGGCCGTGAGCGCGTCCACGTCGAGCAGGTGGCGATGCCGCCAGCCGACGTCCTGGGTCTCCGGTGCCGCGTCCACGGACGGGACGGCGATGTCGGCCGACGGATCGGCCGTGGCGGCCGGGTCAGCCACGTCGGTCACGCGACCGGTTCGCCCGCGCGGGTGGCGGTCGGCGCGTCGAGGATGCGCTCGATCTCGACCTCGTCCTCGCCGTCGGTCTCCTCGAGGTGGACGCGGACCGACTCCTCGCGCGACGTCGGTACGTTCTTGCCGACGTGGTCGGCCCGGATGGGCAGCTCGCGATGGCCGCGATCCACGAGCACGGCCAGGCGGATCGCCTGCGGCCGCCCGAAATCGATGAGCGCGTCCATCGCAGCCCGGATCGTGCGCCCGGTGTACAGGACGTCATCGACGAGGATGATCGTCCGCCCGTCGATGCCGTCGGGCAGCTCCGTGCCCTTGACCACGGGCTGCTGGGCCACCATCGAGAGGTCGTCGCGGTAGAACGTGATGTCGAGCGCTCCGACCGGGATCTCGACGCCCTCGTGCTCCTGGATCGACGCGGCGATCCGCCGGGCGAGGGGCACGCCGCGACGCTGGATGCCGACGAGCATCAGGCCGTCGGTGCCGGCCTGCTTCTCGACGATCTCGTGGGAAAGGCGGATCGTCGCTCGACGGATCTCGTCGGCGGTCATGATCCGGCGTCCGCTCATCGCTCCTTCCCGGCCTCACGGGGCCTCACGGGCGGCCTCACGGGGCCGCGGCCGAAGGGTCGCTGGCAAGGATACCGCGAGCGGACCCGGCGGGTCCGGCGGGGTCGCGGCTCAGTACACGTGGACGGTGACGTCCACCACCCCGCTCCACCACGGACAGCCGCAGATGTCGAAGAAGTCCGGCCGGTAGAGGTCCACGATGCGCTCCTCGCTGACCGGTCCCCAGTCCGTGATCGTGCGCTCGATGCAGCCGCCGT
The DNA here is from genome assembly GCA_046566045.1 of Candidatus Limnocylindria bacterium. Classification (GTDB taxonomy): domain Bacteria; phylum Chloroflexota; class Limnocylindria; order Limnocylindrales; family CSP1-4; genus SPCO01. The sequence goes on from JBKHXL010000114.1 coordinate 10,972, forward strand.
CGCCACAGATGACGACGATCGTGCCGCGCGGGAGGCGCATCGCCGTGTAGCCCGCGTCGTAGAACGTGGCCTTGCCGGTCAGCGAGTAGAGCGGCGGCTTGCGCTCGGATCGGCGCGAGGCGTCGGGCTGGTCGAGCCGGTCCCGCCCGTCGGGGCCGCCCACGACGTCGTCACCGGGATCGATCAGCGGCGTCACCTCGTCGAGCGCCGCAGCGGACGCGCGGCGACCATCCAGCTCGATCGGGCCGTCCGGGCCGTCGGGCGGTGACGCGGGGATCGAGATCGGCTGGAACGCGCCGACCGGAAGGGGCTCCATCACGCTCGTGGCGTGGGAAGTGCTCAGTCCCGGCAGCGCGACCAGGGCGAGGGCGGCGGTGAGCACCGGCCCTACGACCAACCGTCTGGGTCGCACGGAATCGGGAGGATACGCCCTGCGGGCGAGGTACGTACAGGTGGGTCCGGTGCGGTGTAAGCATCCCAACGTCTGTGCTGGGCCGGCCGGAACGAGGTGAGCCCCATCGTTCACGCTGCTGGTATCTGACATGAGCACGTGGAGAGGGGCTCGGGATGGAGTGTACGGTTCCGGTCGAGGTCCACCTGGCGATGGAGCACGCCGACGTCGGCTCGCTGGAACGGACGATCAGCGCGGC
>JBKHXL010000115.1:0-13747 GCA_046566045.1 Candidatus Limnocylindria bacterium
AGGCTGGCGGCCGTGACGATCGCCGACGACCAGCAGTGCGCGTTCGCCTGACGACGGTAGTACTCGATGCGCTCGACGGCCCGCTTGAAGCCGGTGATGCCCTCCGCCCGACCGGGGTCGATGCCGACGACGTCCACCGTCCCGGTCGAGAGCACCCGCTCGAACCCGTCGAGGTTCCACTCCTTCTCGCCGTACGCGATGAGCGACGTCGTCTTGGAGCGCAGGTTCGCGTAGCCCTCCGGATCCCACGCCCCGAGCGGCTCCTCGATCCAGTGGAGGTCGTACTCCTCGAAGGCCTGGACGCGCCGGATCGCGGTCTTGACGTCCCACTTCACGTTCCAGCCGCAGTCGAGCATGATCCACTTCCCAGGCAGGCCCTCGCGCATCTTCTTCATGTACTCGACGTCGCGGTCGTGCTCGTAGCCGAGCCGCGCGTTGCCCCGCTTGCCGAGCCCGACCTTCAGGCCGTGCATCCCGGGGGCGACCCACTCCTGGGCCTCCTCGACCATCCGGTCGATGTCCTCGTAGTGGGCGTGGCTAGACGCGACCGCCGGCAGCTTCTCGTGGACCGCGCCGCCCAGCAGCTGGACGACGGGCACGCCGAGGAGCTGGCCCTTGATGTCCCACAGCGCGATGTCGATGGCGGCCACGGCGTAGCTCGCGATCCCGCCGTTGTAGCCGTACCACCACATCTGGTCGCGCAGCGAGTGCCAGATGGCGACGTTGTCGAGCGGGTCCTTGCCGACGACCCGCTCGGCCATCCCCTCGATGATCGCCTTGACGGCGAAGTTCGCCTCGGGGAACTGGGTGATCGATTCGCCCCAGCCGACCACGCCGTCGTCGGTCGTGATCTTGACGAGGCACAGGTGACGGAGCGCGTCGAAGTCGTTGGGTTCCGGGTAGGAGACCGGGATGGCCTCGACCGTCTGGACCTTGCTCACCGTGACGGGGCTCCTTTCGACCCTGCTGGACGGGCGGGAACGCCGCGGTGGCGCCGGCGGGAATGGCCGGGTGATATGCTTTCCAGACTCGTTTCCACCCGACGGCCATCGTAGTCGTCGCCGTTCCGCGCCGTCAACCGGACGCCGTCCGCCGGGACGGCCCGCGAAAGGAGTCGCGCACCATGGCGAAGCTGCGCCTCGGCGTCATCGGGGCCGGGTCCTGGACCGTCAGCTCGCACCTTCCCAATCTCGCGAACCACCGCGACGAGGTCGAGTTCGTCATCGTCAACCGGCGCAACCCGGACCTGCTCGAGAAGATCCGCGACACGTTCGGCTTCGCGAAGGCGACGACCGACTGGCGCGACGTCATCGAGGAGCGTCCGGACATCGTCGTCGTGGGCAGCCCGCCCGGATATCACTGGGAGCAGAGCAAGGCGGCCCTCGAGGCCGGCGCCCACGTCATGTGCGAGAAGCCGTTCACGATCGACCCCGACCACGCCTGGGATCTCGACGAGACCGCGCGCCGGACGGGGAAGTCGCTCATCCTCGCCTACGGCTGGAACTACCGGCCGATGGTCATCCAGGCGCACCAGATGATGCACGAGGACGGCGGCGTCGGCGAGATCGAGCACGTCGCGCTGCACATGGATTCGGTGACCCGCGAGCTGCTGTCCGAGACCGGCGCCTACCCTGACGCCGCGCCCGAGTACATCCCGCAGCCCGACACCTGGTCGCGGCCCGAGACCTCGGGCGGCGGCTACGGCCAGGCCCAGCTCACGCACCTGCTCGGGGTCTCGCTGTGGCTCACCGACCTGCGCGGGCAGGACGTCTTCGCGTTCATGAACGCGCCGCTCGACGCGAAGGTCGAGCTCCACGACGCGGCCGCGATCCGCTACACGAACGGCGCGATCGGCACGCTGTCGGGCGCGTCCAGCCACCTCGGCGGCGCGAACAACCGGCACGCGGTCGAGGTCCGGGTCGTCGGCTCCAAGGGGATGTTCCACCTCGACCTACGCGACAACCTCCTGTGGCGCTACCGCTCGCCGGAGGACGACGTGCGCGTCCCGCTCGCGGCCGACGCCGGCCTGTACGACTGCATCGGGCCGATCGAGGCGCTCGTCGCCGCGGGAGCCGGGCGCGACTTCGACAACAACTCCCCCGCCGAGCTGGGTGCGCGGACGGTCGAGATCCTCGAGGCGGCCTACCGCAGCGCGGCGAGCGGATCGGCGGAGCGGGTCAAGGGCCTGTAGCCGGGGCCAGCGGCCTAGCTTCCCGCGGGCGGCGGCGCGCACGACGCGCGCGGCGTGAATGCGGTCGGCAGCACGACCGTCTCAGGCTCGTTCGAGCCGGTGATCCGCTTGAGCAGCAGCTCGGCCGCGATCCGTCCCAGCGCGACCGTGTCGCGCCCGACCGAGGCGATCGGCGGCGAGTGCAGCTCCGAGAGCGCGACCTCGTCGCAGGTCACGAACGACATGTCCTCCGGGATGCGGACGTCGTGGCGTGCCAGCGCCCGCACGCACCCGGCGAGGACCTGGTTGCCGCCGGCGATGATCGCGGTCGGGCGCGGCGACATCCGGAGGATCTCCTCGGTCGCGGCCTCGCCGTGCTCCGCCGACAGCGACCCGGTGAGCGTGATCGTCTCGTCGGGGATGCCGCGGCCGGCGACCGCGTCGTGCATGCCGGCGATCCGCTCGCGGACCGGCCACAGGTCGAGGGCGCCGGTGATGAGCGCGATCCGCCGGTGGCCGAGGTCGACCAGATGCTCGACGGCGGCGCGGATACCCGGCCGGTGGTCGTTGCGGACCCCGGACGCGGCGATGTCCGCCGGGACCTCGCGGTCGACGAGGACGATCGGCACGTCGACCTGGCCGAGGACCTCGAGGGTGGCTGGCTCCAGCTCGCTCGCGAGCGACAGGATCATGCCGTCGACCCGGCGCGTCTGGAAGAACCGGATGTGGGCCGCGTCGAGCTTCGGGTCGTTCTCCGAGTTCATCAGCAGCATCGAGTAGCCCGACGCCCGCAGCACCGATTCGGCGCCCGACGTCATCGAGGCCATGAGCGGGTTCGAGATGTCGCCGATGACCCAGCCGACCGACAGCGTCGCGCCGCGACGCAGGCTCTGGGCCAGGAAGTCCGGCTCGTACTCGAGCTGGCGGACCGCATCGAGCACCCGCTCGCGCATGTCGCCGCTGACGTCCGGATGGCCGGACAGGACGCGCGACACCGAGCTGATCGCGACGCCGGCCAGGTCGGCCACCTCCCGCATGCTCGCGCGACGGCGACGCGCATCGGCCCAGCGCTGGTCGTTCACGCCCGACCTCCCGATGGTGTCCGAGCGGCGACCCGACCCCCGCGGCGCTCGCTGGACGAGGCGTTCCAGTAACGGTTGCAGCGCACCCTATCACAGCCCGGACGGGTACCGTGTGGGTTGACGCTCGGATGCCCGCGGTGCCACGATACGCAATCGAAACTGGAAACGGTACCGCCGCGCGGGCACGGTCCGTCAAGCACCGGGAGGAGCCCACCATGGCCGACGCCACGCCGGAGGACCGGCACCTCGACTGGTACCGGACGATGGTCCGGATCCGGCTGTTCGAGGAGAAGGTCCAGGAGCTGTTCATGGGGGGCCTGATCTCGGGCACCACCCACCTCTGCCAGGGCCAGGAGGCCGTGTCCGTCGGCGCGATCGCGGCGATGCGGCCCGGCGACGTCCAGACGAACACCTACCGCGGCCACGGCGAGGCGCTCGCGCTCGGGATGGAGCCCGAGACGGCGTTCGCCGAGCTCATGGGCCGCCGGACCGGCGGCTCGGGCGGGGTCGGCGGCTCGACGCACCTCATCGACTTCACGAAGGGCAACATCGGCGCGAACGCCATCGTCGGCGCCGGGCTGCCGATCGCGGTCGGGGCGGCGGTCGCCTTCCAGATGCAGGGCAAGCCGAACGTCGCGCTGACATTCTTCGGCGACGGGGCGACGAACATCGGCACGTTCCACGAGGCGCTGAACATGGCGGCCGTCTGGAAGGCGCCGGTCGTGTTCATCATCACGAACAACCTGTACGGCGAGTACAGCCCGCTGCGCTCGACCACCCCGATCGACGACCTCGCCCGCCGGGCGGACCCGTTCGGCTTCCCGGGCATCGTCGTCGACGGCCAGGACGTCGATGTCGTCCACGCGGCGACGTCCGAGGCCGTCGAGCGGGCGCGTGGCGGGGGCGGCCCGACGCTCCTCGAGATGAAGACGTACCGCTACCGCGGCCACAGCCGGAGCGATCCCGCGAAGTACCGGCCCGAGGGCGAGCTCGATGCGTGGAAGGCCCGCGACCCGATCGACCTCCTCGGCGCGTAGCTCGTCGAGGCCGGCACGATCGGCCCCAACGACCACGTCGAGATCCGGTCCGAGATCCAGGCCGAGATCGACGCGGCCGCCGAGCGCGCGGCCGCCGCTCCGTACCCGACCCTCGAGGAGACCCGCCCGTATGTCTACGCAGACTGACGCGGCCCCGGCCGAGACCTCCGGCGCCACCGAGCTGACCTATCGCGAGGCGATCAACGCGGCCATGGACGACGCGATGGCCGGGGACGAGGCCGTCCTGCTCATGGGCGAGGACGTCGCCGCGGACGGCGGCGTCTTCAAGACGAACGCCGGCCTCCTCGAGAAGTACGGCGCGGCCCGGGTGCGCAACACCCCGATCTGCGAGAACGGGTTCATCGGCGTGGCGCTCGGGATGAGCCTGCTCGGGCTGCGCCCGATCGTCGAGATCATGTTCGCCGACTTCCTGCCCACGGCCGGGGACGCGATCGTCAACCAGCTGCCGAAGTACCGCTACATGTCCGGCGGCCAGACCTCGGTCCCGGTCACCGTCCGGTCGATGAGCGGCGGCGGCGGCCGGTTCGGCACCCAGCACTCCGCGACGGGCGAGAGCTGGTACATGCAGCTGCCGGGGCTCCGGGTCGTCACCGCCTCGTCGCCGGGATCCGCGTACAGCCTCCTGCGCGCGGCGATCGCCGACGACAACCCGACGATCTTCTACGAGCACAAGCTCCTGTACGGCCGCAAGGGCCCGGTCGATCGCAACGAGGTCGCCGAGATCGGCAAGGCGGCGGTCGTCCGGAGCGGCAGCGACGTCACGATCGTCGCGACGCTGCTCATGGTCGAGCGCGCCCTGGCCGCCGCCGAGCAGCTCGCGGCCGACGGCATCGAGGCGGAGGTCATCGACCTGCGCTGGCTCCGGCCGCTCGACCTGCCGACCGTCCGCGCGTCCGTCGAGAAGACGGGCGGGGTCGTCGTCGCCGAGGAGCAGGTCCACGCCGCGGGCTGGGGCGCCACGGTCATCTCGCAGCTGACGATCGATGGCGTCCGATGGGCGAGCGCCCCCCGCCGCGTCAGCCTCCCCGACGACCTCCCGATCCCGTACACGCCGCCGCTCGAGGATGAGGTCCTGCCATCGGCCGAGGGCATCGCGGCGGCGGCCCGGGCGAGCGTCGGGCGGTGACGACCTCCGCCGGCCCGACGCGGTCGATCCCGTCGGTGGGTCGCGACGACCTCATCATCGAGCGGGTCGAGACCCTGGCGGTCCGCGCCCCACTCGGCCGGCGGTTCACCGGCTCGGCGTACAGCATGGACAACCGCTGCACGATCGTGGCCCGGGTCTCCACCTCCGATGGCGTGACGTCGGAGATCTACACCGGCGACACGGACGCCGAGCAGGACCTCATCGTCGGCATCATCCACGACGAGCTGGCCCCGCGGCTCATCGGCCGGAGCGCCGCGGACCCGGAGGGGGCGTGGCGGGCGATGGAGCCCGCGACCAACGACATCCTCCGCGATCGCGGCCTGGCGCTCCAGGCGATCGCCTGCCTGGACACCGCCGTGTGGGACGTCTTCGGTCGAGCGGTCGGGCTGCCGCTGCACCGGCTGTGGGGGAGCACCACGGACGCCCTGCCGATCAGCATCATCGGCGGCTACTACCACCTGTCGCTCGACGAGATCGGGACGACGATCGCGCGCTATCGCGAGCAGGGCTTCGCCGGGATGAAGTTCAAGGTCGGCGGGAAGACCCCGGCCGAGGACGCCGTCCGGGTGCGAGCCGCGCGCGAGGCCGCCGGCCCGTCGTTCACGCTCATGGTCGACGCCAACCAGGGCTACGACCGCCAGGCCGCCGTCGAGTTCGGCCGGCTCGTCGCGGACCTCGACATCCGCTGGTTCGAGGAGCCCGTGCGCTGGACGAACGACCGGCGCTGGATGCGCGACGTCCGCTACCAGACGGGCATCCCCGTCTGCGCCGGCCAGAGCGAGACGACCCTGCGCGGCATCCGCGACCTGATGATGGACGGCGCCATCGACGTGTCGAACTTCGACGCCTCGTGGGCCGGCGGCCCGACGATCTGGCGCAAGGCGGCCGGCATGGCCGCGGCGTTCGGGGTCGAGGTCGGCCACCACGAGGAGCCGCAGGTGTCGTCGCACCTGCTTGCGAGCGTGCCGGACCACACGTTCGTCGAGTGCTTCGACGAGGAGCGCGACCCGTTCTTCTGGCGCCTCTCCGACATGGCCTCGCGCATCGCCGGCGGCCGCTACACCCTCCCGGAGCGGCCCGGCTTCGGCATCGAGTTCGACGCCGACTACGTCGAGCGCCACACGGTCGGCCGGCGCATCACCGACCGCTCGACCGTCGCCTGACGATGGCGGCCGTCACCGGGTTCTTCCACGGCGGCATCACGGTCCGCGACATGGACCGCTCGCTCGTCTTCTACCGCGACGGTCTGGGCCTCGAGCAGGCCTTCGACCGCATCCTCGACGCGCCGTACCTGCGCGAGGTCCTCGACCTCGAGTTCCAGCACATCCGGGCCGTGTACCTCCACGTCCCGGGCGGGGGCTACGTCGAGCTCCTCGAGTACGTCGGGATCGAGCGGCTGTCGGCGGCGTCGCGGCCGTGCGACTACGGCGCGGGCCACCTGTGCCTCTATGTCGACGACGTCGACGCGATGCACGCCCGGCTCGTCGAACTCGGGTTCGCGGCCCGCTCCAGCGGGGTCGTCGACATCACCGCCGGCCCCAACCAGGGGGCGCGCTCCTGCTACATGAGCGACCCCGACGGCTACGCCGTGGAGCTGTTCCAGAAGCGTCCGGGCGCCTGACCGGGTCCGCGGGGACCGGGGCGACCCGGGGCCCGGCCACGGATCCACGCGCGGCGCACCAGCCCAGGGAGGGATCATGCGACGACCCATCGACACGCTCGCCACGGGGCTCGGCCACCCGGAGGGCCCGGACATCCTGCCCGACGGCCGGATCGTCATGGTCGAGACGTACACGAGCAAGCTCGTCGCCTGGTCGGCGGAGTGCGGCCTGCACGACTACGCCGACTGCGGCGGCGGGCCGAACGCCTGCATGCTCGGCAGCGACGGGGCGGTCTACATCACCCAGAACGGCGGCACGGTCGGCGCCTGGAAGGCCGAGGTCATGGGGCGCCCGTCGATCCAGAAGGCATGGCCGGACGGCCGCGTCGAGGAGGTGGCCGCCGAGGTCGACGGCATCGCGCTCCAGGCCCCGAACGACCTGAGCTTCGGGCCGGACGGCCGCCTCTACTTCACCGATCCCGCGGACTACCTGCCGGACGCCCGCAAGCCCGGCCGCGTGTTCGTCCTCGAGCCGGACGGGACCGGCGAGCTGCTCGAGGAGATCCCCGACGCGTACCCGAACGGGATCGTCTGCGAGCCCGATGGCTCGATCGTGTGGGTCGAGTCGTACGAGCGCGGCGTGTACCGGCGGCGGCCGGGCGGTCGCTCCGAGCGGATCGCCCAGCTCCCGGAGGGCCACATCCCCGACGGCCTCAAGATCGCCGCGAACGGCGACCTGTGGATCACCGCGTTCATGGCCGGCGGCGTCGACATCCTCGCCCCGGACGGCACCGCGAAGGACTTCCTCGAGACCGGCGGGGTGCCGCTCAACTGCGTGTTCCACGACGGCGCCCTGATCATCACCGACTTCGGCGACATCACGGGCGTCACGGACCAGGCGCCGATGGATGGCCGGCTGTGGCCGGTCGACGTCGGCGTCGAGGGCATGCCGCTCTTCCGCGGGGCGATCCGATGAGCGGCGGCACCGCGTCCACCGCGGAGCGATCCGGCAAGCGGGCCGTCGTCACCGGCGCCGCGAGCGGCATCGGCCAGGCCGTCGCCCGCCGGCTCCTGCGCGAGGGCATCGCCGTGGTCGCGGCCGACATCAACGAGGCCGGCCTGCAGCCGGTCGTCGGCGAGGGCGCCACGGCGTTCGTCGGCAACCTCGCCGACGACCGCGACCGCGACCGCCTCGTCGAGCTCGGGACGAGCGTCGACTACCTCGTCAACGCCGCCGGGATCATCCGCCTCAAGCCGATCCTCGAGTTCACCGTCGCCGACATCCGCGACATCTACGCGATCAACGTCGAGGCGACGTGGGACCTCGTGTCGCGCATCGGGCGGACGATCCCGTCGGGCGGCGCGATCGTGAACCTCTCCTCGTCGTCCGCCAAGCTCGCGACGACGACCGAGGCCGCGGTGTATGCCTCGTCGAAGACGGCCGTCCGGTCGATCACCCGCTCGTTCGCGTACGCCTTTGCCCCGAACGGCGTGCGGGTCAACGCGATCTGTCCGGGGATCATCGACACCCCGATGCAGGACCGCGTCCTCGCCGACGTCGCGGCCAAGCGCGGGATGACGGTCGAGGCGCTGTCCGAGGCCCGCAACCGGACCGTGCCGCTGGGTCGCGCCGCGTCCGCCGACGAGTGCGCCGGGGCCATCTGGTTCCTGCTGTCCGACGAGGCCGGCTACATGACCGGCCAGGCCATCAACTACACCGGCGGCCTCGTCATGTGGTGAGCCGCCCGGCGGTCGCGACCGGACGACCGCCCGAGCGCAAATCCTTTCCAGAAACGTTGACAAGCTCCGGGACTGGAAACGATACTGACCCGGCTTCCGAACGGTCGGCGCGGCCGCGTGGTCGGCGCGATCAGGTCAGTGGAGGACCATCATGCGGATCGGAACACGACGGGCCATCGCGGTCCTGGCGGCGGCCTCGCTGGCCGTCGCGGCATGCAGCTCGGGTCCGGCGGCGAGCGCCCCGGCCAGCCAGGCGGCCGAGACCTCAGCGCCATCGGTGGACGCCTCGGTCGCACCGGACGGGCTGCCGTACACCGCCACCCTCAAGGACGGGTCGACGTTCACCCTGCACCCGCGGGTGGCCGACAAGCTCGCCAAGGGCGAGCCGATCAACTACGTCTTCTCGTACGGCTCGACCGCGATCCCGCTCTTCTCGCCGCAGTACGCGGCCGGCTACGAGCGCACGCTGCCCGAGGCCCAGAAGATCCTGCCGATGAACGGGCAGGCCGTGGCGCCGGCGTCGGCGGTCCAGGACATCAACGAGCAGATCGCCCAGATCGACGCGCTGTTCAAGGCCGACCAGATCGACTGCCTGTCGGTCCAGTCGACCGGCACCGATGCGTTCACGAAGATCACGAACGACATCATGGCGACGGGCATCCCGGTGTTCACCGTCGGGGTCCAGTCGAACGGCAACGAGTTCACGAACTTCACCCAGATCTCCGACAAGGAGGGCCGCCAGGCGGCCGGCATCGTCATCGACTACATGAAGAAGAACAACCTCGACTTCAAGAACTTCGCGGTGAGCGGCGGCGACCCGACCCAGAACTGGGCCCAGGGCCGGATACAGGGCTTCATCGACGGGATCAAGGAGGCGATCCCGGACGCCAACTTCATCAACGACGCGAGCACGGCGCTCGTCACGACCTACGACCCCGCCGGCACCTATGACGCCTACAAGGCGTTCATCCAGGGCAACCCGGAAGTCCAGGTCATCGAGAACGTCGACATCGGCGCCGAGCATGCCGCTCGGGCCATCGCCGACTCGGGCAACACCGGCAAGATGTTCGCCTTCGGGTGGAACGTCAGCATCGGTCAGCTCGATGCCATCGAGGCCGGGACGCAGATCGTGGCCCTCGACCAGCAGTGGGGCGACCAGGCGGGCTTCGGCGCCCTGGCGTGCGCCGAGCTGCTCAAGAACGGCAAGGTGCTCCCCAACACGAACACCCTCAAGCCCGTCACGACCGAGAACGTCGTGGAGGCGCGCGAGGAGTTCATGAAGATCGCCGGGGGCTGACCCCAGGGCGCGATCGGAGCCCGGCCGTCGCCTCCCGGCGGCCGGGCATCCGGCGTCCACGCCAGCGCTCGAAGGGAGTCCCGCCCGCGATGTCCGATCACCCCGACGCGCCCGCGTCCGTCCCCGCCGCCACGGCCGCCGACCGCTGGTCGAGCCGGGCACTCGCCGCCGGCGTCCGCGTCGGCGGCCTCGTCATCGCGATCCTCATCGTCATCGTCGTCTTCACGCTGCTCAGCAAGCCGAACACGTTCCTGACGATCACGAACGGGCTCGGGATCATGCGCTCGATGAGCACGATCGCGATCGTCGCGCTCGGGCTCACGCTCGTCATCGTCGTCGGCGAGATCGACCTCTCGTTCGGCTACATGTACGGCCTCGCGTCGATCCTCATCGGCGTCGCCTGGATCGTCTGGGGCTGGCCGATCTACCTCGCCATCCCGCTCGCGTTCCTCGCCGCGATCGCGCTCGGGGCGATCAACTCGTTCCTCGTCACCGTCCTCGACATCCCATCGTTCATCGTGACCCTCGGGACGGGCCAGCTCGTGTTCGGCACGACCCTGCTCGTGTCGAACACCGCGACGCTCAACCCGGCCTACCCGCCGCCCGGCAAGGTCGTCCCGCCCGGCGAGGTGGAATGGTTCTTCGGCCTGTCGAACCAGGACCTCCCGTTCGGCATCCCGATGCAGGCCCTCTGGATGGTCGGGGTGGCGATCGTCGTCGGGTTCGTCCTCAGCCGGTCGCTGTTCGGCTTCCGGCTCAAGGCCATCGGCGGGAATCCAGCGGCCGCCCGCCTCGCCCGGCTGCCGATCACCAAGTACAAGTTCGCGGCCTTCATCGCCAGCGCGATGCTGGCGTCGCTCGCGGCCATGCTCGACTTCGCGTTCATCGGGTCGGTCCAGCCGAACGCTGGGCTCGGGCTGCTCTTCCCGGTCTTCGCCGCGGTCATCATCGGCGGCGCGAGCCTGTCGGGCGGGCGCGGCACGGCCATCGGCACGCTCAGCGGTGCACTGCTGCTGGCGACCATCGCGAACGGCCTGGCGCTGCTGTCGGCGGGCTCGTACCTCAGCAACTTCGTCTCGGGCGCGGTCACGATCGCCGCGGTCGTGCTCGACCGGTTCACGAACCGCATGCGCCGATGAGCGAGCCGCCGTCGGGGCTGCGCATCCGGGGCCTCCGCAAGTGGTACGGGGACACGCGCGCCCTCGACGGGCTCGACCTCGACGCGCGGCCCGGCGAGATCCTCGGGATCGCCGGCCCGAACGGCGCCGGCAAGAGCACGCTCATCAAGGTCCTCGCCGGCGAGGCGTCCGCGGACGACGGCGAGATCGCCTTCGACGATCGGCCGTGGGACATCGGGGCGATCCCCGACCGGGTCGCGGTCGTCCACCAGGAGCCGCAGCTCTTCCCGAACCTCAGCGTCGCCGACAACCTCATGGTCGGCCGCGAGGGGACGCGCGCGATGCGCCGCGGCCTCGACGACCGGGAGCGGACGCTCGTCGCCGACCTGGCGCTGACCGACTACGTCGACCGACCGCTCGAGGCCGTGCCGCTCGCCATCCAGCAGCGGGTCGAGATCGGCCGGGCCCTGGCGCGCGACGCCGCCGTCTTCCTGTTCGACGAGCCCAACTCCGCGCTGACCCAGGAGGAATCGAGCGACCTCTTCCGGCGCATGCATCTGCTGGCCGACGCCGGCCGCGTCGTCCTCCTCGTCTCCCATCGGATCGCCGAGCTCGCGGAGCACGCCGACCGGGTCGTGCTCATCCTCGACGGGGTCGCGACGGCCAGCCTGGAGGGCGCCGGCCTGACGCCCGACACGATCGCGGCCGGCCTCGTCACCGGCCAGGCTACGACCGGAGCGGGGGGCGGGACATCGGCCGCGACGGACGAGGCGACCGCGACCGCCCTGCGGCTCGCCGGCTGGACGCATGCCGGCGGCGAGTTCGAGGGGATCGACCTCGACGTGCGCGCCGGGCAGATCCTCGCGATCGTCGGCGTCGAGGGATCCGGCGCCCGCGAGCTCGTGCGCTCGATCGCCGGGTTCGAGCGGGCGACCGGCCGTCTCGAGTTCCCCGTCTCGGGCGGGAGGGGGTCCGTGGCCAGCCGGACGAGCCTCGTCTCCGCCGACCGCCAGGCGAGCCTGTTCTCCAACCTGTCGATCGCCGAGAACATGGTGTCGCGGCTGGCCGACGAGATCACGGCCGTCGCCGGGGCGCTCCGGCGGGGGCGGATGGGCGAGATCGCCCGCGACCTGCGGGCCCGCTTCCTCGTCAAGGCCGACGCGCTCGACCGGCCGATCCGCTCGCTGTCGGGCGGGAACCAGCAGAAGGTCGCGATCGCGGCGGCGATCGTGAAGCGGCCCGAGATCCTCGTCCTCGAGGAGCCGACCCGCGGGGTCGACATCGGGGCGAAGGCCGAGATCTACCGGCTCATGCGCGAGTACGCCGCCGACGGGCACGCCGTCGTCATCTACTGCACGGAGGTGCCCGAGGTCTTCGAGGCCGCCGATCTCGCCTGTGTCGTGTCGGACGGTCGGCTGTCGGCGCCGCTGCGCATCCGCGACCACCCCGACGTCGAGTCGCTCGCGCGGGCGATCACCCGGCTCGAGCGCCATGCCGTCGCACCCGCGGCGCGGGCCGAGGCCACGGCCGGTGCCACCTGACGCCTCCGCACTGAGCGGCCGGCCGGTCCGGGCGGTCCTCGTCGGCTTCGGGTCGACGAACCGGGCGGTCCTCGAGCTCGCGCTGACGCGGCCATGGCTCGAGGTCGTCGGCATCGTCGTCCGGTCCGCGGCCCGGGACGGGGAGCTCGCCGCCGACCGCGTCCCGGGGGCGCCAGCCGGCCTGCGCTGCAGCACGGACCTCGCCGGCACGGTCGCCGGGACGCGCCCGGACATCGCGATCGTCGCGACGCACACGCGCCTGGCCGATGTCGCGCCCGTGCTGGAGGCCGTCGCCCGCACCGGGATCCCGATCATCTGCACGGCCGAGGACCTCGCCCACGTCCGGCCCGGTGACTCGCCGGCGGGCGACGCGACCCTCGCCCTGCCCGAGGCGCACGGGATCCCGATCCTCGCCACCGGCGCGAACCCCGGATTCGTCCTCGACCTGTGGCCGCTGACCCTGTCCGGGCTGGCCTGGGACGTCGAGCGGCTGCGCGCCCGGCGCGTCGTCGACGTGAGCGTCTTCGGGCCGCGGGTGCGCGCCTCGCTCGGCATCGACCTCACCCCGGACGCGTTCCGTGCCGGCATCGCGGACGGGTCCGTCGTCGGTCACGCCGGCTTCCCGGAGAGCCTGCGGATCCTCGCCGGCTCGATGGGCCGCGAGCTCGAGCGCGTCGAGATCGTGTCCGAGCCGCTGCTCGCCGAGGCGCCGCTCACGCTGCCCGACGGGGCGGTCGTCGAGCCGGGGCGGACCGCCGGGGCGGAGCAGCGGGCCACGGGCTGGTGGGACGGCCGGGCCTGGCTCGAGATCGCGATGACCCTCCACGTCGCGCCGGCCGTGGCCGGGCTGACGCCGACGGACCGGGTCGAGATCGAGGGCCGGCACGGCCTGCGGGTCGAGGTCGATCCGGGGTTCCGGGCGCTGCTCTCGACCGCCGCGATCATCGTCAACTCCGTGCCGCGCGCGATCGCGGCGCCGGTCGGCCTCCACGGG
>JBKHXL010000116.1:0-27834 GCA_046566045.1 Candidatus Limnocylindria bacterium
AGCGGTGCGAAGCCCAGGTCGTCGACGATGACGAGGTCGGCCCGCAGGAGGCCCTCGATGAGCCGGCCGACCGAGTTGTCGGCGAGCCCCCGGTACAGCGTCTCGGCGAGGCTTGCCGCGGCGAAGTAGCGCACCCGGAACCCCTGCTCGACCGCGGCGTGCCCCAGGGCGATCAACGTATGGGACTTCCCCGTCCCCGCGGGGCCGACGAGCACGAGGTTCTCGCGGGCCCGGATCCACTCGAGGCTTGAGAGGTAGTCGAACGTCGGCCGGGGGATGGAGGACTCGGTCACCGCGAACTCGTCGAGCGTCTTGCGCACCGGGAACCCGGCGGCCCGCAGCCGTGCCCGGGCGTTGGAAGCATCCCGAGAGCCGAGCTCCGCCTCGAGGAGGGTGCGCAGCAGCTCGTCGGGTGCCCAGCGCTGGACCCGCGCGGTGACGAGGACCTCGGGCGCGAGACGCCGGATCGCGGACAGCTTGAGCCGCCGCAGGGCGGCCTCGAGGTCGGGGGCCAGGGCAGCAGCCGTCGCCGCGGTCATGCGACCGGCTCCAGGGCATACGCGGTGAGCGGACGGACGGGCACCTCGGGCAGGGCGACCGTGAGCGCGGCGCCAGGCTCGCGGTGGCGGGGCACCCCAGGGCCAGCCGCCAGGATCGAGCGGATGTCCGCGGCCCGGAAGCGGCGGTACGCGAGCGCCCGCTCGAGCGCCGCCGTGAGCGGCTCCCGGCCGTGCGCCGCCTCGAGGTCGGCGATCAGGGCGAGCTCACCCGCGAGCCTGCTCGTGCCCGCAGCGGCGGCCGCGCGCAGGAAGGCACCCGCGACGGGTCCCAGCGAGAGAAACGCGATCTCGGCGGGCGTCCGGGGCCGGATCGCCCGGACAGGAGGGGTGGCCGCCCGGCCGTAGTGAGCATCGACGAGGCTCATCTCGCCCGGGTCGACGAGACCATGCCGTGCGATCTCGGTACCGGCGGCGCTGACGATGAGCTCGCCGCCGACCACGCTGAGCTCCACCCGACGGCCGATGAAGACGCCGGGAACGCTGTACCGGGCCGAGCCGAAGCGGACGGTCCGCAGGCGGTCGACCGTGCGGACCGCGGTGGGTGCCGGTGCCGGGCGCAGCGAGGGCAACGGGCGCAGGAGGCTCCGCTCGGCGCAGAGGCGATCGTCCGGGACGGCCGCGGTCTCGGAGTGGACCCGCCCATTGACCTCGGCACACCAGGCGACCGCCGCCGCGTTGGCCGCCGCGAGGTCGGTGAACGGCGCGCCCGGGATCAGCAGGTCGGCCTTGGCGTACCCGACGAGGTTCTCGACGACGCCCTTGGACTCGGGGTCCGCCGCCTCGCAGAAGTCGGGCCGGAAGCCGTAGTGGGTCGCGAACGCGAGGTAGCCCGGGGCCGGCACGACGACGTTGGCGACGACCCCGCCCTTCAGACAGCCCATCCGGTCGGCGAGGACGACGGCGGGGACGCCACCGAGGGTCTCGAAGCACTCGGCGAGCAGGGCGAGAGTCGTCGCCTGGGTCTCGTCGGCCGCGAAGCGGACGAACCGGACCCTGGACCAGACGAGGACCGCGCAGAAGACGTGGAGATCACCCTCGCTGCCCCAGTCGATGGCGAGGTGCTCGCCCGGGGTTGGCTGCCAGGGCCGATACACCCGGCGCTCCGTGCGCCAGGCAGCCTTCGTGATCGCGACGGCGCGGCGCAGGTTGCGGGCCGAGCCCTGGTACCCAGCGGCCCGGCAGGCGGGCAGGAGGCGCTTGGCGCTGATCCGGCCGTCGGTCGCCCGGACACGCTCCGCGAGCAGGGGGGCGAGCGGATCGGTGCTCTTCGGCCTCGGTGGCCGTTCCGTTCTCGGGTGCCCCTGGCGCTCCACGACGTGGCGCACGGTTCGGTGGGTGGTCCCGCACAGGGCCGCGGCGGCGCGGTACGAGCCGAGCTCGCGGTACGCGGACAGGATGTCCAACTGGTTCCTCGCTGACTTCACAATGGGCGTCCCTCGGGTCTGCCGGTGATGGGTTCGAACAACCGCATCGTGGCAGCCCCGGGGGGGCTTTCCGGGTGGTTCAGGTCAATCGAGGGGCGGGGACTTTTCCGTGGCCACCAGTGGGTACTTTCTCATGGCCACGGGCAAGCTCGCGCAAGTCCCCGTGCCACCGAAGCCAACGGGCGTGAAGTTCGACGAGCAGAGGCGCGAGGGCAACGACCCGTCATCGACCGAGATCACGCAGACGGTGACGTGGCAACGTCCGCGGAGCGAGGGCGTCGAGATCAGGGTCTACGGTGTGACCGAATGCATCGCCCAGCCCGCAGCCCCGTCCCCGGACACGAGCGGGCCGTGCCTCTTGGTTGGCACTCCGCTGCCAGGGTCGGTCCGCACCCTGCTCGGCACTGCGCCGGCGTCGGACGGCGTTGTCAGTTGGACATGGACGGGTACGTTCGACTGCGAGGGCCCTGGTCTGGCGTTCAACCCTCGCGGGCCGGCGTACCACGCAGTCGTGCTTGCTGCCTACAACGTGACAGGCCATTCGATCTTTGCCATTGCAGCTTCCGGGGAATGGTTCGTGCCCAGTCCCGACGACATTGTCTGCTGATGCCTCTGTACCCGTTCTTTCTGGTGCCGACGTGCGATTGGTACCAGCACCACCTCGGGTCGCCGCCCTGCTCGAACAGCGCGGCAAGGTCCGGGAGGCGGTCCGGGGTCAGCGGCTGGATGTCGAGGGCGGGCATCAGGCGCTCAGGTCGCGGCATCCGCGATGGCGGCGAGGGCCTGGCCCGCGCGGGCCGCGATGCCGGCCGGATCGCCGTCGCCCGACAGCCAGCTGCCCATGCCGACGGCCGTGGACCCGGCCGCGATCCACGCCCCGGCGGTCTCGGCCGTGATGCCGCCGGTCGGGATCAGCGGCACGTGGCGGAGCGGGCCGCGCACCTCGCGCACGAACGACGGCCCGACCGCCGACGCCGGGAAGATCTTGACGGCGGTCGCCCCGGCGGCCCACATCGCGACGATCTCGGTCGGCGTCAGTGCGCCCGGGAAGACCGGCAGTCCGGCCGCCACGGCCCAGCCGACGATGGCGGGATCGCCGTGCGGCGACACGATGAACCCCGCTCCGGCCTCGGCGGCGGCCGCGGCCGCCGCAGCATCCAGGACCGTGCCCGCGCCGACGAGCAGCGGCGTCCCGTCGAACCGCCGGGCCAGCGACTCGATGGCGGGCAGGGCGCCGGGGGAGTCAAGCGTGATCTCGAACGCGTGGATGCCGCCGGCGAGCAGTCCGTCGGCGATGCGTGCCAGGCGCTCCGGGTCCAGTCCGCGGGCGATGGCGATGATGCGCGGCCCGGTGATCGCGTCCGGGACGGGCAGGCGCACGGTGTCGGTCATGCGGCAGGTCCTTCCGCTGTGGTCGCGAATGCGAACGCCCGCGCCGGGTTGGCCACGAAGAACCCCTCGATCGTGGGGCCCGGGATGCCACGATCCCGCATCCGTGCGCTGAACTCGCCGAGCAGCCACGACAGCCCCGGCCGCCCGCCATACACGCTCAGGTAGGTCCGCCGCGCCGCATCGTGGCCCAGCACGAGCTGGCCGCCCAGGCCGTCGGCGACCATCGCCTCGATCAGGGACAGCGTGGGGCCGGGCGCATCGTCGCCACGGAACGAACCGTCGTATTCCAGCGTGGCGCCCGTCGCGAGCAGTTCGCGGTGGTAGCCAGGGTCGACGACCTTGTCGGTGTGCGACAGGACGACGTGGGCGCTCGCCACGCCGTGGCGTTCCAGCAGCGCGACCTGTCCCAGGCCGCCCGTGCCGTGCTCGCAGTGGGTCAGGATGGGCGCCCCGGTCCGGGCGTGCGCGATGGCCGCCGCCTCGAACACGCGCGCGTCGCGCGGCGAGGGCCCGCCCTCCGAGCCCGCGATCTTGATGACGCCCGCCCGGTGCCCGGTCCGGCGCACGGTCGGTCCAGCGTGGTCGTCGGCGTCGATCCCGTCCATGATGTCGGCGACGAACAGCTCGGCCAGCTCGTCCACGCCGATGCGCTCGCTCCAGTGGTCCGGCCCGTAGTAGCGGTCGTGATGCAGGCCGGTCGGCGCGACCACGTGGATCCGGGCACGGCGCGAGATGTCGGCCAGGGCCAGCACGTCGCGGCCGGCGTCCACCGGCATGCCGTCGACGACCGCGCGCAGGCCGAGCGCGACCGGCCCCGCCAGCTCGCGGACCATGGCGTCCACGTCGTCGAGGAGCAGGTGCGGGAACCGGTCGACCGCCCGGCTCGGGCCGATGAACACGTGCTCGTGGCTGTACGTCACGCCGAGCTCGGGCGGCGCGATGTCGCCGAGCACGGTCCGGACGAATGGCGCGGTCACCCGTCGAGCTCCAGCCGCGCGCCGTCCGCGCGCAATCGATCACGCAGGTCGCCAGCGGGCACGTCGCGCGGGAAGCGGCCGCTCGCGACGGCCAGCGCGGCGGCCGTTCCCGCGGCCTGGCCCATCGCCATGCACTGCGCCATGGATCGCACCGATGCGTGGGCGTCGTGCGTGGCGCTGAAGCAGCGACCGGCGACCAGCACGTTGGCGGCATCGCGCACGAGCAGCGACCGATACGGGATGCCGACCACCTCCCCGTCGGGCAGGTACTGCCAGACCGTGTCGGCGCCGCCGTGGTGGTCCTCGATCGGGGCGCCGCACAGGCCGATCTCGTCGTCGAAGCGGCGGGCGGCGAGCACGTCGTCGCGGGTCAGCCGGTAGTCGCCGTACACGCGCCGGGTCTCGCGGACGCCGATCTGCGCGCCGAACGTGCCCAGCGACGCCCGCTCGTAGCCGGGCACGCGGTCCACCAGGAAGCGCACGTACTCGAGCGCCTGGCGGCGGCCGGCCATCTCGGCCCGGGTCAGGAACTCCGGGTCCGTGGCGTTGATGACCGTCCCGTCGGCGCGGCGCTCGGACGAGGCGAGGCGGGTCATCACGGTCGCGGTCACGCCATCGACCGGCGTGATGTGGTCCGAGCCCTCCCGGCGCGGCAGGTCGTAGGCGCCCGAGTCGGCGGCCTCGGCCATCAGGCGGTGGAACTCGGCCTTGTCGATCGAGCGCCGGCGCTCGCGGTCCACGTTGACGATGCGGAACGTGGTGGTCAGGGTCTGGGCCGGCTCCTGGTCGCCGGCCAGCTCGTAGCCGAAGCCCGCGAAGTGGCAGACATCGGCGTCCCCGCTGGCATCGATGACGACGCGAGCGCGCACCTCGGCGAGCCCCGCCTTGGTCGCCACGACGAGGCGCTTGAGGACGCCGTCGCGCGCCTCCGCGTCCTGGACGAAGGCATGCAACAGGACGCGCACGCCGGCGGCGCGGACGAGGTCCTCCCAGACGACCTTGAGGTGATCGGCGTGGTACGTGACGCCGGTGCCGGCGCCGTAGGTGTTGGGCCGCTCGACGACCGGGCCGAGGGCGCGCAGGCCGGCCACCACGTCGTCCGGGATGCCGTTCACGACGCGCTTGCTGACCGAGCCCGGCGTGTAGAAGCCATAGAACGTGTCGAGGACGGCGGTGGAGTTGCCGCCGAGGAACGGCAGCTTCTCGATGAGCATCGTCCGGGCGCCCGTCCGGGCGGCCGCGATGGCCGCGGTGCTGCCGGCCGAGCCGCTGCCGACGACGAGGACGTCGACGGTGCCGAGATCCCTCATCGGCCCGTGGCGGCGTCGCCGGGGAGTGCCGGGCCGGGCCAGCCGGAGGCGTCGGCCACCGACCAGCCACCGTCCACGTCGATCATCTGGCCGGTGATCGCCCGACCCCGGTCGGACAGGAGCAGCGTGACGAGGCCAGCCACGTCACCCGCCTCCAGGATCCCGCCGGTCAGCGGCTGGCGGAGCGCGCCGTAGGCGAGGATCGCCGGGTCGGACTGGGCGCGGGTGGACATCGGCGTCGCAACGAGTCCGGGCGCGATGGCGTTGACCCGGATCCCGGCAGGCGCGTAGTACGCGGACGTGGTCGCGACGAGGCCGGCGATCGCGGCCTTGGCCGCCTGGTAGGCATGGGCCGCGAAGTGCATCGGCGCGGCGCGGAACGCGGACACGCTCGACATCATGACGATCGAGCCGCGGCCGCCCGGCCCCGGCTCGTTGCGCAGCATCGCCCTGAGGCTCTCGCGGGCGACGAGGAACTCGGTGGTCAGGTTCAGGCGAAAGGTCTGCTCCCAGGCCTCCAGGCCGATCTCGTGGAGCGGCCCGTCACCGAAGCGGCGGCCGCTGCCGCCGGCGGTGTGGAAGCAGCCATCGAGTCGACCGAAGCGCTCGACGGCAGCCGCGACGACGCCTTCGACGGCGACCTCCTCCCGGAGATCGGCGGCCCGCCAGGCGGCCACCGGTCGAGCGGCGAGCTCGTCGAGTCGATGGGCGAGGTCGGCGCAGCTCGACTCGGTCCGGGCGGTGATGAACACCCTCGCTCCGGCCGCGACGAAGGCCTCGGCGGCCGCCGCGGCCATGCCCGTCGCGCCGGCGAGGAGGATGACCTTGTCGGACAGCACGTCCCGAGTCTAGCGGAGGCTGGACCCGGCAGACGTCCTGAGTCGGGGAGCCCGCGTTTGACGGTCCCCGGAGGCGGTCGTACGCTGCCGGCTCCCGGGCCGCCACCGCCTTCTCGGAGATCCCTTGGCCGACGCTGCCAGCCCGACCACCGTCCTGCGTACGCCCGCCAGCCCGCCGCCCGCGCTGGCGGCGCTCGTCCGCGAGCACCTGCTGGACGCGGAGCTGGCGGCTACTGCCTGGATCCTGGTCGAAGGCGGCGTGCCGGCCATCGTCGCCGGCACGAGCCCGACCGCCCGACGCCTGCTCGATGCGCTCCTGGCCGGCGTCGCGCCCGATGCCCAGCTCGTCCAACTGACCGGCGCCGGCGAGGACTTCGCGTGGTTGCCGCAGGCCTCCGAGCTCGGCTGGGCGAGTCATCCGGCGAGCGGGCCGCGCGACGGTCGACCGCTCCAGCCCGCCTCGACCCGTCTCGTCGCCGACTTCGCCGAGGACGGCACGTGGGGCGAGCGTGCCCGCATCGCCGTCCGGGCTGCGTCCATCGGCTACGCCCTGGCCGCGGCCATCGACGCCGATTCCCTCGAGACCGTGTTCCGGACGCTCCGGGCCGCCCCGATCCACGTGACGGACGACGAGCTGACTCGCCTGGGCCTGGTCCTCGTCGTCGCCGAGGAACGGGTCAGCGCCGCCCACTACGTCCGACCGCTCGCGCGCGATGAGCACGGCCACGTCCAGCGCCTGGGTCCGGCGGTCCTGGCCACCCACGATCCCGGCACCGACCGCTTCGAGCACTTCGGCTGGGGCATCACGCCCGAGCTGGCCGCCCGGCTCGGCGTCCGGGCCGGCGACCTCGAGCTGGAGATCGACCGGCGCCGAGCCCTGCTGGAACCACCGCGACCGCACTGACCGCGACCGCACTGAAGGGACACGACCCGATGGCCACGACCGCCGACGCCCGACCCGCCACCCTCGGCGAGCTGCGCGCGAGCGGCTGGCGCTCGCGCTCGGTCAAGCAGGAGCTGCGCTCGAACCTCATCGCTCACCTGGCGGCCGGTCGGACGGTCCTGCCCGGTGTCGTCGGGTACGAGGCATCGGTCGTGCCGGCCATCGAGAACGCGATCCTGGCGGGCCACGACCTGGTCTTCCTCGGCGAGCGCGGCCAGGCCAAGACACGCATGGCCCGCCTGCTCGTCGGCCTGCTCGACGAGTGGCTGCCCGTCGTCCGCGGCGGCGAGCTCAACGACGACCCATACGCGCCGGTCTCGCCGGCGGCCAAGGCCATCGTCGAGCGCGACGGCGACGCGACGCCCATCGACTGGCTGCACCGCGACCGCCGTTACGCCGAGAAGCTGGCGACGCCGGACATCACCATCGCCGATCTCATCGGCGAGGTCGATCCAATCAAGGTGGCCGAGGGCCGCTATCTCAGCGACGAGCTGACCCTCCACTACGGCCTCATCCCGCGGGCCAACCGCGGCATCGTGGCCATCAACGAGCTGCCCGACCTCGCCGAACGCATCCAGGTCGGCCTGCTCAACGTGCTCGAGGAGCGCGACGTCCAGATCCGCGGCTTCATCGTGCGCCTGCCGCTGGACCTGTACGTCGTGGCCAGCGCCAACCCGGAGGACTACACCTCGCGCGGCCGGATCATCACGCCGCTCAAGGACCGCCTCGGCTCGCAGATCCGGACCCACTACCCGCGCACGCTCGACCACGAGATGACCATCGTGAACCGGGAGAAGCAGCGCTTCGCCGACGACGACGCCGCGCTCACCCCGACGGTCGTCGTGCCGGGCTTCATGGAGGAGATCGTCGCCGAGCTGACCCACCTGGCGCGCCGCTCCCCGGACATCAGCCAGCGCTCGGGCGTCTCGGTCCGCGTCTCCGTCGCCAACATGGAGGTGCTGGAGGCGGCGGCTCTCAAGCGCGCGGTTCGCCTCGGCGAATCGCTGGCCGCCCCGCGCGTCACCGACCTCGGGGCCCTCGTCGCGTCCACCGCCGGCAAGGTGGAGCTCGAGTCGGTGGGGGACGACGTGCCCGAGGAGAAGGTCGTCGAGCGGCTGATCACCCGGGCGCTGTTCGCCACCTTCAGCCGCGACGTGTCGCTCGACGACCTGGAGCCCGTGGTCGAGGCGTTCGAGGACGGCTTCATCGTGGAGATCGGCGACACGACCCCTTCGCTCGAGTACCTCGCCTGGGCGCGCGAGGTGCCCGGCCTGTCCACGGCCGTACGCCGGCTGGGCGCGTTCGACGTGACCGACGGGTCCGAGGAGCCGGCCGTCGTCGCCAGCGCTGTCGAGTTCCTGCTCGAGGGCCTGCACCTGGCCCGGCGCCTGAACAAGGAGCGTGTCGACGGCTCGACCGTCTACCGCGCGTGACCGGGCTGCCCCGGCAGGCGAGGTTCTCCCGCTGGGACGGCAGCCAGCAGCTGCCGGACCTCGACCCCGACGAGATCCTCGGGGCCCTGTCCGAGGACATGATGGCCGAGGGCGACCTCGCCCAGGCCCTGCGACGGCTGATCGAGCGCGGCTGGCGGGCCTCCGATCCGACCCGCCCGGACCTCGCCGGGCTGCACGACCTCGTGGAGCGTCTCCGCCAGCGTCGGCAGGAGCTGCGCGACCGCTACGGCCTCGACGACGTCCTGGGCGACATCCGGCGCGAGCTGGCCGAGATCGTGGAGCAGGAGCGCTCGACGGTGCAGGACCGCCTCGATCGGGCCGCCACCGACGCCCCGAGCCCCGACCTCGGGGAGATGCTGCGCGACGCGGCGGCGCGACGCCTCGACCAGCTCGACTCGCTGCCTGCTGACGTCGGCGAGCGGATCGCCGGCCTGCGCGACTACGACTTCATGGAGCCCGCTGCCCGGGAGCGGTTCGATGCGCTCGTCGAGCGGTTGACGGCCCAGGTGCTCGACCAGTTCGTGCAGGGGATGGGGGAGGCCATCCGGTCCACCACGCCCGAGGACCTCGAGGCGAACCGCGAGCTGGTGCGCGACCTCAACGAGCTCATCCGCCAGCGGATCGGCGGCACGGACCCCGACGTCCGCGAGTTCCTGGCGAAGCACGGCCGCTTCTTCCCGGGCGCGAGCTCGTTCGACGATATCCTCGACCTGCTCGCCCAGCGCATGGCCGCCATGCAGACGCTCCTGCGCTCGATGTCCGCGGAGCAGCGGGCCGAGCTCCAGTCGATGATGGACGCGCTCCTGCGCGACGATCGCCTGCGGGTGGACCTGGCCGAGCTCGCGGCCAACCTCGACCTGCTCATGCCGGGCGGGCTGGGGGACCGGATCCCGTTCGCCGGCAACGAGTCCCTGTCGCTCGACGGCGCGCTCGAGCGCATCGGGCGCCTCCAGGCGATGGAGCGGCTCGAGGATGCCCTGACCGACATCGAGGGGCCGGCCGACCTGGCCTCGATCGACCGGGACGAGGTCCGTGACCTGCTCGGGGAGGAGGGCGTGCGCGACCTGGACGGCCTGGAGGCCCTGGCGCGGGCGCTGGAGGACGCCGGCTACCTGACCCGCGACGGGGACCGTATCGAGCTCACCCCGCGCGGGACGCGGCGGATCGGCCAGGCCGTGCTCGACGACCTGTTCTCCCGGCTCCAGCGGGACGCCTTCGGCGGCCACCGCATCGAACGGGCCGGACGCGCCGGCGAACGCGACGAGACGACCAAGCCGTACGAGTTCGGCGACCCGTTCCACCTGGACCTGCGGGACACCCTCGGCACCGCCCTGATGCGGGAGGAGAACGCCCCGGGCAGACGGTCCGGCCGCGGGGTGCGGCTCCAGCCCGACGACTTCCAGGTCTACCGGACGGAGCAGCTGACGCGGACCGCGACGGTCCTGCTCGTGGACATGAGCCGGTCGATGCTCCTGCGCGGTTGCTTCCTGGCCGCCAAGAAGGTCGCGGTCGCGCTCGACACGCTCATCCGCACCCAGTACCCGCGCGACCACCTGAGCGTCATCGGGTTCGCCTATTACGCCCGCGAGATCCGGCCCGGCGGGCTGGCCGAGCTGACCTGGCACGGGTACGAGTACGGCACCAACCTCCAGCACGGGCTCCTGCTCGCGCGCCGGATCCTCGCCCGCGAGGCGACCGCCAACCGCCAGATCATCGTCATCACCGACGGCGAGCCGACCGCCCACTTCGAGGGCGGCTCGGTCGAGTTCAGCTATCCGCCCACGCGGCGCACGATCACGGAGACCCTGCGCGAGGTCCGGCGCTGCACCCGGGAGGGGATCACCATCAACACGTTCATGCTCGAGCGGTCGCGAGCCCTCGCCGAGTTCGTGGCCCACATGACCCGGCTGAACCGCGGCCGGGCGTTCTACGCCGAGCCCGAGCGACTGGGCGAATACGTGCTGGTCGACTTCGTCCGGGGCCGCGCTCGGCGAGCATCGTAGGGCGTATCCTCGTCGGCGATGCCGGTCGGCCCGACACGACCGGCCGCACGAGGTGATGGCATGGCCTGGCTGTTCCCGTACATCCTGTTCCTGCACGTGTTCGGCGCGATCCTCGCGTTCGGCCCCACGTACGCGTACTCGATCATCGGGGCGATGGGCGGTCGGGAACCGCAGCACGGGAACTTCGGCCTGCGCGTCACCGCGCGCATCGGGTCGGCGCTCGTCTACCCGCTCGCGATCCTCCAGGGCGTCACCGGCGTCGCCCTGATCGTCGTCGGGGGGATCACGATCATGGACCGGGCCTGGCTGATGATCTCGATCGTGCTGTACGTCATCGCGCTGGTCTTCGCGCTGACGGTCCAGCGCAACGCCCTGGACCACGTCATCGAACTGACCTCGGCCCCGCCGCCGCCGGATGCGCCACCCGGCCCGCCGCCGGGCTTCCCGGAGACCGTCCGGAAGATCCAGCGCGGCGGGATGTTCCTCGGTGTGCTCGTCGCCGTCATCGTCTTCCTGATGGTCGTCAAGCCCACCTTCTGATCGGCTGCCCGGGCGGCGCGGGGTGGGCACCGGCCGTACCATGGAGCGGTACGTACGCGCCCTGCCGACCCAGGAGACCCACGACCGATGCCCCACGTCGCGACCTCGCTCGCCGATCTGCTCTCGTCCATCCGCCCGGCCGCCCACATCGAGGGCGATCGCCTCGTCATCGAGGACGAGGCCGCCTTCCGCCAGACGGCCGTCCGGGATCTCGCCTGGACCGCCGCGTTCAGCACGGACGAGGCGACGACCGCGGCGGCGCAGTGGATCGTCTGGGAGGCGAGCCAGGCGGTCGGCGCGCCCAGCGCCAGCATCCAGGACCTGTACACCGCTCGCGCCCGGGGGGAGGTGCGGGGTTTCACCGTGCCGGCCATCAACATCCGCGCCCAGACCTTCGACATGGCCCGGACGATCTACGAGGCGGCCGCCTCGGCCGACGTGGGCGCGGTCATCCTCGAGCTGGCCCGCAGCGAGCAGACGTATACCTACCAGCGGCCCATCGACTACGCCACGTCCGTGCTGGCCGGGGCCATCGCCGCGGGCTGGCGGGCGCCGGTCTTCATCCAGGGCGACCACTACCAGTTCAACGCCAAGAAGTACGCGGCGGACCCGGAGTCGATGACCGAGGAGATCCGGCGCGCCTGCCGCCTCGCCATCGAGGCCGGCTACCGCAACATCGACATCGATAGCTCCACCCTGGTGGACCTCACCCTCCCGACGACCGACGAGCAGCAGCGCGAGAACTACCGCCGCGCGGCCGAGCTCACCGCGCTCATCCGCACGCTCGAGGCCGACGGGGTGACGATCAGCGTGGGCGGCGAGATCGGCGAGGTCGGCCACAAGAACTCGACGGTCGAGGAGCTGCGCGCCTACCTCGAGGGCTACCGTCGCGAACTGGACGCCCTGGCGCCCGGCGCCATCGGCGTCAGCAAGGTCAGCGTCCAGACCGGGACCAGCCACGGCGGCGTGCCGCTGCCGGACGGGACCGTAGCCGAGGTCAAGCTCGACTTCGAGGTGCTCCGCGAGCTGGGCGTCGTGGCCCGCGAGTTCGGGGCGGCCGGTGCGGTCCAGCACGGGGCGTCCACCCTGCCCGACGAGCTGTTCCACCGCTTCCCCGCCGTGGAGACGGCCGAGATCCACCTGGCGACCGGGTTCCAGAACGCGCTGTACGAGCATCCGGCCTTCCCGGAGGCGCTCCACCGTGAGATCGAGGCGTGGTGCTTCGCCAACGCCGCCGACGAGCGCAAGCCCGACATGACCGACCAGCAGTTCGTGTACACGACCCGCAAGAAGGCGATCGGGCCGTTCAAGCGTGTGCTGTGGGATCTCGAGGCGAAGGACGACATCCTGGCCGCCCAGCGGCGCAAGGTCTCGTTCCTGTTCACCGAGCTCGGGGTCAACGGCTCGCGCGACATGATCGCGGCGTACATCCGCCCGGTCGAGGTCCATCGCCAGCTCCCGGAAGCGCTTCGCGAGGCGACCGCAGCCGGTTGATGCGCCGCGCCTGGACCCGTGATACCCGGCGCCTGCCTGCCCAGCGCGGCGATCGGACGATCGCCCGCATAGCCCGAGGACCGAGCATGACCACTCCGAACGCGATCCGTGCCGCCGTCGCCCTGGACGCCGGCCACGACGACGACCGTGCCGCCTTCGCCAGGCGGCTGGGCGAGATGGCCCTGGCCACGGCGGAGCTGCAGACCGTCTACCTGGGCGAGCGCCTGGGGCTGTACCGCAGCCTGCTCCTCGACGGGCCGGCCACGGCGGGCGAGCTCGCCCAGCGCACCGGAACGGATCCCCGCTACGTCCGTGAGTGGCTGGAGCAGCAGGCCACGGCCGACATCCTGCGCGTGGACGACCCGTCCAGGGCGCCGGACGAGCGGGTGTTCAGGATCCCGAGCGGTCACGCCGAGGCGCTCATCGACGAGGAGAGCCCGTACCTGAGCGGTCCGCTGTCGCGCTTCCTCGTCGCCACCGCCCAGCGCATGCCGGACCTGCTGGACGCCTACCGCACCGGTCGCGGCGTGGACTGGGCCGCCTACGGTCCGGACGTCGTCGAGGCCCAGGAGGCCACCAACCGGCCCCAGTTCCAGCACTTCGTCGCCGACTGGATTCGGGCCCTGCCGGACATCGAGGGGCGGCTTCGCGATGCGGGCGGGCGGATCGCCGACATCGCGTGCGGTACCGGCTGGTCGTCGATCTGGATCGCGCGCCACTTCCCGAAGGTCCTCGTGGACGGCATCGACATCGACGCGGGCTCCATCGAGCGCGCCCGGCAGCACGCCGCGCGAGAGGGCGTGGACGACCGGGTGTCGTTCCTGTTCGCCGACGCCGCCACGGCCGACGGTGCCGGCCGCTACGATCTGGTGACGATCTTCGAGGCCCTCCACGACATGGGCCGACCGGTCGAGGTCCTGCGCACGGCGCGGTCGCTGCTCGCCCCGGGGGGTGCCGTGCTGGTCGGTGATGAGCGCGTGGCCGATGCGTTCGCCCCGGGCCAGGATGCCGACCGGATGTTCTACGGGTACAGCGCCCTGGCCTGCCTGCCCAACGGCCTGTTCGACCATCCCTCGGTCGGGACCGGCACGGTCCTACGCCCGTCGGCGGTCGAGGCGATGGCTCGCGAGGCCGGCTTCGGCGGCTTCACGGTCCTGCCCACCGAGCATGACGCGTTCCGCTTCTACCGGCTCGATCCGTAGGAGGGGTGCGGGCCGGACCGTCGGGAGCCCCGCCCGTTCGGTACGCTGTCGGGGTGACCGACGGTGCGACTCCAGGGGCGCTTGCGGACGAGCCCGTGCGCGGCCAGCTGCGCGACGATCTCGTCGCCGCGATGCAGCGCGTCCCGGAGCTGGCCGGCCGTGAGCTGACCCTGACGCCCCTGTCGGGCGGGATCACGAACCGGAACTTCCTGGTGACCGTGGCCGGCGGCGCGGACCGCTATGTCATCCGACTTGCCGGCAACGACACCCACCTGCTGGGCATCAGCCGCGAGGTCGAGCATGCGGCGACGGTCGCCGCCGCCGGCGTCGGGGTCGGGCCCGAGGTGACGGCATTCATCCGGCCCGAGGGCTACCTCGTCACCCGCTTCATCGAGGGCAGCCCGCTCAGTGCCGAGGCCGTCCACCAGCCGGAGACGCTCCGGCGCGTGGCCGTCTCCCTGCGGCGCATCCATGACGGGCCGCCCACCCCGGGCATCTTCGTGCCGCTGCGCATCGTCGAGGCGTACCGGGCACTGGCGATGGCCCGCGGTGTGCGCATCCCGGTGGAGTACGAGCTGGCCGCGTCGATCGGCCGCCGCATCGAGCTCGCCTGCCTGGCCGTCCCGGTCGAGCCGCGGCCGTGCCACAACGACCTGCTCAACGCCAACTTCATCGACGACGGCACACGCATCCGGATCGTCGACTGGGAGTACGCGGGGCTGGGCGACCCATGCTTCGATCTGGGCAACTTCAGCGTGAACCACGACCTGACCCCGGCGGAGGACGCGCTCCTGCTGGCGGCCTACGACGGCGGCGAGGTGGACCCCGCCCGGCTCGCGCGACTGACCCTCATGCGCGTCGTGTCGGACTTCCGGGAGGCGATGTGGGGCGTCCTGCAGCAGGGCATCAGCACCCTGGACCTGGACTTCGTCGCGTACGCCGCCGACCACTTCGGCCGGCTGCTGGCCAACGCCGCGACGCCCGCCTTCGAGCGGTCACTGCGCGAGGCCGCGGGCGACTGATCGTCGGTCGGCCGGTCAGCGGACCTCGTCCACGTCGGTCCACCATTGGCGGCGATCCCCCACGCGGTCGCGCATCCGCCACGCCATCGACTTGCCTACGCCATCGATCGCTGCCTTGAGCCCCGCCGCGGCCGAGCGCACGCGCTCGCGCTGACCGTCGTCGAGCTGCGGGTAGGTCGCCGCCAGGCCGACGACCTTCCCGAGGTTCTGGGTCAGCGTCCGCCACAGTCCCCAGTCGTCGGCGCACAGCCCGGCGATGCGCTTGAGGTCGATCGTGTCGGCATCGCCCGAGCCGAGCGGGTGGTCGAGCAGGAGCAGGATGATGTCGACCACGTCCTTCTCGTTGATGCGGACGATCTGCAGCTTCGACAGGAGGAGCTCGGCGACCGGGATGGTCGGGCGGTCGACCTCGAGCCGCCCGGCCAGGGGGATGACGTGGCAGAACTCAAGCCGGTCGTAGAACACGTCCACGTGGATCCGTCGCGCCGGATCGTCGAAGATCGAGCGCCCGCCCTCCGACCCGACGTAGACCTCGCGGTCGTCGCGGTAGCCCAGGCCGCCCATCACGGTCGCCAGCCCCCGCGCGTCCCGCCGATAGGCGGCGAAGTCGATGTCGGCGTACGTCCGCGCGAAGCTCGGGATGATCGCAGCGGCATCGTGACTGTGGAGCGCGACGCCGATCGAGCCGAGCACCCGGACGGTGACGCCGGCGGCCTCGGCGGCGTCGACGATCCGGCGGACCTCGGCCTCGAGGGTCGCCCGATCGATGACGAAGGCGGTCTGGTCACGAGGGTCGGTCACGGGCGCGATCGTAGCCGAGCGGATCGGTCGCTGCGCAACGACCGCACGGTCCGCGACACGACTGGGTACCGTGTCGGCTCATGAGCGTGGACCAGGCCCGGGTCGTGGTCATCGGCGGCGGCATCGTCGGCTGCAGCGTGGCGTACCACCTCGCCCTCGCCGGCTCGACCGACGTCCTGCTGCTCGAGAAGCACCAGCTGACCGCCGGCTCCACCTGCCAGGCCGCGGGGCTGGTGACCGCGTTCAACCCGTCCTCGACGATGATGGCGTTCCGCCGCTACAGCATCTCGCTGTACGAGCGCCTCGGCGTCTTCCGGTCGGTCGGCAGCGTCCGCCTGGCCTCGTCCCCGGCCCAGCTCGGGGAGCTGCAGCGGACCGCCAGCCGGGCGCGTGGGATCGGGCTCGACGCCGAGGTCATCGGGCCGGCCGAGGCCCTCGCGCTGATGCCCGCCATCTCGCCCGACGCGCTGTACGGCGGGGTCCACCTCGCCGCCGACGGCCACCTGGACCCGCACGAGGCGACCCACGCCGTGGCCGACGCGGCCCGCGCGCTCGGCGTCCGCATCCGCCAGGGCGTGCGGGTCACGGGCATCGAACTGACCGACCGTCGGGCCGTACGGCGGGTGCTGACCGAGACCGGCCCGATCGACACCGAGCTGGTCGTGGACGCCGCTGGGATGTGGGCGCCGCAGGTGGCGGCCATGGTCGGCGGCTGGCTGCCGTCCACGCCGGTGGACCACCAGCACATCGCCCTCAGGGCCGTCCCGGGGGCCGAGCTCCCGCGCGACATGCCGTGCTTCCGCGATCCCGACAACCTGGTCTATGGCAAGAGCGAGAGCGGCGGGATGGTGTTCGGCGGCTACGAGCTCGATCCGGTCTCGCGCTGGGAGGACGGGGTGCCGTGGGACCATGCCGCGCGCTCCCTGCCACCCGATTACGAGCGCTTCGCGCCGTTGATGGCCGGGGCGGTCCGCCGCTTCCCGTTCCTGGCCGATGCCGAGGTCGTGCGCCTGGTCTGCCACCCGGACGCCATGACCCCCGACGCCAACCCGCTCCTGGGGCCGCTGCCGGACGTGCGCGGCTTCTGGGTGGCGGCCGGGATGTCGCTCAACGGGTTCGGGGGCGCCGGCGGCGTGGGGCGGGCGCTGGCCGGCTGGATCACCGCCGGCGATCCTGGTGTGGACGTGGGGCCGTACCGGGCGTGGCGGTTCGGCGAGACCTACCGCGACCCGACCTTCGCCGCCGCGCTCGGGCGCGAGACGTACAGCGACTACTACCGGCTGCGCTACCCGCACGACGCCGACCTCGCCGGGCGGCCGCGCCGGCTGTCGCCGCTCCACGGCCGACTCCAGGAGGCGGGCGCGGTGTTCGGCACGAAGGCCGGCTGGGAGCGTGCCGACCACCACGAGCCGGGCCGCCCATGGCGGCGCGCCGGGCGCGATCAGGCGTCCTACGGCTGGGCGCGGCCACCGTGGTTCGAGCGGGTCCTCGCCGAGGCGTCGGCCGTGCGCGAACGGGCCGGCATCATCGACCTGAGCTCGTTCGGCAAGATCGACGTCCGCGGTCCGGGCGCCCTCGCGCTGCTCCAGCGCGTGGCTGCCAACGAGATGGACCGGCCGGTCGGCAGCGTCACGTACACCCCGTGGTGCCATCCCGGCGGGGGGATGGTCGCCGACGTCACGGTCACGCGCCTGGCCGCGGACCGCTTCCGGGTCGTGACCGGTGCCGGGTTCGCGGCCTCCGACCTCGCCTGGCTGCGGTCCCGGCGCGACGACGAGGAGGTGGTCGTCCACGACGCCAGCGCTGCCGACGCGACCATCGGCCTGTGGGGTCCGCGCGCCCGGGACATCCTCGCCGCCGCGTCCGCAGACCCGGTCGACGATGCGGCCCTGCCGCTCCGTCGCGCCCGGCCGGTCCGCGTCGGCGCCGCGCCCGTGCTGGCCGCCCGGATCAGCTACGCGGGGGAGCTCGGCTGGGAGCTGACCACACCGGCCGAGTGGGCCGTGGCGACCTGGGACGCGCTGTGGGCGGCCGGGCGGGAGCATGGACTCGAGCCGATCGGGTATCGCGCGCTCGACGCCCTGCGGATGGAGAAGGGCTACCGCTACTTCTCGACCGACATGACGATGCTGGACACGCCCGACGAGGCGGGCCTCGGGGCGTTCGTCCGGCCGGACAAGGGCCCGTTCATCGGTCGCGAGGCGATCGTGGCGGCGCGCTCGGCCGATCCCGATGGACGGCATGGACGCCGCCTGGCCACGATCGTCATCGGCGACGACGACGCGTGGCGGCCCGTCTACGGCGGTGAGGCGGTGCGGCGCGACGGCGTGGTGGTCGGCCGGCTCAGGAGCGTGGCCTACGGTCCGACCCTGTCGCGGACCATCGGGTATGTGTATCGTGGCGCGGATCTGGCCGATCTCGAGGAGGGTGCTCGACTCGCGGTGGACGTCTTCGACGAGCAGATCCCGGCGTATCTGGCCCCGGACGTCCTGTGGGACCCGGACGGTCTCCGGCTGCGCGGGGTCCCGCCGAGCACCGGATCCGAGGGGGCGGCCTGATGCCCCTGTTCGGTCGCGGACACCCGGCCCGGACGACCACGGTGTTCTACGCTACGGACGTCCACGGATCCGAACGGACCTGGCGCAAGTTCCTCAACGCCGCCGCGTTCTACGGGGCCGACGTGCTGGTCATGGGCGGGGACGTCATGGGCAAGCTGACGATCCCGATCATCCGCGAGTCGAGTGGGGCCCACCGGGCCACGATCCACGGGCGGGTGGAACGGCTCGAGACCGCGGCCGACGTCGAGGCGACCCGACGGCGCATCGCCGACCTCGGCTTCTACGACACGGTCGTGGACGAGGACGAGTACCGGGCCATCCGCAAGGATGAGCACGCGGTCGAGGCCCTCTGGCAGCGGCTCGCCGGCGAGCGCCTGGAGCGCTGGATCGCCATGGCCGAGGATCGCCTGGGGCCGGCGGGCATCCGCTGCTACGTGTCCGGCGGCAACGACGACCTGACCGAGGTCATGACCACCCTGCCGGCGAGCGGCACGCGCTCGTTCGTCGGCTGCGAGGGCCGCGTCGTGCCGCTCGACGACGACATCGCCATGGTCAGCCTGCCGTACGTCAACCCGACCCCGTGGCACACCCCGCGCGAGGCCCCGGAGGCGGAGCTCGGCGAGATGATCGAGGAGATCGTGGCGGGCCTGCCGGACCCGTCGAAGGCGGTCTTCAACTTCCACGCGCCGCCGGTCGATTCGACCCTCGACACGTGCCCCGAGCTCGATCCCACGACCGATCCGCCGTCGCAGATCGTGCGTGGCGGTCAGCCCGTCATGTACGGCGCGGGCAGCACGGCGGTCCGCGCCGCGCTCGAGCGGCACCAGCCCCTGCTGGGCCTGCACGGGCACATCCACGAATCGCAGTCGGCGGCGCGCCTCGGGCGGACGCTGTGCATCAACCCTGGCAGCGAGTACGGTGAGGGCGTGCTCCGCGGCTGCCTCATCACCATCGGCGACGGGGTGGTCAAGGGGTATCAGATGACGACCGGCTGACGCCGGGTCGTCGGAGGGAGTGAGGGAGCGGCAGACAAGGAGGTGACGGCCGACGGTAACGACCCAGCGGTCCCGGCGCTTGGACGATCAGCCCAACTCGAGGTGACCT
This sequence comes from Candidatus Limnocylindria bacterium, assembly GCA_046566045.1. Lineage (GTDB taxonomy): Bacteria > Chloroflexota > Limnocylindria > Limnocylindrales > CSP1-4 > SPCO01. The sequence continues at coordinate 19,624 of JBKHXL010000116.1, forward strand.
GGATGGCAACGATCGCAACGACCCCGGAAGTGTTCGTCCGGAGATCATCCGGACTCGTGCGCGTCATGTCCCCGTCGTCGGCGTTCATCTACAACGTCCTGACGATGGGTCTCATCTTCCCGTGGACCTACCTGTGGGCCCCGGGAGCCCTGCCCGGCGGCCAGCTGGTGTGGGGGATCCTGCTCGCGATGGTGCTCGAGATCCCCATCGCCCTGTCGTACGTCTGGCTGTCCACGGCGTTCCCGCGGACCGGCGGTGACTACGTCTTCCAGAGCCGCGTCTTCGGCGGCGGGATCGCGTTCACCCTGGTCTTCTCGGGGTTCGTCATCTGGATCCTCCAATGGGTCGCGCTGTCGGGCTGGCTGCTGTCCACGCTCGGATTCGCGCCGCTCTTCCTGGGCCTCGCGGCGTCGACCGGAAACACGAGCCTGGTCGACATCTCGACGTGGTTCACCACCCCCTTCGGCATCCTCGTCACGAGCATCGCGAACGCCGCCCTGGCGCTCGTCATCCTGGTGTCCGGGTTCCGCAACTACGTCCGCCTGCAGCGGGTCATGTGGGTCGCCATCCTCGTCGCCTTCGCGACGATGCTGCTCGTCCTGATCACGACCCCCGCGGCCGACGTGCCGGCTCGACTGGATGCCTTCTCGGCGGCCATCGGCGGATCCGCCACCTTCACGGCCGATGCCACGGCGGCGGCGGTGGCGGCCGAGATCGAGCTCAACCCGGCCTTCAGCCTGCTCGCGACCCTGCTCATCGCGCCCATCGCCTGGACGTCGCTCCAGTGGGCGACCTACAGCAGCCAGCAGAACGGCGAGATCAAGAGCGCCGGCTCGTTCCGCGACCAGGCGTTCATCATCGTCGGCGCCCTGGTCATGACCGGGCTCCTGCTGGCCCTCCTGGCGTTCGTGCTCCAGAACACCGTCGGCACCGAGTTCCTGTACGTGGCCGGGGCCGGCTACTGGAGCGGGGTCGGCGAGGCCACCCTGGCCGGCTCGTACCTGTGGCCGAACATCATCGCCACGGCCATCGCCAACAACCCGATCGTCACCCTGCTGATCGCCTTCGGGTTCATCCTCAACGGCCACCAGATCGTGCACAACTGCTACATCGGCATGACCCGGGTCATGGTCGCCATGTCGTTCGACCGCCTGCTGCCCGAGTGGATCAGCCGGGTGAGCGAGCGGCTGCACACGCCGGTCAACGCCCACGTGGTGTACTTCCTGGCCAGCATCCCGGTCATCTGGCTGTACAACAACTTCGCCTACGGCGAGGGCGACGAGGTCACCTCGTGGGCATCGCTGACCCTCGGCGTGACGTTCGCCTGCGGCTACGTGTTCGTGGCCACGGCCCTGGCCGGCGCGCTGCTGCCGTTCCGGGCGAAGGCCGCCTACGACGCGTCGCCGGGCAGCAAGTACACGCTCGGCGGGTTCCCGCTGGTGACCATCGTCGGCCTGCTCGGTGCGGCGTTCGGCGTGGTCTTCCTGTTCCTGTTCCTGACCAATGAGCAGCTCGGACTGACCAGCCCGCTGGCCTACACCGTGGTCGGCGGCGTGCTCCTGTTCGCCGGGGCGTGGTACCTCATCGCCAAGCAGCTCCGCCGCTCGAGCGGCATCAACGTCGACTACGCGTTCAAGGAGATCCCGCCGGAGTGACCCTCCGCGCGGCACGCGGCGATCGAGGGCCCGGACGGCGACGCCGCCGGGCCCTCAGCCTGCCCGAACCGCCGCCAGCCAGTCGTCGAGGTCGGGGCCGTCCAGGGCCGCGCTGGCGCGTCCCCAGCGCTCCTCGGCCCAGCCGAAGAAGTCGAAGTCGATCGTCGAGATGGCGGCCTGGATGGCGGCCCACAGCGTCCAGCCCACGTCGGACATGATCATCTGCAGGCGCATCCGCGCCAGCAGGGCGTCGGTCGCCTCGCCGAAGTAGGCGGCGCACAGCTCGCGCACCCGCGCCTCGTCCCAGCCCTGCTCCTGGCAGGTGTTGCCGAGCTCGAAGGTCGGGTCGTTGTTGCCGCTGTACTCGTAGTCCACGATCCACAGCCGCTGTCCGTCGTCGAGGTAGTTCTCGGCCAGCAGGTCGTTGTGGCAGGGCACGCTCGGGAGGGGGTGGACCGCCAGCGCCGCCTCGATCAGCGGGAAGCGATCGATCCGCTCGCGATAGCCGGTTGGGATGGCCATGTCGCGCTCGTCGACGACGCGCAGGTAGCGCTCCGCCACGCGGAACATGTCGAAGTCGTCGCGGAAGCGCGGCCCGGCGTGGAGGCGGCGCAGGACCTCGGCCACGCGGGTCGGGACGCCGGGCTCGCCGAGCGCGTCGATCGACATCGTGCGGGCGTCGAGCCACTCGAGCACGAAGACGTCCCACTCGGGCAGCTCGTGGACCATCGCCGGGCCAACGCCGGCGACCGCGGCGGCCCGGGTGTTCGCCCGCTCGTTGGCCCGGTCCACCGAGAGCAGGTCGGTCGCGGGACCGGGGATGCGGACGAAGTGAGGGACGCCCTCGACGGTCACCCGCCAGTTGCTGTTGGTCAGGCCCGCGGGGATCGGTTCCGCCTCGACGGTCCGTCCCGCCCAGGCCGGGATCGCGGCGATGACCTGCTCGATGCTCGGCGTCATGCTCCCTCCTCGCGCGCAGGGTATCGCCTGGCGGTCAGTGGCAGAACGCCGTCCCGCGGTCGGAGAAGTCGCCCTCGGTGGGGATGAACCGCCAGTCGTAGCTGCCGGTCCGGAGGGTGAACTCCAGGACGCCGTGGCTGACCGCCGCCCGCAGCTCACTGTGCGCTGCGACGCGGTCGAACGGCCGCAGGGACCGCCCGCCCGTCCCGACGATGAAGCTGCGCAGGCCGCCGACCCGGTCCTCCGCGCCGTCGGGGTCGAGCGGCGCGAAGCGCTCGTAGTCGAGGTCGTGGCCGTTGACGACCACGTCGGCCCCCGCCCCGTGGAGCGCCCGCCAGAACGGGTCGACCGCCGGGTCGTCGCCGTGGTACCCGGAGCTGAACCGTGGCCTGTGCCAGATCGCGAGCGTGCAGCGAGCGCTCGAGCGCGCGAGGTCATCGGCCAGCCATCGGCCCTGCGGCGAAGCGGCGTCGCAGCCGCCGGCCCGGGCGCACTCGGAATCGAGGACGACGATGTGCCAGGCGCCCAGGTCGTACGAGTACCACGAGGCGTCGCCGGTCGGGAGCGTGGCGGCGAACGTCGTGCGGTAGCCGGTCAGGTCGCCGCCGCCCCAGTCGTGGTTGCCCGGCGCGGGTCGCGTCCGGGCCAGGTGCCGGCCCCACGAGGGCAGGTAGCAGGCCTCGAACGTGGCCGCCGTGCCGGACTCGTAGACGTTGTCGCCGGCGGTGAAGATCGTGCCGGGCAGGTCATCGAGCAGCGCCGCCGTGGCCTCATCGTCCTCGGATGCGCAGTCGGCGATGTCTCCGGCCCCGACGAGGATCGGGTCGCCGTCCGGGCCTCCCGCGTCGGTCGGCAGGGGGACGGGGGACGGGACGGACGAGGCGGTCGGGACCGGCGAGGCGGTCGGGGCGCCGGTCGCGCCGGGTGGGGCGGACGCGGGCGGCGATCCGGATCCGACCCCGACGCCGCGCCCGCCGAGGAGGCTCGCTGCGCCGACCAGCAGGAGCGAGATCGCGACGAACGCGACCACGAGCAGGGCGACCGGTACGAGCAGGCTGCGCACGCTCGGTCTCGACCTTCCCATCGTCGCGAGCGTAGCGCGTTTCCGCGCGAAACGGCCGAGCCGTCGGCCCCGCGCCTCGCTAGGCTTCGGGCGAGGGATCCGCCGACCGGCACGGACGGCGCGCCCACGGACACCACGGAGGGCTGCGAGCGGATGGACCACGCACGGGCGGTCATCATCGGCGGCGGCGTCGGCGGGACGTCGATCGCCTATCACCTGACCCAGCGTGGGTGGACCGACATCGTGCTCGTCGAGCGCGCCGAGCTGACGAGCGGCAGCACCTTCCACAGCGCCGGCCTGGTCGGCCAGCTGCGCGGTTCGGTGACCCTCACGAAGATGATGATGTACGGCACCGAGCTGTATCGCGGCCTGCGCGAGGAGACGGGCGTCGACCCGTCGTGGCACGAGGTCGGATCGATCCGCCTGGCCTCCTCGAGGGCGCGCATGGAGGAGCTCGAGCGCCAGGCGGGCTGGGCCAAGACGTTCGGCCTGCCGATGGACCTCATCACCCCGACGGAGGCCCAGGAGCGGTTCCCGCTCATGTCCACCGACGGCGTCCTGGGCGCCGTGTGGCTGCCCACCGACGGCTGGCTGGACCCGTCCGGCCTCGCCCAGGCGATGGCCGCCGGCGCCCGTGCCCGCGGGGCGACCATCAGGACCGGGACGCGGGTCGTCGCCGTGCTGACCGAGCCGGTCGCCGGCGATCGACGCCGCACCGTCGGCGTCGAGGTGGAGCACCGCGGCGAACGCAGCACCATCCGGGCCGACGTCATCGTCAACGCCGGCGGCATGTTCGCGCCGGAGATCGGCCGGCTGGCCGGCGTCGTGGTGCCGATCATCCCGATGGCCCACCAGTACCTGTTCACCGAGCCGATGGAGGGCGTCCACCCGGGCCTGCCCCAGCTGCGCGATCCCGACAACCTCGTGTACTTCCGCGAGGAGGTCGGCGGGCTGTGCATGGGCGGTTACGAGCGCGATCCCGCGCCGTGGTCGCTCGACGGTGTGCCGCCCGACTTCAACGGCAAGCTCCTGGCCCCGGACATGCCGCGCTTCGAGCCGATCATGGAGGGCGCCATCCGGCGCGTCCCGTCGATCGAGGACGCCGGGGTCAGCCGGGTCATCAACGGTCCCGAGGGGTTCACCCCAGACAACGAGTTCATCCTGGGCGAGAGCGCCGTGGCCGGCTTCTGGGTGGCGGCCGGGTTCTCGGCGCACGGCATCGCCGGCGCCGGCGGCGTCGGCCGCCAGGTGGCCAGCTGGATCGTCGACGGCGAACCCGAGCTCGACCTGTGGAAGATGGACATCCGCCGGTTCGGTGCCTCGTACCGGTCGCGCGACTACACGCTGGCGCGCTCGATCGAGAACTACGCGACCTACTACGACATCCACTATCCCAACGAGGAGCGCACCTCCGCCCGTCCGCTGCGCACCTCGCCCACGTACGACGCCCTCGTGTCGCTGGGCGCCGTGTTCGGCGAGAAGTCCGGCTGGGAGCGGCCGAACTGGTTCGAGTCGAATGCCGCGGCCGGGGATCCCGACCTCCGACCGGACGGCTGGGCGGGCCATCACTGGTCGCCGGCCATCGGCGCCGAGGTGCTGGCCACGCGCCGGGCGGCCGGCCTGTTCGACGAGACCTCGTTCGCCAAGATCGAGGTCGCCGGGCCGGCGGCCACGGCCTTCCTGCAGCGCGTGGCCGCCAACGACGTCGACCGGCCGGTCGGCTCGGTGGTGTACACCCAGCTGCTCGACAAGGGCGGGGGCATCCAGGCCGACCTGACCGCGACCCGGCTCGCGCCCGAGCGCTACCTGCTCGTGACCGGCACGGCGTACGGCAACCACGACCTGGCCTGGCTGCGCGACCACCTGCCCGACGACGGGTCCGTGGCGCTGCGCGACGTGACCGCCTCGATGGCCTGCTTCGGCCTGTGGGGCCCGCGGGCCCGCGACATCCTGTCGGGGCTGACCCGGGATGACGTCTCGGACGCCGCCTTCCCGTACTTGACCGCCAGGGAGATCGCCGTCGGCCATGTCCCGGTGACCGCGCTGCGCGTCACCTACGTCGGGGAGCTGGGCTGGGAGCTCTACGCCCCGACCGAGTACGGCCGGGCGCTGTGGGCGACGCTGTGGGAGGCCGGCCGGCCGCACGGCATGGTCGCCGCGGGCTACCGCGCCATCGACGCGATGCGCGTCGAGAAGGGCTATCGGGTCTGGTCGAGCGACATCACCCCGGACGAGACGCCGTGGGAGGCGGGCCTCGGCTTCGCGGTCGCCCTCGACAAGGGCGTGGACTTCCTCGGCCGTCAGGCGCTCCTCGCCGCGCGCGAGGCCGGGCCGCGCCGGCGCCTGCGCTGCCTGGTGCTCGACGATCCGCGGGCGGTCTGCCTTGGCAACGAGCCCGTCCGGGTGGACGGGACCGTCGTCGGCCGGGTGACGAGCGGCGGCTACGGGTTCGCGGTCGAGCGCTCGATCGCGTTCGCCTACCTGCCGCCCGACCGGGGGATCGGGACGCGCGGCGAGATCGAGGTCTTCGGCCGGTGGGTCGGCTTCGAGGTCGTGCGCGAGCCGCTGTACGACCCGACCAACGAGCGGATCCGCTCGTGAGCCCGGACCCGGAGGCCGGTGACGGCCGCTTCGGTCCCGAGTGGTCGGCCGGGTTCCGGCGCGGCAGCGACGAGGAACTGCGCCGCTGGCTGGAGGTCGCCCACGACGCCTGCGACGAGGCCGACGCGATCGCCCGGACGCACTTCCGGCGCGACCTGCGCATCGAGGCCAAGCCCGACCGGACCTTCGTGACCCAGGTCGACACGGCCATCGAGACGCGCATCCGGGAGCGCCTGCGGGACGCCTTCCCGACGCATGGGCTGGTCGGCGAGGAGTACGGCACCGAGGCCGGCGCGGCGTCGGTGCGCTGGTACATCGACCCGATCGACGGGACCCACAACTTCATGCGCGGGGTGCCGATCTTCGCCACGCTGCTGGCGGTCGAGCGCGACGGCGAGCTGCAGGCGGCCGTCATGTCGGCCCCGGCGCTGCGCGAGCGCTGGTGGGCGCACCGGGGCGGCGGCGCCTGGGCACGGACCGACGGCGATGCCGCGCCGCGCCGCCTGCAGGTCTCGGCCATCGGGGCGGTCGCGGACGCGCAGCTGCTGTTCGGCTCGTCCCGCGACATCGCCGTGGACGGGCGTGCGCCGGGCTTCCGCGGGCTGCTGGGTGCCGTCTGGCGCGAACGCGGGCTGGGCGACTTCTGGGGCTACGCGCTCGTCGCGGAGGGGTCGGCCGAGGCGATGCTCGAGGTCGGGCTGAACACCTGGGACGCCGCGGCGCCGCTCGTGATCATCGAGGAGGCGGGCGGCCGCGTGACCGACCTCGAGGGCCGGCGGGCGATCGACACGCGCTCGTTCCTGGCCACCAATGGCCGGCTGCACGATGCGTTCCTCGAGCGACTGGTCGCGCCGGGCCCGGGCTGAACGGGCCGCTCGGCACGGTCGGAGCGGGCCATGCGGAGGTCCGTCGGGCACGGCCCAGGGAGGCATCCTTGGGGCATGCCACGACCCATCTCGCCCAGGTCTGCGACCATGTCCATCGATGTCGCCATCCCTCACCGCCGGACCCGCCGATCGGGGATCGCCATGACCGGCGAGGCGCGGCCATGAGGCTCGTCAGCGCGGCCGAGGCCGTCGCGGCCGTCCGGTCCGGCGACCAGGTCTACGTCCACTGCGCCGCCGCCGCCCCGTCCGTCCTGCTCGACGCGCTCGTGGCCCGGGCGGACGAGCTGCGCGACGTCGGCATGATCCACCTCCATATCGAGGGCCCGGGGCCGCACCTGGCCCCGGAGGTGGCCGCGGCGTTCCGCCATCGGGCCCTGTTCGTCGGCCCCAACGCCAGGGCCGCGGTGCACGACGGCCGGGCCGACTACGTCCCGACCTTCCTGTCGGACGTACCGCGCCTGTTCGAGACCGGCGCCGTCCCGCTCGACATCGCGATCGTCAACGTGACCCCGCCGGACCGCCACGGCTTCTGTTCGCTCGGCGTCTCGGTCGAGGCCATGCACGCGGCCATGCGCGCCTCACGCGTGGTCATCGCCCAGCTCAACGCGGCCATGCCGCGGACCCTCGGCGAGAGCTTCATCCATGTCGACGACATCGACCTGGCGGTCGAGGTCGACGTGCCGCCCTACGAGCGACCGCCCGGACCGATCGGCGAGATCGAGCGGCGCATCGGCGCGTTCGTCGCCGACCTCGTCCCCGACGGGGCCACGCTCCAGCTGGGGATCGGCGCCATCCCGAACGCGACGGCCATGGCCCTGCACGGCCGAAGGGACCTCGGGATCCACACCGAGATGTTCACCGACAGCGTGGTGGACCTGGTCGAGGCGGGCGTCATCACCGGGGCGCGCAAGGAGCGCAACCGGGGCAAGATCGTGACGGCGTTCCTGATGGGCAGCCTCCGTCTGTACGAGTTCGTGCACGACAACCCGATGATCGAGATGCGCTCGGTGGACTTCACCAACGACACCCACGTGATCCGCTCGAT
>JBKHXL010000117.1:0-53149 GCA_046566045.1 Candidatus Limnocylindria bacterium
TCCGGTCCGAGACGATGACGGCCATCGATGCCGTCGCCATCGAGGAGGTGGGCCAGCCGTTCCTCCTCGCGAGTTGATCAAGGCGCGAGGGCGATGCGCTGTTACACCACGTTCTGGGACTTGACCCCGCCGCGCTCGTCTCGCCACGCCGCGCTCGCCACGCGGACATCCCAGCGGGGGAACCACGCGCCGAGGCTCGTTGCGGCCCCTTCACCCGCCAGGCTGTCCGCCCAGCGGGCACCACGGCGATGGAGCGGCGTGGCCCGCGTGTTCCCCCGCCCGTATGTCCGCCAAGCGGACACGAACCGGCCGCACGTCCCGAACCGGCCGTGGCGTGCTCGCCGGCCGCACGTCCCGAACCGGCCGTGGCGGAGGCGCTCCGGCCGTGGACCGAGGCGGACACGAACCGGCCAGACAAGAAGCGGCTGGCCGGGGCGGACCCCGGCCGGCCCCGTCGTCGCTCTACGGCTCCGTCGGGGGGCCGAAGTTCGGGTTGCAGGCACGACCCGGGTGGTACCCGAGCGGGCCGATCACGTCACGGAACGCCTTGGGGATCGTGCCCCAGTTCTGGACCCGGCCCGGCTCCTCCGCGGTGCGGTCGTCGTTCAGGCCCGAGTAGGCGCACAACGAGCGGGCGTGGAGCCCGGTGCCCCACATGCCGTCGTCCGTCTTGAGGCTCCGGCCCGTGCCGGTGATCTCACCGGCCAGTGCGGCGCCGGCGGTGAGGCTCAGGACCAGGAGGGCCACCGCCGAAGCGGCGGCAACCCTCGCCATGGAACGTCGGATCATCCGAACCTCCTTCGCGGCGGGTCCTCCTCGCCGATGCCCTCGGCGCGCGTCGGGCGAGTTCGTGGTGACGCGCGTCGTGGCTCCCCGCTGCCCGGGCCTCCCCGCCCGTGCGCCGATGATGCACCCAGGCCTTACTGCCGTGCATGGCTCCCGGCGAATCGTGGTGCGCCCAGGCACCACGCCCGAGGTCAGGGCGCCGGCCCACCCCCGCGCTTCCGCGGTGCGCGCTCCAGCTGCCCGGCCCGGTCCGGCCACTCGTAGCCGGCCCACGGGTCGTAGTCGGGGTCGAGGGCCTCCTGCACCGGCCGGTCCGCCACCGGGACGTGGGTCAGGTTGACCCGGACCCGGTACCACAGCGACGACCGCCCGCGCATCCCGTCGACCAGCACATCGGCCGGTTCCAGGTACCGGGCGACACCCGGGTGGCGTGCCTTCCAGCGCTCGAGGCCCCCGAGCGCCTCGGCCCGCGAGGCGGCGCGCGAGATCTCGATGACCGGGATGGCGCTCTTGCGCCGGCCGGTCGGGGTCGGGCGCGTGCCCTCCCAGTCGGTCGGCAGACCGGCGTTCGGGTCGCCCGCCGCGACCGCGGCGGCGCGCTCGGCAGCCACGTCCGGCGGCGGTCCGCCAGCCACGCCGCGACCCGGCTCGTACTCCCCCTTCGGGCGGCGGGCTCGCGACGGCTGGACGCGAGGTGGCTCGCCCTCCTGCTTGGCGTAGTTCGGCGGCCAGGGCGCGTCGCCCTCGCCCTCCGCCTCGTGCTGCCGGGACAGGTCCAGCAGCGCCTCCAGCGACCCGACGGCGTCGTCGATGCCGGCCCCGGGGTCGCCGATCTCGGCGAAGCGCGCGGGCACGGTCTCGATGGTGAAGGCCTCCGCCTCGACCGCCGGCACCTCGTCCCAGCGCAGCGGCGTCGAGACCCGGGCATCCGGCAGCGGCCGGATCGAGTAGGCCGAGGCGACCGTCCGATCCTTCGCGTTCTGGTTGTAGTCGAGGAAGACGCCGTGGCGCTCCTCCTTCCACCAGCGCGAGGTCGCGGCGTCGGGCGCGCGCCGCTCGACGTCCCGGGCGAGGGCCAGCGCCGCCCGCCGGACTTCGGCGTACGTCCAGTCGCGCGAGATCCGGACGTTGATGTGGATCCCCCGCGACCCTGACGTCTTGGGCCAGCCCACCAGCCCGACCGCTTCCAGCGCCTCCCTGCAGACCATCGCCACGTCGCGGATCTGCGACCACGGCACGCCGGGCACGGGATCGAGGTCCACCCGCAGCTCGTCCGGATGATCGAGGTCGTCGGCCCGCACGGGATGCGGGTTGAGATCGATGCAGCCGAGGTTGTTGACCCAGGCCAGGCCGGCGGCGTCGTCCACGACCACCTCCGACGCCGTTCGTCCGGACGGGAAGGTCAGCTCGGCCTGGCGCATCCAGTCGGGCGTGTTGTCCGGGGCCCGCTTCTGGAAGAACGGCTCCCGTTCGATGCCGTCCACGAAGCGCTTGAGCGCCATCGGTCGCCCGCGCACGCCGGCCAGCGCCCCCGGTGCCACGGCCTGGTAGTAGCGCACGACGTCGAGCTTGGTGTACCCGGCATCCGGGAAGTAGACCTTGCCCGGGTTCGAGATCGCGACCTCGCGCCCGTCGATGACCAGGATCTCCTTGGGCGACGGCATGCGCCAACCATAGCGGCGCCCTCGACAGGACCGCTAGAGTCGGGGCACACCGCTGTCGATTCGGCGGTCCCTCGTTCGTCGCTCCACCGATGGCGACGACGGGCGTCGCCGAAGCCACCAAAGAGGACGTCCGATGCAGTACCTGCTCCTGATCTATGGCGAAGAGTCGGCCGAGCAGCCGCCCCAGGAGGCGATGGAGGCCGAGATGGGCGCGTACGACGTGTTCACCCGCCACATCGCCGAGCGCGGCGCGTTCAAGGCCGGCGAGGCGCTCCTTCCGTCGTCGTCGGCGACGACCGTGCGCGTCCGGGACGGCCGGACCGTCACCACCGACGGCCCGTTCGCCGAGACCAAGGAGGTCCTCGGCGGCTTCTACCTGGTCGAGGCGGCCGACCTCGACGAGGCCATCGGCTACGCCGCGCTGATCCCCGGGGCGAAGCGCGGCTCGATCGAGGTCCGGCCGGTCGTGGACTTCGGGGAGCGGAACGCGGGCGTGGTCGCCGGGGCTGCGACGTCGAACTGAACCGGCCCGTGGCCGGATCCGGCCAGGGCGCGAGCGATGCCCGGGAAGCGGCGGCGCGGGTCTTCCGCGAGGAGTCGGGTCGCGCCGTCGCATCGCTGATCCGGGTCCTCGGCGACTTCGACCTTGCCGAGGAGGCGGTCCAGGAGGCGTTCATCAGCGCGCTCGAGACCTGGCCGGAGCGGGGCGTGCCGGCCAACCCGGGCGCGTGGATCACGACCACCGCGCGAAACCGCGCGGTCGATCGTCTGCGTCGGCGTCAGCGCCTGCGGGAGAAGACCGAGCTGCTCGGGCGCCAGGCGCTCATCGAGGAGGAACTGGCCGCGCTCGAGCCGGGGGACGACGACGCCGAGGATGCTGCGATGCCCATCACCGATGACCGCCTGCGCCTCATCTTCACCTGCTGTCACCCGGCCCTGTCGCTCGACGCCCGGGTCGCCCTCACGTTGCGCACGCTGGGCGGCCTGTCGACCCCGGAGATCGCCCGGGCCTTCCTCGTGCCGGAGCCCACGCTGGCGCAGCGCCTGGTCCGGGCCAGGAAGAAGATCCGGGACGCGGGGATCCCCTACCGCGTGCCGCCCGAGGACCTCCTCCCGGAGCGACTCGGTGGAGTCCTGCGCGTGCTCTACCTCGTGTTCAACGAGGGCTATGCGGCCTCGTCCGGCGACGCGCTCGTGCGGCGCGAGCTGTCGACCGAGGCCATCCGGCTGGCCCGGCTCGTGGTCCGCCTCCTCCCCACCGAGCCGGAGGCCGCCGGGCTGCTCGCGCTGATGCTGCTGCACGACGCTCGCCGCCCGGCCCGGGTGACGGACGACGGCGCGCTCGTCCTGCTCGAGGACCAGGACCGTTCCCGCTGGGACCGCGACCGGATCGACGAGGGACGCTCGCTGGTCGAAGGAGCCCTGGCGGCGGGCCGTCCGGGGCCGTACCAGGTCCAGGCCGCGATCGCCGCCCTGCACGACACCGCGCCGACGGCCGCGGACACGGACTGGGCGCAGATCGCCGCCCTCTATGCAGCCCTCGTGGCCCTGGAGCCGACCCCGGTCGTCGCCCTCAACCATGCCGTCGCCGTGGCCATGGCCCAGGGACCGGCCGTCGGCCTGGCGCTGATGGACGGCCTCGCCGCGGACGGGACGCTGGACGACTACCCGTACCTCCACGCCGGCCGCGCGGACCTGCTGCGTCGGCTCGGCCGCTGGACCGAGGCGGCCGCGGCGTATCAGCGCGCCCTCGAGTCGACCGTGAGCGGTCCCGAGCGGACGTTCCTCGAGCGCCGCATGGCTGCGGTCGCGCAGGCCGCCACCGGCCAGGCCCGCCCGGACTGACCGGCCGGCGGGACGAGCGGCCGCGCCGATTGACGGCCGGCACCCGCGGCGCGACCATCCCCGGACAGCACCAAGGCCCCGCGCGGGGCGGAGCACCAGAGAGGGCCGGCACCATGGTCGCCACAGCCAGCGAACTCGGGACGGGCGCACGCCCGTCCACCGACATCGACTTCCGGACGCGCCTGTTCATCGACGGCCGGTTCGTGGACGCCGCGTCCGGCCGCACGTTCGACAGCGAGAACCCCGCGACCGGCACGCACCTGGCCACCGTCTCGGAGGGCGACGCCGCGGACGTGGATGCCGCCGTGGCGGCCGCTCGCGCCGCCGTCGAGCGCGGACCGTGGGCGAGCATGTCGCCGGCCGAGCGCAAGCGGACCCTCATCGCGGTCGCCGACGCGATCGACGCCCACACCGACGAGCTGGCCATCATCGAGAGCCTCGACGCCGGCAAGCCGCTGAGCGACTGTCGCTCGATCGACATCCCGGACACGGCGGCCACCATCCGCTGGCACGCCGAGGCCATCGACAAGATCAACGACGACGTCACGCCGACCGGGCGCGACGCCGTGGCGATGATCGTGCGCCAGCCGGTCGGTGTCGTCGGCGCCGTCATCCCATGGAACTACCCGGCCCTGATGGCGGCCTGGAAGCTCGGGCCCGCGCTGGCGACCGGCAACGCCGTCGTGATGAAGCCCGCCCGGTACACCTCGCTGAGCCTTCTGCGCATCGCCGAGATCGCGACCGAGGCCGGTCTGCCACCGGGCGTCCTCAACGTCGTCACCGGCGGCGGCGACAGCGTCGGCGGCGCCATCGGGCGCCACCCCGACATCGACGCGGTCGCGTTCACCGGCTCCACCGAGGTCGGGCGGAGCTTCCTCGAGTACTCGGCCCGGAGCAACCTCAAGCGGGTCATGCTCGAACTCGGCGGCAAGAGCCCGCAGGTCGTCATGCCCGACGTCACCGACATCGAGAACCTGGTGTCGAACGCGACCAACGCGATCTTCTGGAACATGGGCGAGAACTGCTCGGCGGGCTCGCGCCTGATCGTCCACCGCGACCGCAAGGCGGAGGTGCTCGATGCGCTCGTCGCCGCGGTCGAGCGCGACTGGATCGTCGGCGACCCGCTCGACCCGGCGACGCGCATCGGCCCGCTCATCTCGAAAGGGCACATGGAGCGCGTGCTCGAGTACATCGCCATCGGCCGGTCCGAGGGCGCGCGCATCGCCACCGGCGGCCGGCGTGTCCGCGAGGACTCCGGCGGCTGGTTCGTCCAGCCGACGATCTTCGACGGCGTGCGCAACGACATGCGCATCGCCCAGGAGGAGATCTTCGGGCCGGTCCTGGCGGTCATCGAGTTCGACACGGAGGCGGAGGCGGTCGCCATCGCCAACGACACGCCGTACGGGCTGGGGGCGTCGCTCTATACCGACGACCTCAACGTCGCCCACCGGGTCGCGCGCCAGCTGCGCGCCGGCACGGTCGGCATCAACTGCTACTCGGAGGGCGACCTGACGACGCCGTTCGGCGGCTTCAAGCAGTCCGGGTTCGGCGGCCATGACAAGTCGCTGCGCGCCCACGAGCAGTACCAGGAGACCAAGACCATCTGGATCGCGCTCCGGTCCGACGAGGCGTGATCGCTCGCGTCGTCGCCCTGCTCAAGCGCTGGCTCTGGCCGCTGCGCCCGATCCTCCATCCCGTGTGGCGGCTCCTCCGGCCGCTGTTCGGCCGGAACGCGGCCGTCCGGGCGGCGGCCAACACGCCGCCGGCCACCCTGCGGATCCGCCACGAGCCCGGCACCATCCGCCCGCTGACCAAGCGGGAGTTCACGTTCATCGAGGCCAACGACTCGTACTACCGCGGCCGCTGGACCTACCTGTCCGTGGCCGGCGAGCAGGCGGCCGAGCTGATCGCGAAGCACGACCTGCACACCGCGCTCGAGCTCGGGCCGTGGGCCCGCCCGCTGATCGTCGGCGCGGACGCGATGGACCGCATCGAGCGCCCGGACCTGCAGCGCGAGGGCAGGCTGGTCGTGCACGACGCGACCGTGGCGCCGTGGCCGATCGATGACAAGGCCTACGACCTGTTCGTCGGACTCCAGGTGTTCGAGCACCTCAAGGGCAAGCAGGCCATCGCCTTCAGCGAGGTCCGGCGGGTGGCTCGCCACGCGATCATCTCGCTGCCCATCGACTGGGTGCTGGAGGACACGAAGAACAGCCACCACGGCCTGACCGAAGAGTTCGTGCGGACGTGGTTCCTGCCGGTCGAGCCGACCCGCGTGGTGCTCGGCAACGGCGGTCCGAAGAAGCGCCTCGTCTTCGTGTTCGAGGACCTGCCCGCCTGACCGCCGGTCTGCGGACCGGGCCGCCGGACGCCGCCAACGGCGCGCTCGGACGAGTCAGCGCTCGATGCGCAGGACGCGCGCCGGCTTCTCCGGGACGTCCTCCAGGTCGACCAGCGTCGGCACGACGTAATCGGCCATGGTGACGAGGCCGTCCGCCGGCAGGTGGGCCCGGCCGAGGTCGCCGGTCAGGACCGTCGCCCCGCGGGCGGCCAGCGCGCGCAGCCACGGGCCCAGGTGGGCGGCGAGGTCGGCCTCGTACCAGACGTCGCCGGCGAGGACTACGTCCCAGCCGTCGTCGCTGGCGACCGGGTCGGCCTCCCACGTTCGGACCACGGCCTCGACGCCGTTGGTCCGAGCGTTGAGCCGGCAGGCCTCGATGGCGTAGGGCTCGATGTCCACGGCGGTCACGGCCGAGGCCCCGGCCAGCGCCGCGGCGATGGCCACGATGCCGCCGCCCGTCCCGACGTCGAGCACGGTCCGGCCGGCGACCAGGTCAGGGTGGTCCAGCACGTAGCGGGCGAGGGCCTGGCCGCCCGCCCACGGCCACGCCCACATGGGCGGCGGGACGGGCAGCCGGTCGTCGGCGAAGAAGGCCGCTTCCCAGAGCGGCATCGACGCCCCGCCGATGTGGAGGGCGATCTCCGGGACGAACGGCGCCGGGCCGAGCGTCGTGTGGGCGGCGATGAAGGCGCGGCGATCGGCGGGGGACACCCGGCCAGTCTGCGGGAACCCGGGCGCGGACGCCGACGCCGGGCACGCGACGGCCGGCGCGATCGCTCGCGCCGGCCGTCGGTCGGACCGTGGGTCAGCCGCGGGCGTGCGGCGGCTCGTCAGAGCCGGGCAGCAGCAGGTCGGCGTCGAAGGCCTTGTCGGCGTGGTCCCATTCCCGGTTCTCTTCTCGGGTCGAGACGATGTGGAAGAGGATCCACAGCGCGATCCCGAGGATCGCCAGGGGGACCTCCGTGCCGGGGAACGGGTAGAGCGGTCCGATGTTGGCCGGATCGCTGAACGAGGTGAGTCCCGTATTCATCGTGCCTCCAGTCGATCAGGTGCTGGTCGTGGATGCGGACACCTCCGCGAGCCCTTCCCGCTTCTCGATGTCCTCGAAGCTGGTGTAGGTCCGGGAGAAGTACGGGTACGAGGAGTCGGTCGTGTTCGTGTCCAGGCCGGCGAGTTCGACGCGGCGCGGGACGCGCAGCAGGCCGGCGGCCTTGAGCACTCGAGCCAGGACGTAGAACGGGGCGAAGCCCAGCACGCCGAACATGATCACGGCACCGATGAGGTTGCCGATCGGGTTGATCATCGGGAAGCCGTCGGCCGTGGTCCCGAAGAAGGGAGCGGCGCTGCCCTCCAGCGGCGCAGCCGCGGGATAGCCCCACAGCATGAAGCCGGCGATGACGACCCCGAAGAAGCCGGAATAGCCATGGACCGCGACGGCGCCGACGGCGTCGTCGATCCTGAACCGGCGCTCGACGTAGTAGTGGAGCTTGAACGCGATCGTCGCGCCGACGCCACCGATGACCATCGCCTGGATCGGGTGATACAGGTCGTTGCCGGCGGACGCCGCGATGATCCCGGCGAGGCCGGCCGACAGGGTCCAGTAGGGCTGGCCCTTGCTGAGGACGAAGCCGGCGAGCAGGCCGCCCGACAGCGACATCAGGAAGTTGAAGGTGATGCCCGACAGCGTGGTCGGCATCAGGTAGATGTTCGTGGCCGAGTAGAACGGCGAGCCGTCCGCCCCGACGTCGAAGACCGGGATGTTGCAGGCGGCATAGAAGCCCCAGAACCCGGTGTAGATGAGGAGCAGGCCGGCGCACGCCATCCACACGTTGTGCGGTGGGATGTTCCGGACCTCCCCGTTCGGCCCGAATTTCCCGATGCGTGGCCCGAGGACCATCAGGACGGCCAGGGCGGCGCCGCCGGCGATGGCGTGGATGACGCCTGAGGCGTAGGCGTCATGGTAGCCGAGGAGCTGGACCATCCAGCCGTTCGGGGACCAGCCCCAGGCGGCGTCGATGATCCAGGTGACCGAGCCGATCACCACGGCCATGATCAGGAACGCGGCGGTCCGCGTCCGCTCGATGATGGCGCCCGAGATGATCGAGGCGGCCGTCCACGAGAAGAGGAGGAACGCGGCCCAGAAGACGCCGGTGATGCGGTCGCCCATGTTCGGGCCCATCAGCGGCGACCATGGGTAGAACCCGTCCGCGAACGGATCGAGGCCCAGTCCACTGTTGATGAACGGCCCGTGGATGAACGCGAAGTAGATCCACCAGCCGAAGAAGAAGAAGGTCACCGTCACGACGGGGATGACCATCACGTTCTTGATCAGCACGTGTTGCAGGTTCTTGCGCCGCGCGATCCCGGTCTCGTAGACGGCGAAGCCGACATGGATCAGGAACATGAAGACGACCGTCACCCAGTAGTAGAACTCGGTGAACAGGACGTTCAAGGAATCGGTCAGATCTGACATACCCTCCCTCCGCGCGATTCGACCATGGTCAGCGGTGCGGCGACGGACAGGGGGCGGCCGCACCATCGGATGCTGGGACGCGTCGCTGGATCGCCCTCCTTCCTCCCCTACCGCTCGGGTGGACGTTCGTCCGGGTCGAGCTCGACCGTGATGGACAGGAACCGGGCGGGGAGCGTGGTCAGGCGCTCCGGCCCGTGGGGGATGCGGCCGTCGAACATGAGCGAGTCGCCGGGATCCATGTCGTAGGTGTGGCGCCCGTAGCGGTAGGCGAAGGCGCCCTCCAGCGCGTACAGGAACTCGACCCCGTCGTGCTGGAAGAGCGGGAACGTCTCGCGCTGCTCGGTCAGGGTCACGAGGAACGGCTGGACCTTCCGCTGGGCGCCCTTGGCCGCGGCCAGCAGCTCGTAGCGATGGCCGTGACGGGTGCCCTGGCGGATGAGCTCGATGCCCTCGCCGGCCCGCACGTACGACGCATCGCGCTCCTCCTCGAAGCCGCGGAAGAACGTGGTGACGGGCACCTCGAGCGCCTGGGACAGGCGGGCCAGCGTGCGCAGGCTGGGGGACGTCTGGGCGTTCTCGATCTTCGAGATCATGCCGAGCGACAGGCCCGACCGGTCGGCGACATCCTGGAGCGTGAGGCTCAGCCGCCGTCGTTCCTCGCGCAGGCGGTCGCCGATGGCCTGGGTGATCGCGTCCTCCAGGAACGCCGACTCATCCGCAAGCAGGGACGCGTAGGCCTCGTCCGGTCCTGACAATCCGCCGCTCCGTGCGAGTGCGCTCGAGCGCCTTGGGCTGTCGGGCAGGGTACACCATCAGGAAAGTCATTCAAGTCCCTATCGCCGTTCGCTCTTGCATGACGGTGGATTGCTGGATACAGTCTCCTCTGCGAGTGGAACCCGGAGCGCGTGATCGCCCCGGCTTCGATCCGCAGCCGCTCAACCCACGGTGGAGTCGGACCATGTGCGGGATCGCTGGCTTCCTGTCCAAGCGCGACGAGCCCCAGCCGGTCGGCCGGATCATGCTCGACATGCTGACCAGCCTCGCCCGGCGCGGGCCGGACAGCGTGGGCATGGCCCTCTATCGCTCCGAGCCTGCCCACCGCGACAGCTGCTGGATCCGGCTGCCGGAGGGCGGCGACGGTGCCGAGCACGAGCGGCGCATCCTGGCCGGCCTGGCGACCGTGGGCGACGTCGGGACCGTCGAGCGCCATCACGGGCTGCTCCGGGTCGAGCTGTCGACCGGCGCCGATGCCGTCACCGTGCGCGCCGCCGCCGAGGCCGGATCGGACGACGTCGAGGTGGTCAGCCTCGGCCGCCAGCTCGAACTGGTGAAGCAGGTCGGCCATCCGGACGACCTCGAGGCGTCGTTCGACATGGGCGGATTCCGCGGCAGCCACGCCATCGGGCACACCCGGCTGTCGACCGAGAGCAAGGTGGACCTCACCCACTCGCAGCCGTTCTGGGCGCGCGGGGTGGCCGACGTGGCGACCGTCCACAACGGGCACATCACGAACTACCACAAGCTGCGCCGGATCTACGAGCAGCAGGGCGTGCGCTTCTTCTCCGAGAACGACTCGGAGGTCATCGGCGTGTACATCGCCGACCAGTTGCGCCGCGGCCTGACCCTCGAGGAAGCGCTCGAGGCGTCGCTGGACGACTTCGACGGCAGCTTCAGCTACCTCGTGGCCAGCGGCGACGCCATCGGCTACGCCCGCGATCCGTTCGCCCTCAAGCCGCTCATCACCGTCGAGACCGACGACTACGTGGCGGTCGCCAACGAGGAGATCGCCATCCGCGCCGCGCTCGGTCCCGCGGGCATGGCGCACGAGCCATCGGGCCACGTGTCCAGGCTGTGGCGCCGATCCGAGCTGCCCGTCCCCGCCGGAGCGGCCCATTGACCGCGGCGACGGGCCAGGGCACCACGGTCGAGATCGTCGCCACCGACCGCGAGATCCGTGACATCAATCGCGAGATCCGTGCCGCGCTGGCCGACGGGTCGAAGGTCGTCGTGCGCGACCCGGCCGCGCGCCACAGCCTCGGTGTCGCGCTGCTCACCCCCGGCGAGGTGGCGTTCGACGGCAGTGTCGGCTACTACTGCGGCGGGATGGGCGACGGCGCGACCATCCGCATCCGCGGCAGCGCCGGCTGGGGCGTGGCCGAGGGCCAGCTGTCCGGCACGGTCATCGTCGAGGGCAACGCGGGCAACAGCGCGGCCGCCTCGATCCGGGGCGGCACGGTCGTCGTGCGCGGCGACTGCGCGGCGCGGGCCGGGGTGTCGATGAAGGGCGGCCGCCTGCTCGTGGCCGGCAACGTCGGCTACATGACCGGGTTCATGATGCAGAAGGGCTACATCGCCATCGCGGGCGACGCGGGCGACGCGCTCGCCGACTCGATGTACCAGGGCACCGTCTACGTCGTCGGCGAGATCGCCTCGCTCGGCAACGACACGCTCGTGGAGCCGGCCGGCGAGGAGGACCAGGCCATGCTCGAGGCGGCCTTCGCGGAGTACGACCTGCCCCGGCCCGGGCGGTTCAAGAAGATCGTCGCCGGCCGCAAGCTGTGGAACTTCGAGAAGCACGAGCTCGACACCTGGCGGGCCGCGCTGTGAGCGACCACGACGAGCCCGTTCGCGCCGACCCGCAGGGCATCCGGCCGAGCCCGGTCTACACCCCGTCGGTCATCGGCGAGATCCAGGAGAAGGCG
This sequence comes from Candidatus Limnocylindria bacterium, assembly GCA_046566045.1. GTDB lineage: Bacteria > Chloroflexota > Limnocylindria > Limnocylindrales > CSP1-4 > SPCO01. Next base: position 11,812 of record JBKHXL010000117.1, read on the forward strand.
GCTCTCGGCCGATACCTGATCCGCGGCTACGGCACCCTCCGCACCAGGCCGCTCCCGTCGCTCGACGACCTGACCTTCCTGCCCGCGTCGCTGACCCGCATCCCGCTCGAGGGCTACCGCGAGAGGTGCGTCACGACGACGGTCCTCGGCACGCGCTTCGCCGAGCAGCCGATCTCGCTCGACATCCCGGTGATGATCACCGGCATGAGCTACGGGGCGCTGTCGCTCAACGCCAAGGTGGCCCTCGCGCGCAGCGCTAGCAAGGTCGGCAGCTCGACCACCTCGGGCGACGGCGGCATGCTCCCGGCCGAGCGCGAGCACTCGAAGACGATGATCGTCGAGGTCCTGCCCAGCCGCTACGGCGCGAACATCCACCACCTGCGCCAGGCGGACGGCATCGAGCTGACCATCGGCCAGGGCGCGAAGCCCGGCACCGGCGGCCTGCTGCTGGGGTCCAAGGTGTCGGCCGAGATCGCCGAGATCCGCGACCTGCCGCCCGGCGTGGACCAGCGCTCGCCGGCCCGTCACCCGGACTTCCTCGGCCCCGACGACATGACCCTCAAGATCGAGGAGCTGCGCGAGGCGACCGACCACCGCGTGCCGATCTTCGTCAAGATCGGGGCCACCCGCACGTTCGACGACGTGAAGCTGGCCGCCAAGTGCGGCGCCGACGTCGTGGTCGTCGACGGCATGGAGGGCGGCACGGCCGCCTCGCCCGAGATCCTCCAGGACCACACCGGGATCCCGACCCTGGCCGCCATCGTCGAGGCCCGGCGCGGCCTCGAGGACATCGGCATGTACGGCCAGGTCCAGATCATCGCCGCCGGCGGCATCCGGTCCGGGGTGGACGTAGCCAAGGCCATCGCCCTGGGCGCCGACGCCTGCTACATCGGCACGGCCGCGCTCATCGCCCTCAACTGCAACGCGCCGCTGTACGTCGAGGACTACGCCAGGCTCGGCACCGTGCCCGGCGCGTGCCATCACTGCCACACCGGTCGCTGCCCGGTCGGCATCACCACCCAGGACCCGGAGCTGATGGCCCGCCTGCCGGTGGACGAGGCGACCGAGCGGGTCGCCAACTTCCTGACGGCGATGACCCTGGAGGTCCAGATGCTCGCCCGAGCCTGCGGCAAGGCCAACATCCACGACCTCGACCCGGACGACCTCCGCGCGCTGACCATCGAGGCCGCCGCCATCACCGGCATCCCGCTCGTCGGGACGCACTGGGTGCCGGGTGCCCCGACCGGGCACGGATGACGTGTCGTTCCTGATCGGCTGCCCGTTGTGCGGGCCGCGCGACGTGGCCGAGTTCCGCTACGGCGGCGAGGTCCAGGCGCGGCCGGCCCCGGGCTCCGACGTGGCGGCCTGGTCCGGGTACCTGTACGCCCGCCGGAACGTGGCGGGCGAGGAGCGGGCGTGGTGGTTCCACCGGGCCGGCTGCCGGCGCTGGTTCCAGGCGGAGCGGGACACCCGCTCGAACGAGGTCCACCGGGTGGACTGGCGCCTGACCGATGCGGGCCGCTGAGCGATGAGCGACCGCCGTCTGCCGCCCCCGGCCGGGCGCGACGTCGATCGCGACACGCGGGTCGAGTTCACCTTCGACGGTCGGCGGCACGCGGCCTGCCAGGGCGACACCATCGCCTCCGCGCTGGCGGCCGACGGTGTCGACGTCCTGTCGCGCAGCTTCAAGTACCACCGCCCGCGCGGCATCCTGTGCGCCGCCGGCCGCTGCCCCAACTGCCTCGTGGACGTGGACGGTGAGCCGAACGTGCGGGCGTGCGTCACGGAGGTCGGGCCGGGCATGCGGGTGCGCAGCCAGAACGCCTGGCCGACCCTCAGGCGCGACCTCCTGTCGCTGACCGACACGTTCGACCGCTTCTTCCCGATCGGCTTCTACTACAAGACCTTCATCCGGCCGCGCCGATTCTGGCCGCTGTACGAGGCGGTCCTGCGCCGCGTCGCCGGCCTCGGCCGGATCGACATCGGGAGCCGGCCGGACCTCCACCCGCGCAAGCGCCACCTGCACGCGGACGTGGTCGTGGTCGGCGGCGGACCGGCCGGCTGCCTCGCCGCCCTGGAGGCGGCCACGGCCGGGGCCCGAGTCGTGCTCATCGACGACGGCACCCGCCTTGGCGGACACCTGCGCCTGCGCCAGCGACCGGTCGAGGGCGACGAGCGCATCGCCGGGCTGTCCGGCCCGGAGGCCGCCGACCGCCTGGCCGGGCTGATCGCCGCCGAGCCGCGCATCGAGGTGCTCCAGCGCGCCACCGCCATCGGCCTGTACGACGGCGGCCTGGTGGGGGCGTGGCAGGGCTCGACCTTCGTCCGCGCGCGGGCCGGCCGCATCGTCCTGGCGACCGGCGCCGCCGAGCGGCCGGTCATGTTCGACGCCAACGACCGGCCCGGGATCATGCTGGCCTCGGCCGCCCTCCGCCTGGCTCACCTGCACGGGGTGCGCGCCGGGAAGCGCGCCGTCGTCGTGACCGACGACGACCACGGCTGGCGCCAGGCCGCGGAACTGCTCGCGGCCGGCCTGACCGTGTCCACCGTGGTGGACCTCCGCTCGGCCGCGACCGACGCCGGCGACGACCTCCGCGCCGCCCTCGCCGCGGCCGGGGTCGAGATCGTCCACGGGGCGACCGTCCTCGGTTCGACCGGCGCGCGGCGCGTGCGGGCCCTGCGCATCCGGACCGCCGACGGCACGGAGCGCTCGCTCGACGCGGACCTCGTCGCGATGGCCGCCCGACCCGAGCCGGTCGTGACCCTGGCCGCCCAGGCCGGGCTGCCCATCGGGTTCGAGCCGCGCCTGGCCGAGTGGATCCCGACGGAAGGCCGCGCCGACGTCATGGTCGCCGGCCACGTGACCGGCCTGACCGATGACGCGCTCATCGCCGCCGCCGGCGTGCTGGCCGGCCGCATGGCCGCGTCGGGCGAGGCGCCGGCCGGCCTGCCCGAGCACCACGAGCTCGTCGCCGCCGCCCGCGAGGCGATGCCCGAGCGCGGCGCGACCCCGGTCCCGACCGGGCGCAAGGCGTTCGTGTGCCTGTGCGAGGACGTCACGGCCAAGGAGCTGGCCGCAGGCGTCAAGGAGGGATTCACCTCGCTCGAGACGCTCAAGCGCTACAGCACCATCACGATGGGACCGTGCCAGGGCAAGCAGTGCCACGGCAACGCCAACCGCGTGACGGCGGCGATCCGCGGGGTCACGCCCGACGTGACCGGGCTCACCTCCTTCCGCCCGCCGGTCCAGCCCGTCCCGCTCGGCGTCCTCGCCGGGCCGCACCTGCACCCCGTGCGCCGGACCGCCCTGCACGACCGCCACGAGGCCGCCGGCGCCACGTGGATGGACATGGGCGACTGGAAGCGGCCGCTCCACTACGGCGACGTGACGGCCGAGGTGCGCGCCGTCCACGAACGAGTCGGCCTCATCGACGTGTCCACCCTGGGCAAGCTCGACGTGCGCGGTCGCGACGCCGGCGCGTTCCTCGACTGGCTCCATCCCAACCGGTTCAGCGACCTCAAGGTCGGGCGCATCCGCTACCGCGCCATGACCGACGACGCCGGCATCATCCTCGACGACGGGACGGTGGCCCGCCTGGGCGAGGACCGCTTCCTGGTCACGACCGGGACGGGCAGCCTGGACGCCGTCGACGGCTGGTTCCGCTGGTGGCTGGCCGCATCCGCCCGACGCGTGGACGTGACCAACGTCACGGCCCGCTATGCCGCCATGAACCTGGCCGGGCCGCGTGCCCGCGAGGTCCTGGCCGACCTGACCGACGTGGACGTCTCGCCCGAGGGCCTGCGCTACCTCGATGCCCGCGAGGGGCTCGTGGCCGGCGTGCCGACGGTCATCCTGCGCATCGGCTTCGTCGGCGAACTGGCCTACGAGCTGCACGCCCCGGCCGACCGTGCGGCTCACCTGTGGGACGCGCTGATGGCGGCCGGTGCGGGTGCCGGGATCGTGCCCTTCGGGGTCGAGGCCCAGCGAGTCCTGCGCCTGGAGAAGCAGCACGCCATCGTCGGCCAGGACACGGACGCACTGTCCGATCCGCGCGGCGCGGCGATGAGCTGGCTGATCAAGGGCGATCGGCCGGATTTCATCGGCCGGGACACGCTGGCCGCCCTCGCGGAACACGGCCCGCGCGACGTGCTCGTGGGGTTCGAGATGGTCGGGACGGCCGTGCCGGCGGAAGGCTCCGCGGTCGTTCGCGACGGCCGGCCGATCGGGCGGGTCACCAGCAGCAAGTGGAGCCCCACCCTCGAGCGGGCCATCGGCCTCGCCTGGGTCCCGGCCGACCAGGCCGTCGAGGATCAGCCACTGACCATCCGCCTCGGCGCGGGCCGGGTCGGTGCGTCCGCCCCGGCGGTCGTCCGCACCAGGCCGTTCTACGATCCGGCCGGCGAGCGGGTGCGCTCGTGAGCTCGAGATCCGGCGCCGTGGTCCGGCGCAGCGCCCTCGAGTCGCGCCACGAGGCCCTCGGCGCCACGTTCCTCGGCGAAGGGGAGCGCTGGCCGGTGCACTATGGCGACGCCGGCGCGGAGCGCGATGCGGCCGCGAAGGGCGCCGGGCTGGCCGAGCTCGGGCCGTACGGGGAGGTCCTCCTGCGCGGACCCGGCGCCGCCGACCTGGCGGCACGGCTCATCGGCGGCGCGGTCCCGGCCGAGCCCGCGGTCGTGCCGGCCACGCTCGACGGGAGGCGCGGCCAGGCGTGGTGCCTGGCGCCCGACGAGATCCTGCTCGTCGGACCGGCCGATGCCTGGACCGACGACCTGGCCGACCGCCTCGGCGGCGCGGACGTGTCGGCCATCGAGATGACCGGGGCCCGCACGGCGCTGCGCCTGGCCGGACCGGCGGCGCCCGCCATCATGGCCGAGCTGTGCCCCGTGGACACGACGACCACCACCATGGCCGAGGGTCGGCTGATCCAGGCGCCCGTCGCCGGGCCGCGCGCCTTCGTCGTGCGCCAGGACGCGACCGGCGGACTGCCCGGCTACACCTTCCTCGTCGCGCGCGACGAGGCGGCCTACCTCTGGGATGCGACACTGGCGATCGGCGCCGGGCATGGCCTGGTGCCGGTGGGCCCGGCGGCCGTCGCCGCCGGCGAGGAGGGCGCGCGATGATCGGGCCGCTGCGGCGCTGGCGCGTGATGCGTCCCCGCGACCCCAGGCCGAGCTACGACGTCGTCATCATCGGTGGCGGCGTCCACGGCCTGTCGATCGCCTACGAGCTGGCGAAGCGCGGCGTGCGCGACGTCGCCGTCCTCGAGAAGGCCTACATCGGGGCGGGCGGCAGCGGCCGCAACACCGCCATCGTGCGCTCCAACTACCGCACGCCGGAGGGTGTCACCTTCTACGACGAGTCGGTCCGCATCTACGAGCGCCTGTCGGTCGAGCTCGGGTTCAACGTGCTGTTCGGCCAGCACGGCCACCTGACCCTCGCCCACACGGATGCCGCGGTGGCCGGCCTGCGCGTCCGGGCCGAGGTGAACCAGCTCCAGGGCGTCGACTCGGTCGTCCTCGACCGCGACGAGATCCGCGAGCTCGCGCCCGCCCTCGATCTGTCCGACCGGCCGCGCTACCCGATCCATGCCGCGCTCTACCACCCGCCGGGCGGGATCATCCGGCACGACGCCGTGGTGTGGGGGTACGCCCGCCGGGCCGACGAGCTCGGCGTGCACATCCACCAGGGCGTGGAGGTGACCGGCATCGACCTCGACGAGGGCCGCATCGCGGGCGTGCGCACCAGCGCCGGGCCGATCCGGGCGGGCACGGTGGTCAACGCCACGGCCGGCTGGGCGACGACCATCGCCGACATGGCCGGGGTCCGCCTGCCGATCGTCACCCACCCGCTCCAGGCGCTCGTGACCGAGCCGCTCAAGCCCTTCCTGGGCCCGGTCCTCGTGTCGGCCACCCTGCACGTCTACGTCAGCCAGACCGACCGGGGCGAGATGGTCATCGGCGCCGAGATCGATCCGTACGCCTCGTACAGCCACCGCTCCACGCTCGGCTTCATGGAGACCTCGGCGGCGCACGTCCTGGAGCTGCTGCCCAGCGTGGCCGGCGTTCGCGTCCTGCGCCAGTGGGCCGGGATCTGCGACATGACGCCGGACTTCAGCCCGATCATCGGGACCGTCCCGGACGTGCCGGGCTTCATCCTCGACGTCGGGTGGGGGACATACGGCTTCAAGGCGGGCCCGGTGGCCGGGCGCCGCGTGGCGGAGCTGATCGACACCGGCCGGACCCCGGACGTGCTCGCCCCATTCACGGTCGAGCGCTTCGCCACCGGCCGGCTCATCGGCGAGAAGGCGGCGGCGGCTGTGTCGCACTAGACAGCGAGGGACAGCGGACCGACGACGGGGGGAGAGCGACCAGCGACGGCAAGGCAGCGGACGAGACGCACGCAGCGCACGAAGGAGGGCCCCATGGTCGAGGCGACCCAGGACGAGCGACCCACCGCGGGATCGATCGCGCGACGCATCGCCGACGACGGCGTCACCTACCTGCTGGCCCAGTGGGTGGACATCCACGGCACGCCACGGTGCAAGGGCGTGCCGGCCAGCGCCTTCGACCAGTTCGTCGGTGGCAGCGCCGGGTTCGCCGGCGCGGCCACGGTCGGGATGGGCCAGGGCCCGCACGACCACGACCTGATCGGCATGCCCGACCTCGCCACGTACACGCTGGTCCCGTGGGAGACCGGGGTGGCGCGGTTCGCCTGCGACATCCAGGTCGACGGCGAGGACTGGCCGTTCTGCTCGCGCACGGCCCTGCGCAGGCAGCTCGACCGCCTGGCCGGGCTCGGCTACTCGCTGAAGGTCGGCGTCGAGGCCGAGCACATGCTCGTCACCCGCCGGCCCGACGGCTCGATCGAGCCGTTCGATCCGTCGGGCTTCGACACCCTCCAGAAGCCGTGCTACGACTTCAAGAGCCTGGCCGCCAACCTCGACTACCTGCGCACGCTGGTGACCTACCTCGAGCAGCTCGGCTGGGGCCCGTACGCCTCCGACCACGAGGACGCGACCGCGCAGTTCGAGCTGAACTGGAAGTACGCCGACGCGCTCGAGACCGCCGACCGCTACACGTTCTTCAAGATGATGACCAACCAGGTCGCCCAGCGTTTCGGGGCGATCGCCACCCACATGCCCAAGCCGTTCAGCCACCTGACCGGCAACGGCAGCCACTTCCACTTCTCGCTGTGGGACAAGGACGACCAGAACGCGTTCCTCGGCGAGGACGATCCGCGCGGGCTCGGCCAGTCGAAGCTGGCCTATCACTTCCTGGGTGGCCTGCTGGAGCACGCGCGCGGGCTGTCGGCGCTGATCGCTCCGACCGTCAACTGCTACAAGCGCCTGTCCGTGGGGGCGTACCTGACCGGTGCCCGGTCCGGGTTCACCTGGACCCCGGCGTTCATCACCTACGGCGACAACAACCGGACCCAGATGTTCCGGACGCCCGATCCGGGCCGGTTCGAGTGCCGCGTGGTGTCGGGTGCGGTCAACCCGTACCTCGGCATCGCCGGCTTCATCGCCGCCGGCATCGACGGCATCGAGCGCGAGCTCGACCCCGGCGAGCCGATGATCGGCCGGAACATGTACGAGACCCCGCTCGAGCAGGCCCGGGCCGAGGGCCTCAAGTTCCTGCCCCAGAGCCTGTCGGAGGCGCTCGATGCGTTCGAGGAGGACGGCGTCGTGCGCGGCGCGCTGGGCGGTGGGCTGGATGCGGAGTTCCTGCGCATCAAGCGGACCGAGTGGGTCCGCTACCACAACGACGTCAGTCGCTGGGAGACGGACCAGTACCTGACCCTGTTCTGAGACCTTGCCCGCGATCCGTACGATGGTGGTGGTGACATGACGGCTTCCTGGCGGTTCTCCGCACTCGGCGATCGGCATCGTGCCCTTGGCTCCCGGCTCGAGGACTGGAGCGGGATGGGCACCGCCTGGACCTACGACAAGGACATGGACGAGGAGCACGTCGCCATCCGGACGAAGGCCGGGCTGATGGACGTGTCCGGGCTCAAGAAGGTCCACGTCGTCGGCCCCCACGCGGCCCACCTGATCGACCTCGCCACGACCCGCGACGTGCAGCGCATCTATCCGGGTCGATCGGCGTATGCCTGCATGCTCAACGACGCGGGCAAGTTCACCGAGGACTGCATCATCTATCGGACCGGACCGACGGCCTGGATGGTGGTCCACGGCTCGGGCACGGGACACGAGGAGCTGCAGCGCGCGGCGGTCGGCAAGAACGCGTCCGTCCTGTTCGACGACGACCTGCACGACCTGTCGCTCCAGGGACCGCTGGCGGTGGACTTCCTGCAGCGCCACGTGCCGGGCATCCGCGACCTGCCCTACTTCCACCACCTGCAGACCCGGCTGTTCGAGGCGCCGGTGATGCTGTCGCGCACGGGCTACACCGGTGAGCGCGGCTACGAGATCTTCTGCCGGGCCCAGGACGCGGTCCGCCTGTGGGACACGATCCTGGCCGAGGGCGCGGAGATGGGCATCATCCCGTGCCGCTTCACCGTGCTCGACATGCTCCGGGTGGAGAGCTACCTGCTGTTCTACCCGTACGACAACTCGCAGATGTACCCGTTCGAGGACGAGGGCCCCGGCGACACCCTGTGGGAGCTCGGCCTGCAGTTCACGGTCACGCCCGGCAAGACCGGCTTCCGCGGCGCCGAGGAGCACTACCGGCTCAAGGGCAGGGAGCGCTTCAGGATCTTCGGGGTCCTGGTCGAGGGCGACGTCGCCACGTCCGAGGGCGACGAGCTGTGGGCCGACGGCCGCCGCGTCGGCGTCATCACCTGCGGGATGTACTCCACGCTGACCAGGAAGTCCATGGCCATCGCCCGGATGGACGTGGACCGCGCCGTCCAGGGCAGCCCGCTCGAGGTGCGCGGCACCAAGGTCGACGGCCCCGCGATCGCGCACACCCTGCCGTTCGACGACCCCCAGAAGACCAAGCGCAACGCGGTGGGCTGACCCGTGCTGGTCGAGGGCATCAAGAGCCGCCCGGTCTATGCACCGCTGACGCTGCGCCCCGGCGGGCCACACCTCGTCGTGGCCGATGGGGAGGGTGCCCTGGCCGTGCTGGACCTCGCGGCCGCCCTCGACCCCACGACGCGCGCCGCCGTCCGGGCGTGGTACGTGCCGGGTGGGTCGGCCGGGACGGGTCACGAGGAACGGCTGGCCGCAGCCGGGCTCGGGTCGTGCGTCGTCGCACCGACGAAGGCGGCGGCCGTCGCCGGGTTGCGTGAGGCGCTCGCCGCCGCGCGGATGGGCGCCCAGGTCTACGCCGCCGGCACGGAGGACCTCATCGGCCAGGTGGTCCAGGCCGCGCTCGACGCGGGCGTGGAGCTCGGGGCCATCGGCGCGGAGCACCGCGGCTCGCTCGCCCGGCGCGTCCAGTGCGTCCACTGCAAGGCCATCACCGAGCACGTGACGACCCAGCCGGTCGCGTGCAGCGGGTGCGGCCTCATGCTCCTCGTCCGCGACCACTTCTCGCGACGGATCGGCGCGTTCCAGGGCGTGTGCATCGACGCCGAGGCGCCGGGCACGGCGCCCCCGCCGGAGCCGGTGTTCGCGTGACGACCGCGCTGCCGGCCGGCACCCCGTCGGCGCGCCTGCGGGCGCCGAAGCTGCCCGTGGTCGTCAGCGAGGTCGTGGACGTCACCGCGCAGATCCGCCGCTTCCGTTTCGAGCCTGCCGGCGACGAACCCCTGCCGCCGTTCTCCGGTGGCGCGCACATCATCGTCGAACTCCAGGACGGCGAGATCCTCCGTCGCAACCCGTACTCGCTGATGAGCCCGCCCGACCAGACGTCCAGCTACACCATCAGCGTGCGGCGCGATGACGTCGGGCGCGGCGGTTCACTGTTCCTCCACCGCGAGGTGCGCGAGGGCCAGCGCCTGACCATCAGCCGCCCGGTCAACCTGTTCCCCATCGACTGGCGGGCGCGCAAGCACCTGCTCATCGCGGGCGGCATCGGCATCACGCCGTTCCTGGCCCAGATGGTCCAGCACGAGGCGGTCGGCTCGGCCTTCGAGCTGCACTTCGCCATGCGGTCGCGCGGGCTGGGCGCCTACGTGGACGAGCTGGAGGCCCGCTACGGGGAACGTGTCCATGTCTACTGCGACGATCGCGACGAGCGCATCCCGCTGCCCGCCCTGCTGGCCGAGCAGCCGCTCGGCACCCACCTGTACGTGTGCGGTCCACCACCGATGATGACCTGGGTCCTGGACACCGCGGCGGCGGCCGGCTGGCCGGCGGCCAGCCTCCACAGCGAGCGGTTCCTGGCGCCGGCATCGGGCATCCCCTACGAGGTGACGCTGGCCGTCTCGGGCCGGACGGTCCGCGTCGGCGAGCACCAGAGCCTGCTCGAGGCGATCGAGGCGGCGGGCGTGGACGCGCCGTACATGTGCCGCGGCGGGGCGTGCGGCGAGTGCGAGACGACGGTCCTCGCCTGCGAGGGCACCATCCTCCACAAGGACAACTTCCTGTCCGACGAGGACAAGGCGTCCGGTCGCAAGATCATGCCGTGCGTGTCGCGGTTCGAGGGCGCGACCCTCGTCCTGCAGCGCTGACGGCGGAGGGCTGGCGATGACCACGACCATCGACTTCCGGGACGAGACCTTCCGCGACGACTTCACGTTCCGGAACAGCCCGGCGGCGATCCGCCGCTTCCCGTTCCCGTTCCACGAGGACCGCTACATGTACGCGGTCAACATCGAGCCGCACACGCCGGGGCCGGTCGGGACAGCCTACGAGCATCCCATCGACGTGGACGAGCACTACGTGGCGGAGATGCGCGACCGGGCGCTCGTCCTGGCCGAGGACCCGCGCCGCTGCCAGTCGCTGCCGCACATGACCCTGGCCGGCTGGGACCTCCTCGAGCTGCTGATGACCTGCCAGGCGGGCTCGTACCCGGCGCACTTCGAGCTGCACCGGGACGGCGACCGCTGGCGCTGGATCAACCGTCCGCTCGGCATCGACGACACGTTCACGTTCGGCGACGCGTCGACCCTGCCGTATGGGCCGATGGAGTACATCACCCGCCAGAGCCAGGGCGACTTCTGCATCGTCGACCAGCGCGACGGCAACCTGTGGATGGACGCCGGGATGGTCACGACGCAGGCGGACTGGTCGCTCGACTTCGACATCGGCATGAACTTCATGGAGTGGCACGGTCCGGTACCTCTCGCGCACGAGCTCGGCGTGTTCGATCGAGCGCTCAAGTTCCTGCTCAACATCCGCGAGGGCCAGCCGGTCCGCCGCCTCAACTGGACGATGACCATCAACCCGCGCCTGGACACCAGCCCCGAGCACTACCCGCGCTGGGGCCCGGACCGGACCACCGTCACGCCCGACAACGTCGGTGAGAAGGTCCACCTGCGGGTCGAGCTGCAGAGCTTCTGGCGGCTGCCGCGCTCGAACGCCATCGTCTTTCCGATCCGCTGCTACCTCATCAGCATGGCCGAGCTGGTGACCATCCCGAAGTGGGGGCGTCGGCTGCACCGCGTCCTCGAGACGCTGCCCGACGAGCTCGCGGACTACAAGGGCCTGACCCGCTACCGGCAGACGACGGTCGACTGGCTCGCGCGCTACGACGATGGAGCGCCGACGTCTCCGGGGTTCTTCCCCGACTGACCGGTCAGCCGCCGTCCGCGGCGCGCCGGAGCGCCTCGATGTCGAGCTTGCCCATGGCCAGCATCGCCTCCATCGCGCGGCGCGCGCGCTCTGGGTCCGGGTCGCCGACGAGGTCGTTCAGCTCGCGCGGCGTGATCTGCCACGACAGGCCGAAGCGGTCCTTGAGCCAGCCGCACGGCCCGGGTTCGCCGCCGTCGGCGGTCAGGGCGTCCCACAGCCGATCCACCTCCGCCTGATCGTCGCACTCGACGACGAACGAGATCGCCTCGGAGAAGCGGAAGTCGGGGCCGCCGTTGAGGCCCTGGACCCGCTGCCCGAGGAGGGTGAAGTCCACGGTCAGGACCATCCCGGCCGGCCCGCTGGGGGTCTCGGCCGGCGAGCGCCAGACGCGGTCGACGTGGCTGTCCGCGAAGACGCCGGCATAGAAGGCGGCGGCCTCCTCGGCCCGTCCGTCGAACCAGAGGCAGGGATAGAAGCCGGGCACAAGGGTCCCCAGGTGATCGCCGGATCCGGCAAGGGTAGTGGAGCCGACACTCGGATTTGAACCGAGGACCTGCTGTTTACGAAACAGCTGCTCTACCGCTGAGCTATGTCGGCGCCGATCAAGAATACCCGATGCCTGCAGACAGGAGCTCTTCGCGTGTGGGCCCGATTAGCGTGGTTGGCGCTCAAGCGGTTAGCACAACGCTCGGGGTCGTGTCCCCATAGTGGTGTAACAGCGGGGCCGTGAATCGGAACGGCCACCGCGTCATCCTCGCGTCGTTGGAAGTAAGAAACCGACGACACGAAAGGACACCACGATGGCCGATGACAGGATGGCGGTGCTCGAGACGGTCCGCAAGGCGCTCGCCGATGGCGACGTCGACTTCATGCGCGAGAGCATGCGCGTCCTCGCCCAGGCGGTCATGGAGGCCGAGGTGACCGAGCTCACCGGGGTCGCCCACGGGCGGCGTGACCCGGACGCCCGGGTGACCCACCGCAACGGGTACCGCGAGCGCCGCTGGGACACAGAGGGTGGGCACGATCGACCTCGCCGTGCCGCGGGTCCGCGACGGCTCGTACCTGCCGAGCCTGCTCGACCCACGGCGGCGCACCGAGCGGGCCCTGCTGGCCGTGATCCAGGAGGCGTACCACCGCGTCCCCGATGAGCGGCGATCGTCGCGTCGCAATGGGCACACCAATGTTGCTACCCGTGCACTACCGATGGTAGCATCATAGTATGAAGGTCAGTGTTAGCCTACCGGGCGAGGACGTCCAATTCCTCGACGAGTACGCCAAAGAGCAGGGGCTCGAGTCTCGCTCGGCAGCGCTCCATCGAGCGGTCCGGCTCCTGCGCACGGCCGAATTGGCCGGGACGTACGAAGCGGCGTGGGAGGAGTGGGCCGCTCACAACGATGGCACTCTCTGGGAATCGACTACAGGTGATGGGCTCGGGTCGTGATGCGGCGCGGCGCCATCCATTCCGTCGATCTCGATCCCGCGCGTGGCTCCGAGGCTGACAAGCGCCGCCCGGCGGTCATCGTCAGCAACGACACGGCCAACGCGACGGCGGGGCGACTTGGACGCGGCGTCATCACGGTGGTTCCCGTGACATCGAACGTCGAGCGCATCTATCCGTTCCAGGTCCTGCTTCCAGCCGCCGAGACGGGGCTCGACCGCGATTCCAAGGCGCAGGCTGAGCAGATCCGCTCGATCGCCGTCGAGCGCGTGGGTGAACGGCTGGGCGTCGTCCCAAACGCGATCATGCTCGACATCGATGAGGCCCTGCGCCTGCACCTGGGCCTGTAACCCCGACCGACCGATCTTGTGTGACGATTCGGGTGCTCAGGGTCGGGTTTGGACGCGGGCGGCCCGCAGCGTCGATCCTGGGCGGGCATCCCCTCGAAACGAATAGCTGATAAGTGGGGTGGTGCCGACAAGGAATCCGGGCCTGGGACTTGACACGAAAGGGTTACACCGGAACAATAGTAACGGATCCGTTACTCGGCACTTGGTGTAACCCTTCTGGTACAGGAGCCTACTTGCGTGCGTCTTGCGTCAGTAGCCGACGTCGCCGCCATCACTCGAGGCCGTCGTCTTGACCTCGATTGGAGTCAGGACGACCTCGCGCGACGGGCCGGCACGTCACGCAAGTTGGTCAACGAGCTTGAGGGAGGGCGCTCCACGCCGAGGCTAACCCATCTGCTGGCAATCTTCGACGCGCTTGGCCTGACCCTTGAGGCCGTTCAATCCGACGATCAGCTGCACGAGGTCAAAGTCGACCTGGACGACGTTTTGAAGGAATACGAGCGTGGATGAGCGCCTCATCGTCTTGATGGGCGGCGTAGTAGCCGGAACGCTCTCTCGACTCGACAACAACCTACTCCGGCTCGCATACGACGATACATACCGTGGATCGGCCGGTGCTACCCCGATCTCCGTGTCACTTCCGCTTGCGATCAAGACGCACAGCGATACGCCGGCACAGCGCACGGTGTCCAACTTCCTGTGGGGCCTCCTACCAGATAACGACCTGGTGCTAACTCGCTGGAGTCAGCACTACCAAGTGCGATCGACATCGCCGTTCTTCCTCCTCGGCACTCCGGTGGGCCAGGACTGCGCTGGAGCCGTGACGTTCTGTCCGCCGGGCGACCTCGATCGACACCTGTCACGAAGGGGTTCCATCGAATGGCTCTCAGTCCAGCAGGTGGCTGATCTCTTGCGCGACCTCAGGCGCGATCAGACGACATGGCTTGGTCAGGACTTCGCGGGCCACTTCAGTCTCGCCGGCGCGCAGGCCAAGACGGCGCTTGTCCTCAGCAACGGCCGATGGGGTCGTCCGTCCGGCGCAACCCCCACCACACACATCCTTAAACCCAAAGGGGCAAGCTTCGCGGACCAAGATGTCAACGAGCACCTCTGCCTTGCCGCAGCCGCCAAGGCCGGCCTGGTGACCGTACGGTCCCAGATCGTCACATTCGGCGACGAGACGGCGATTGTCGTGGCTAGGTACGACCGCCGGCGTCTGCGGGGCGGCAGGGTGGCTCGTGTGCATCAGGAAGACGCGTGCCAGGCGCTCGGCATCCACCCGGCCTCCAAGTACGAGAACGCGGGAGGGCCTGGGGTTGCCGACATCTCCCGGCTAATTCGCCGCGTTATGCCACCTCGCGATGCGAATCGAGCGGTATGGCGATTCGCCGACGGACTCATCTGGAACTGGCTGATAGCGGGCACCGATGCCCATGCCAAGAACTACAGCCTTCTTCTTGGCGGCAGCCAAGTCCGCTTCGCCCCGCTCTACGACATCACCTCGATCCTCCCGTACATCGGGCAGCGTCTATCCGATGGCGTGGTACTCCACGAGCGTAGGTTGAAGATGGCGATGAGGATCGGGGGCGACTACGACCTCTGGCCAGTCCGGAACCCCTGGGTTCGCGCGGCGAAGGAATTGGGTCTTCAGGTTGACGCGCTGCTAGACCGTGTTCGGGCTCTTGCCACGAGCGCGCCGTCCGCATTCGTTGCGGTTGCATCAGATTCCACCGCCAAGCAACTCCAGAGCCCAGTGACCGAGCAGCTCGTGACACGCGTCCGTGAGCGATCAAGCCGCTGCCTCGCTGTGCTCTAGCAGGCTCCCATAACGCAGAAGCACGCCGGAACAGTCTCGCTATCGCCGGAGATCGATCGTGACGACCCGTGAAAAGGAGCCAATCAGGCGAACTGGTGAGCGCGGTCGGCGGTCGGATCCGGCCGGCAGCAACCGCTCGGTCATCCTCGACCAGGCCGCGGGACGACCGGGCTGGGCCGTCGCGCTCGCCATCCTCGTGGCCGGCGATCCGGACGCGGTCCTTGCTGGCAAGGGGTGTGATGGCGCAGGTTAGGCCATACCTCCGACAGGTAGGGCCCGGCGAGGGGCAGACCGTCGCGGTCCTTGCACATATTGCGGCCCTCGAGCCCGCCCTGGACGAGGATCTGGTGGCCATCGCCCAGCTACTCGGTGTCGGGGACGTCAGCGTTCGGGCGATCCTGCGGCCGTCGATGGCCAGCGGCCTGATCGATCGTCTGGGCCCTGGGTATGGCGTGCGACCGTCGATGCTCGGTGCCGCCCTCGTTGCGTCAGTTTTTCACGGAGCCGCCGCTCGGATCGTTCGATCGTCTCCTGGATCGGATGCCGGATCGCAGTTCGACTTGCTTCGTTCCGCCCTCCGCGCTGCGGCCGTCGCTCCCTCCGCTCGACGGGTTGCCGACCGCGCCCTCGATGAAGGGTGGTTCCCGGCAGTCTGGATGCCCGAGTACGCGCATGTGATGGGCTCGATCGTGATCGGTCGGGTTGGTCTCGGCTCTCGCGATCTGGACCTACATCGAATCGTGGGTGCGCACCTGGGCGCTATGCGTTCGCGACACGCGATAGTTGTCACGCCGCGCTGGACCACATTGCAAGTCACTCGGCCGATCGGAACCAGGCGGCAACAGTTGCCGGGGTGGGGGGTCGCGACCTCGACCATTCGACGTGGCACCAGGGGGGCGACACTCCTTCGCGGCCGGTCCGCGTCCCGCTCCTCGTGCTCTAGACGCTCGAGAACGATCTGCTCGGTGGCCGTCAGGCGAAGGGGCTGGTCAGGGAGCCGATCAGAGCCCGGCGTGTCAGTCAAATCAGTCCTTGCATGACTCCGCCATGGCAGTGGCGACGGGATCGGGGCGTCATCCGACGTCTTCTCGACTACTCGGGCGCGCGTCGGTAGCGAAGAAGACCGCGAGGGAGGTCCTTATCGTCCGGGTCCCTGACGTCTGGCCCAAGCCGGTGTTCGTGAACGAGGGCGGCATCCTTCACCGCCTTGCCGAGGCGAATGTGCTTCACCTGAATACACGCCATCCCGATCGGCTTGTCCCCGGAAACACCAGGTGTGGCTATGGCTGGCCGGATGTCGACAGCATGGATAGGGCCTGCGGTCGAAGAAGACGCACCGCTTCCACGAGCAACGCCCGGTCCGTCGCGATGATCTGCAGGTGGCTCCCTCCCTCAGGAAGGTTGAGGCTCACCACCCTGCCGTCATCCTCGACAACCGCTGCATCGGGGGAAATCGCGACAGCCGCAAGGATCGCCTGAACCTGCCGACCCGCCCCATCGGACCAGACAGCATAGAACGTCGGCGTACTCAGTTGGCCACCCAAGTACGAGAACCCGGTCTCATACTCGAGCCCTGCGATCGCACCTGGGAGCTCCTGCACATTGAACACGGAAGCCAGTTCGCCCCGTGGAACTGTCTGATAGGACTCGACGGACGAAGAACCTCCATCGGCCTGGGTCGTGGGCAATGGCTCGACGGAGACGACGTCCATCTTCAAGTACCGCCACACAACCGTAACCCCGTCGGGCCCCGTCGCTTCGAGCGGCAGTCCGGTAGCGGTGTCGAGGACAACCCGGATGCCGGGATCGGCCCTCTGAGTCCAGACCTCGGCTGGTCGTCCAGCGACCGTCATCGGCCCCACGAACTGGTATGTCTGCAGCGCACGCACTTGAGCCGAGCCTAAGAGCGAGCCGGTGGCGAATCGGAAGCACTCCGCGGGCGATAGCCCGCCCCGCACGATCGTGTTGGGCGGGTCGAAGAACCGCTCGGTAAATTCGGTCCCGGAGCATCGGGCGTCATAGGTAACGGCGCCGTCCCGACGCTCGATCAGGATCGCCTCAGCGCCGTTGTAGTGCAATTCGAAACTCGTGGCGGAGCCGTCCGTTTCTCGAATGCCGCCAATTGACTTCCAGCCGCCGAACGAAACGGTGCCTTCCAGGATCAGCAACGTGGTCACGATCACGGCGCCTGTCAGGATCAAGAGCGCCGCCATCCAGCCGATTCGTCGGGGCAGTACGACGGTCACTGGTACACCCTGGCGTAGTAGCCGTCCCCGCCAACCCATCGTCCATCGCATTGCTTGATCGACGAGTTGTTCCCTGTGTACGTGTACGGCACGAAACAGCCGTTGGCCTGATAGATGCTCGTGGCGGCATCCCTGGCGCTGTTGAAGGACGATGCCACATCCCAACACGGATATCCGACATACACGTCCCGGTGCATCGGCGACGCCGTAATCCCGGCGTTGATGTTGCTCCACTCCAACCTCGTGTGGTTTCGTGGCCAGTCGAGCGATGAAGCGCGCTTCCGATCCACCCGGTCACAGGTGCTCACTTCGGCAAACCACTGATCGGTCCCGAGGTCCCGGTCCCGATTCAGAACGTTCTCGGTCTTTGCCACGCTCGTCGCGAGGTCGTATTGGTAGAAAGGATTCAGGGGGTCCTTGATTTGTGTACAGATGTTTGTCCCGTAGGTGTATTCGCTGAACCCGAAGTCGTTCGCAGCGATCGTCGCCGGCCTTGCGAGCGCCAAGACGACGAGGATGGCGACCAAGGTCGATCTACCTAGGGAATTCGACGGCTGGTTGCCTAGCTGGCGACTCGGCATAGGATCGACCGGCGTAGCCAAACACCGACGACGGTGCAGACGGCGGCGCCGCCACACAGAAGCGCCCGACCGCGGCTGAAACCGGCATGAACAGCCCGCCCGACCGTGGTCGCCCCGATCCACGCGCCGTGCCCTCCGCATCTGGCCAGCGATCTGATGCCCCGGCCAGTACCCGCTCGGTATACACCCGACCTGCGGGCTTCGCAATTCCTGAGGGTTCGGGAGAGATGACAACGATGGTCGAGGACAGGATGGCCGTGCTCGACGCGGTGCGCAGGCGCTCGCGGATGGCAACGTCGACTTCCTGAGGAAGGATCCGCCTGCTCGCCCGGGCGGTAATGGAGGGACGAGGTCAGCGAGCTGACCGGCGTGGCCAACGGCGCACGCAATCCAGCCGAGCGGCTGACGTACCGCAACGGGTACCACGACCGCCGCTGGAATACCCGGGTCGGGAGCGAGGCGAAGCCGGTCGCCGCCGCCGCCCTTGAGCACATCCGTTCGGATGGGCCGAGCCATCGGCCTGCCGCAAGACAAGCGGCGCGGGCCCGGACTTGGAGCCGAGCAGCTCGCACGGCCTTGTCTCCGAGGCCGCGTTATCGAACGAGGAGGGCCACCCACATGGAGCCCAGCAGCTGGGCTTACCGGTCGTCGGACCAGCCGCGTTCCTCGACCAACCAGGGCGAGTGTGCGCCCGATCGTGCCGACCTGGGTGTCCCCAACGTCGTTCGCGATGGCCGTCCGGCTGGCCAGCCGGCGATCAACTGGCGTCCGAAGGTCCGCGACGATTCGTACTTCCCGAGCCTGATACGGCGACCACCCCGCTGGGCTCGCGACCACAGCGGCCGTTCGCTCGCAGGAGCGGCTGAGCCGTCGGGCTCCGGCGCGCCGTTGTTCGCCGCCCCAAGCCGCCGGCGTCCGATACAAGCCCGGTGAGGATCAACTGGCGTCCAGGTGCTCGAGTACCGGGGCCAGAGCGTCCAGAGCGGCGATCGTCCCCGGGCTCAACATGATCTCGAGCTGGGTGAACCCGGCCTCCCGGAACGTCCGCAGGGCGTCGGCGATGTCCTCGGCCGAACCGGAGATCGCCCCGGGCCGCTGCTCGGAAGGCTGCAGCGGGTTCACCTGGACCCCGGCCGACCGGCCGAGCGTCGCGGGGTCGCGACCTACCTCGGCACACACGGCGTCGAGCGATGCCAGGCGGGGCCTGAATGCGTCGACGTCGCTGCGCTCCTCCGCGTAGCAGCTCCAGATATCCGCGTGCAGGGCGGCGTGGCGCTGGCCCTTCGGGCCGTTGCCGCCGATCATGAGCGGGATCCGGCCCGGGCGCGGCCCCACCGGAACCTGGGGGAGGTCCCGCGCGGCATGCCATGTGCCCCCGAAGTCGGCGTGCCCGTCGCGCATCAGCGGGACGATCACCTGGAGCGCCTCCTCGAAGCGCGCGAAGACATGATCCTCCGGGAGCCCGAACGAGCGGGCCTGCCCTGGCCACTCGTGACCGGCGCCCAGGCCGAAGACGAACCGCCCGCCGCTGATCTCGTCGAGCGTCTCCGCGGCCTTGGCGATCATCCCGGCGTTGCGGTGGAGCGCCGAGATCACCCACGTCCCGACCTTGACCCGGGACGTCGTGGCCGCGATCGCGCCGGCCATCGCGATGCCTTCCCAGAACCCGATGAGCGGGCGGTCCTCCGGCTTCCACAGGAGCTCGTCAGGCGTCCAGATGGTGTCGAAGCCCATCGCCTCGGCCCGTAGGGCGAACGCTCGGATCGCGGGCCAGCGGGGCGTCATCCGGTCCGCGCCGGATTGATTGAGAGGGGCCACGATCCCGATCTCGAACGAGCGCAACGGATCCTCCTCCGACACGGACCCTCCTCTGGGTTGACCGTCCGTTGAGTCTAAGCGGTAGCTTGCCGGCGAGGACGTCCGGTTCCTCGACACGGGCATCCCCTCGATCCGACATCGCTGACAGGTGTGGCCGTTCCTATCGGCCCGTGCCGGCTGGCCGCGAGACCGGGTCAGGGCGGCGACACGATCTCCGTGGCGGGCTCGAACGCGGCCCAGGCGAACCAGAAGTGATCGCCGTGCACGACGGGTTCGAGGCGGGTACCGGCCAGTGGCCCGGCGGTGGCGAGCCCCGTCACGGCCCAGGTCGATCCCGTTTCGACGTCCACGATCGGGCCGTCGCGGCCGCCGTCCCGGCGAAGGGTCAGGCGCTGCCCGTCGGCGACGGGCACGAACACGCCCGTCGCGCCCGTGTCGCGACCGTCGGCGATGCTGCCTGCGTCGAGTGACGACGCCGTGCCCGGCGCCCACAGGACCACGACGGCCTCCTCGCCCGTGCCGACCTCCAGCGCCCCGACCTCCTCCAGCAGCAGGTACGGGACCGCGATCGGCGAGCCGTCGAGCTCGAGCGTCACGACGCGTTCCTTCGGGGCCAGCCGACCGTCGATCTCGCCCGCATACAGGAACGGCCGCTCGTCCGCGCGGTCGTAGCCGGGGTACGGGTTGCGGCCGTACGGTCGGGCGGTGCCGGTGTCGCGACTGAGCACGTCGCCCTCCGGCCACGTCGCCGCGAAGTCGGCCAGGGACACGATCTGGGCAGGCAGGAACGTCAGCTTCGAGCCGGTCAGCGTCCCGACGATCGCTTCGCCCGTCGCCTGCTGCCACCACGACTCGGTCTGTCGGTCGTACATCACGAGGTCGCTGAAGCGCAGGTTGCCGGTCGTGCCGAAGTCGTGGACCGTGCCCTCGAGCGTCCGCTCGAAGACCAGCGCCGTGTGGCACAGCGGGCAGAAGGTGACCACGACCGGGATTCCGCCGAGCGTGTCGTTGGCGATCTCGTGCCAGACGAGGATGGCGAGGGGATAGGCCCGCGCGGCCCCGCCGACCTCGAGGGCGATGACCGGCGCTGTCGGATCGAGCCAGGCCTGTGCGGCGGCGATGGATTCGTAGCGCGGTTCGTCGATCGGCGGGATGCCATCCTTCGGCGGGCCGCCGCCGATGAACTCGCCGAGGTCCACCGAGGCGATCCGGAAGTCGGTGGCCCACTGGTCGATGGGGACGCGCAGGTCGTTCAGGTCCGGCGCCTCGGTGGCGCCCGGTGTGGCCGGACCCGGGGTCGAGCCGCCCGGGGGACCCCGGTGCGGACGGCCCATCGCCCGCTGTCGCGCCCGGTCCGGCGCCCGGTCCCGCGCAGGCTGACGCGACCACCACGACGATGGACAGGATGGCGAGCAGACGGTGCGTGCTCATCACCTCCACCCTACGCCCGTCCGTCCGTGACCTGCATCACAGGCGACATGTCGTCGCGCAGGGTACCGTCGTGTCATGCGCCCCAGGTTGCTGCCGCTCGTCGTTGCCCTCACGCTCGTCGTGGCCGCCTGCGCGCCGGATGGTACGGGTGCCGGTGGCGAGTCGACCGACCCTGGCGCCGGCGGCGGGCCCGATCCGGCATGGCGGACGGCGGTCCTGACCGACGTGCGCACGGGTGAGACGTTCACCGTCGACGGCCTGCGGGGCTCCCTCGTGGCGATCGAACCGATGGCCATCTGGTGCACCACCTGCCGCGCCCAGCAGGGCGAGGCGGCGGCCGCCCTGGACCAGCTCGCGCATCCGGACCTCGTCTACGTCAGCCTCGATGTCGACCCGAACGAGGACGCCGCGGACCTTGCCGACTATGCCGACGACCTCGGCTTCGGCTGGCGGTTCGTGGTGGCGACGCCCGAGGTGGCCGGCTCGCTCGCCGATGCGTTCGGGCCGCAGATCCTGTCCCCGCCCTCGACCCCGCTCATCGTGGTCGGGCCGGACGGCACGGTGGTCGAGCAGCACTATGGGATCGTCCGTGCCGCCGACCTCGCCGACCAGCTGGCGCGGCACCTCCCGTGAGCGACTCGTGAACACCGACGACCGACTCCCCACGCCCGACCTGCTCACCGTCTATGGCGGCGACTGGTGCATCGACTGCCGCCTCACCCGACGCTATCTCGACGCGAATCGGATCCCGTACCGATACGTGGATCTGGGCGCGGACCGCGACGCGCAGGCCATGCTCGCGGCCGCGGGCTACCGCTCCATCCCGGTCGTCGTCACGACCGACGGCGCCATCCTGATCGAGCCGTCAGAGCGCGAGCTCGAGCAGGCACTCCGACGCGGCGCGGCGTGATCGGACGCGCCACGACGTGACCGGCCCGGTCGCCACGGCGACGGTCGAGCGTCACGCGACGGTCTCGGCGGCCGCGCTGCCGGCCCTGACCGCCGCGCGCATGGCCGAGATGATCGGCACGACCCGCGAGACGCTTGCCCACACCCTGTCGGACTTCCGCAGGCGCGGGCCGCTGGACAGCTCCCGTCACCAGGTCACGATCCGCGACGCCGAACGCCTGGCCGACGTCGCGGACGGGGACTGATCGCGGCGGCTGCGGCGGCAGCCACCACCTGTCTGCGAGGGCGCCTACGCCCGCACCAGCTCGGTGGCCGGCAGGATGACCGTGACCCGGCGGATCGAGCCGGTCCGGTCGAAGATCCCAGCGGAGGCGGCACGGTCCAGGCGCCGGCCCGCGATCGACTCGACGGACCCGTCAGCGCGCTCGATCTCGATCGATGGGGAATCCCCGGTGCGATAGCGGACCGGGGTGGCGCAGTAGGTGAAGTCGATCGCTCCGCCGTCATGACGCGGGCGGTCGTCGGGATGGAGCAGGTCGGGCTCGAACGTGATGCAGCCGTCCGCCACGTGGATCCCGAGTTCCCCGAAGCGGGCCAGGATCTGCTCCTTGACCTGGCCGGTCATCCCCGGCTGCTGGGCGCCGCGATGCCGTGGGGAGTGCGAGTACGGGTCGGTCGGGAAGGCGCCGTAGACCTCCGGGGACTTGCGGAAGCCCAGCCCGTCACGGACGTCGTCGTGGAGCCGTGCCAGCGCCGCCGCAGCGTCGGGTTCGGTAGCGCGCCGACGGGCGCCCTGCACCGCCAGGACGAGCTTGGCGACCATGTGCCAGTAGATGCTGCCGAGCCCCTCGAACATGAAGAACGTGCCGCTGCGGCCGGTGAACTCGTCGTGCCCGAACGTCGTGCGCCACAGGTCGAGCACCACCGCCCTGGTGGCGGCCGCCAGCCCGCCCTCGATCGCATCGAGCGCGCGCTCGACGTCCGCCACGGTGCTCAGGTCGGCCTGGAAGTGCCAGCGCCCGGATGGGTCGCGCACGAACAGGCGCGGGTCGTCGATGGGCGGCTCGCCGGCCAGCGTGTTGCGCTCGGTGAACGGCTCGAACTCGCGGTCGGGATAGAGCAGGTAGCTGTGCTGGTCGGCGCGATACATGTCGCTGGCACGCAGGGCGCGCAGGAGGGTCACGGCTTCGTCGTCGCGCAACAGGCCGGAATCCAGCGCGGCGACCTGCCCCTCGAGCATCGGGCCGAGATGGTCGATGCGGGCCAGACGCCCGTCCAGATCGAGCAGGTTGTAGCTGTGGTACAGGCCGTCCGGCCGCCGATTGGCCCGGATGGTCGCCTCGACGGCGTCACGAGCGGTCGCCAGCAACGCCCGAACCTCCGCTGCCGGGACCTCGACCGGCTCGCCGAAGGCGCCGGCGTAGACGGCGTTCCGGTGGGCCTCCCCAGCGCTCCCAAGGTCCTCGAGGATCGCGTAGCGCGCCGCGTCGTCGAGCGGACCGCCCGCGGCCTGGAGGCCCGTGCGGAGGTCGCGAAGCAGGCGCGCGACCGGGACGGACAACGCCAGCGACCCGGTCGTCGGGACGATGCCCTGCAGGAACGCGAGGTAGCGCCGCATGGCGCAGACCGTGACCACCGACAGGCCCCAGCCGGCCAGCGCGTTGTTCGCGTCGTTCCACTCGGGCCGCTGCGTGTTCAGCCAGAGCCCGCCGCCGGGGACCAGGTTGGACAGTTTCACGAGCACCGGCACCAGGAGCTTCTCGCCGAGCGTGACCAGCCGGACCTGGCCGTGCTCGTCGCGCAGCAGGCGTCCGTCCGCCCCGAGCTCCTCGGCGGCCGCGACCAGCTCGTCGTGGAGCGCCGCGTCGAACTCGATGGTCGAGCGCGGGTCGTCGAGCAGCGCCGCCAGGGGCGCGATCCGGTACGGCACGTTCGCGTAGGCATGCACCCGGTCGTCCAGGGCCGCGGCGAGCGATCCGGGCAGGTGCCGCTCCTGGCTCTCCAGCAGCCGGAGCAGGTAGACGATCTGGTGGTCCCCCCAGTAGCCGATGTGACTCCACGGATCGTCTGGGTCGACGACCTCCCAGTCGATCCCCGAACGGGTGATGCGGTACGGGTTGTAGCCATCGGCCGTCGAGGCGTTGAGGAACACGGTCACGAACGCCGGGACGAATGCCGGATAGCTCTCGCCGAGCGCCTCCCAGTTCTGGAAGATGTCGCGCCAGTTGCCCTCGTAGCCGTGGACCGGACGGCCGTCGCCATCGCGCAGCCGGATCGTGAACCGGTTCCACGGGCGGCTCGGGTCGCCATGGCGCCGGCTGTACGTCAGCGGCAGGTAGGCACCGACGAGCCGGCGAAGCTGCGGATCGCCCTCCGCCTCGGCGTGCCGACGGAGCTCCTGGATGGTGATGTGATCGGGCAGGGCCTCGACCCAGGCACGGTTCGCGTCCGCCACCACGCGGTCCTGCTCGCGCAGGTAGTCGGCCAGGTCGTCGAGGGGGACCTCGTATCCGGCCGCGAACGTCCCGCCACGCATGACGTTGAACAGCACGTTGGAGAAGTGGTTGGCGGTGGCCGCCTCGTCCGCCGTGTGCTGGACGCCATCGGCGTCGGCGACCCGGCGGACCAGTCCCTCCCGGTCCGTGGCCATGGCCGCCACCAGGGCGGCCATGATCGCGTCCGGATCGCCCAGGTCGAGCCGCAGTCGGTCGATCCCGGGATGGTCCAGCCGCGTGTCCCCGACCGTGTACCAGTGGCAGCGCTCACCGGGCGCGACCCGGCGGTCACCGACGGCGAGGTACGCGCCGATCTCGCCGCGGACCTCGTGTTCCGCGCTGACGTCCTCGCCGCGTCGGAACGCGGCGACCTGGCGGTCGCTCAGCAGGATCGTCGGGTCGTCGTGGCCCGCCGACCAGGCCGTCGCCACGCGCAGCGATTCCGACGGCTCGGCCCGGTCGGAGATGGCCGCGTTGAGCGCATAGACGGCGAGCGGGACGTCAGGCAGCCGCTCGTGGCGCATGTACGCCGAGGCGAGGTAGCTGAGCCTGGCGTACGCGTTCTGGTCAACGCCCGGTGGGATCATCTGGTGCCAGCCGTCGAGGTAGCGAACGTCGGCCGCCTCGCCCGAGCGCTCCACCAGCTCGGAGCGCCGCACCACGCCGTAGCGCTCGCACGCCGAGACGCGCCATCGGAACTCCATGCCCAGGTCGTGGTTGATCTCCTCGAACAGGGCCGCGGTGCCATCCACCCGCTTGTACAGGTTGCGCTCGATGCGGTAGGTGGCGGCGCTGTCCTGCCACGGCTCCCACAGCGAGGTCCGGCCATCGCGCGTCACCAGCAGGGCGGTCAGCGCACCGCTGGTGGTCGGGTGGCGCAGGATCTTGTCGACGGTCTGGTAGGGGAACAGGGCGCTGTCCGGACTTCGTCGCCCGGCGGTGAACGGTCCGTTCGACCCGACGAACAGCCAGCAGTCGCTGTCGCTGACGATGCTCATGAGGAACGGGTCGAGCTGGTCGACATGCGCGATGCGCGCGTAGCGCTCGCCGTCGATGGTCGTGAAGCCTCCATGGACCCGGGCGTTCGACGGGCGGACCGCGTCCGCGCCGGCGTGGATGGCACGCGTCACCCCGGTCACGGCCCGGCCTCATAGACGCGGATGTGGTCCACCACCAGCCTCGCCGGGAAGACCGTGTCCGGGAAGACCGGCCCCGCCAGGTTCCCGCCGACGGCCAGGTTGAGGATCAGGTAGAAGGGCTGGTCGAAGACCCACTCGTCGGGGGCGACGTCGCTCGGCAGCGCCTCGTGGTAGCGCTCGCCGTCGAGATACCAGGCGATGGAGCCGGGCGCCCACTCGATCGCGAACTCGTGCGGTCCCTCGGCGACCGGCCGGTCCAGCGTGACCGTCTTCGTGTAGGCACTCCCGCCCGAGTATCCGGGTCCGTGGAGCGATCCGAAGACGTCGTTGGGCCAGCGCCCGACGTACTCCATGATGTCGACCTCGCCCGCCTGCGGCCAGCCGACCTCGTCGATGTTCGTCCCGAGCATCCAGAACGCGGGCCACAGCCCGAAGCCGGCCGGCACCGTCGCGACGATCTCGATCCGACCGTACTGGACCTCGAACCGGTCCTGCGTCAGCAGCCGCGCCGACTCGTACTCGCACGGCCCGTAATAGCAGGCCTGCGAGCCGTCGGCTACGGTCGCGCTGATGACCAGGTGGCCCTCGCCGTCGGTGGAGGCGTGGACCGGGTCGTCCGTGTACCACTGGCGTTCGTTGTTGCCCCAGCCGGTGAGCCCGCTCGTCGTCCCGTCGCCCAGCGCGTACCCCCACACGGCCGGGTCGGGGACGGTGCCGGCCGGCTGGTCGAAGTCGTCACCCCACACGAGCGTCCAGCTGGCGGGCCGCGGTGGATGGGTCGGCTCGGGGGTCGGCGGCGGTGGGGCCGGCGGGCTCGGGGCTGCGGTCGGTGGCGGCGGTGGCGGCGCGAGGCTCGCTGACGGGACCGTCGGGGCGCCGCCGCACGCGCCGACGACGATGATCGCGACCAGGATCACCGGACGCCAGCTCGTGGCCGGTCGCGTCCGTGGACCGGCCGTCATCGTCGGGGTCTCGAGCCGCCGCTATCGTCGTGGGGGGTCGCACCCCCGCTGGACTCGCGCACGATCAGTTCGGTCGGGAAGATGATGCGCTGGGGCGCGGCTGCCGGCGCGTCGACGTGCTGCAGGAGCAGGCGAGCCATCTCGCGGCCCATCGCCTCGATCGGCTGTCTGACGGTGGACAGCGAGGGCCGGCTGGCGGTCGCCGTCGGGGTGTCGTCGAAGCCGACGACCGCCACGTCCTCGGGGACCCGGCGACCGGATTCGCCGAGGACGATGAGGGCGGTGGCGGCCATCGAGTCGGAGGCGGCGAACACGCCGTCGAGGTCGGGGTGACGCTCGAGCAGGCTGCGCATCGCCTCGGCGGCGCCGACCGTGCTGAAGTCGCCCGCGGCCTCGAGCGTCGGGTCATGGGCGAGGCCGGCCACCCGGAGGCCGTCGCGATAGCCCTCGAGCCGGTCCCGGCCGGAGGTCAGGTCGAGCGTGCCGTGGATCGTCGCGATGCGGGTCCGGCCCCGCTCGGCGAGGTGCAGCACGGCGCTCCGGGCGCCGGTCCGGTTGTCCGAGTCCACGAAGCTCACGCCCTCCTGGTCGAACGGGCGGCCGCTGAGGACGACCGGGATGCCGGCCTCGGCGAGCCGCCGCGGCAGCGGGTCCTCACCGTGGGGTCCGACCAGGATCGCCCCGTCGACGTGGCCGGCCGCGAGGTAGCGCTCGACGCGCTCCTCGTCCTGGGCGGTCGGGGCCATGAGCAGCACGAGCTGGATCTCACGCTCACTGAGCCCGGCGCCGATGCCGAGCATCAGCAGGCCGAAGAACGGGTCCGCGAACAGGCGCCCGGGCGGCTCGAGGATGACGACCCCGACCGAATCACTCCGGCGGGTCATCAGGCTGCGGGCCGCCCGGTTCGGCACGTAGCCGAGCTGCTCGATGGCGCGCTGCACCGCCGCCCGGGTCTCGGGGGTGACGCGCGGGTTCTGGTTGACGACCCGGGAGACGGTCGCCGGCGAGACGCCGGCCGCGCGGCCGACGTCCTCGACCGTGACGCGGGCCTCGTGGCCGCGGCGGGGCATGGGGCCGGCCGACACGGCCAGTCCCTGGGTCACCGGACGCGGTCGGGTCGTCATCCCTTGACGGCACCCGCGGTGACGCCGCCGATGATGTAGCGCTGCATGAACACGAAGAATATGGCCATCGGGGCCGCGATCATCAGCACGGCCGCAGCCAGTACCGGCCAGTTGTTGCCGTACACGCCGTTGAACACGATCAGCCCACGCGTGATCGGGTAATAGTCCGAGTTGGTGAGGTAGATCGTGGCCAGGACCAGCTCGTTCCACACGCCGATGGAGTGCAGCACGGCGACCGTCGCGATGGCCGGCTTGGCCAGCGGCAGCACGATCTGGATGACGTAGCGGAGGTACCCACACCCCTCGATGGCGGCGGCCTCGTCGAGCTCGATCGGGATCGTCCGGATGTAGTTGACCAGGATGACGATGCCGATCGGGTTGACCAGGAACAGCAGGATGTAGCCGATCGGGTTGTTGTAGAGCCCCAGGTTCAGGATGAGCTGGAACTGCGGGATCAGCGCCGGCGGCAGGAACAGCGCGATCAGGAACAGGGTGAACATCGCGCCGCTGCCGCGCACGAACCGCCGGGCGATGGCGACCGCCAGGAATGTGCCGGTGATCACGAAGATGATCGCCGACGACGCGGTGTAGATGACGGTGTTCAGGAGGTAGCGCGGGAAGTTGGCCTTGTCCCACGCCTCGGCGAAGTTGTCGAGGGCGAGCGTGGCGGGCAGGCCGACGGCGTTCTTGTTGAACTCCGGCAGCGTCTTGAGCGACGTCAGCACGAGCATCGCCATCGGGGCGATGTAGATGATCGCCATGACGATCAGGAAGACGTAGGCGGCGAACCGGCCCGGGTCCGTCCGCAGGCCGCGCCGACGGCCGTTCCAGCGGGCGCGCACGCCCGTGATGGGGTTGATCGAGGCATTGGTGGTCATCCGAGCAGCCGAACCTCTCTCCGCCGAAGCAGGTACTGGACCGTGAGCCCGATGAGCAGCACGACGACGAACAGGACGATCGACGCCGCGGCGCCGTAGCCCTGCCGGAAGGTATTGCCGGCGGTGCTCCCGGTCGTCTGGCCGAAGGCCGTGGCGTAGACCAGGTAGCCCATGACCTGCGTCCCCGCCCGATAGCCGGTCAGCACCAGGAACAGCTGCCAGGCCTGCAGGGAGCCGATGATGGTCAGGACGAGGTTGGTGTTGACCGAGGGCGTCAGCAGCGGCCAGGTCACCTGGCGGAAGACCTGCCAGCGGCTGGCACCATCGATCCGGGCGGCCTCATAGGTCTCGGTCGGGATGGTCGACAGGCCGGCCAGGAAGATGACGACGGTGATGCCGAGATTGGCCCAGATCTGGACCACGATGACCCACGCGAACGCCTCCGCCGGCTGGCCGCCGAGGAATGCGGATTCCAGGCCGAAGAGCCCGAGGAACGAGCCGAGCGGGCCGCCCAGCGGGTACAGGAACAGGGTCCACATGAGGCCCTGGATCGTCACGCCGAGGATGACCGGCAGGAAGAACAGCGTCCGGAAGAACCTGGTGCCCTTGAGCCGCTGGTTCAGGAGCACGGCGACGAGCAGGCCCAGGGTGAACTGGATGGCCGTCACCGCGATCGAGAAGATGAAGGTGCGGATCAGGGCATCGATGTTCTCGCGCGATGCCGCCCCGAGGGTCAGGAACTCGCGGTAGTTCTCCAGGCCGACCCAGTTGACGGGAGCGCCGGGCAGGCCCGTCGCGTCCGTGAAGGAGTAGAACGCGGTGGCGATCGACGGACCGAGGGCCAGGATGAGGTAGAGCAGGATCCCCGGGGCGAGCAGCAGATACGGCGCCGCCCTCGATCGCCCGGATCCGAAGTGGTACTGCACGAAGCCGGTCCTCCCTCACGTGACGGGGTTCGCCCGGAGCCGCCCCCGGTGGGGACGGCTCCAGGCTAGGAGGAGGTGGATCGTCCGCTCTACTGAGCGTCGAGCCCGGACTGGAGGTCGGCCTGGGCCTGGGCGGCCGCGGCCGCGGGATCATCGAACGTCCCGAACGGCTTGAACATGTTGTTCTGCATCGGCGAGGCGAATTGGCCCGCGCCCTTCGGCGCATTCCAGAACAGCTCGAATCCGACGCGGAAGTTCTCGAGATACGGGGCCAGCTCGTCGCCGATCGCGGAATCGAGCTTGGCGCTCGGCTGGGTTGGGATGATGCCGACCGCGGAGACGAACTCCTGGTAGTTGGCCGGCTCGGAGAACTCGGCCAGGTAGGCCAGGGCGGCCTCCTTGTTCGGGGACTTCTCGGCGATCGCCCAGCCCTGGTCGTACTTGCCGAACATGTACTTGTTGTCCTCGGCGTTGTCGCTGCCCGGGAAGGGGATGTAGCCCCACTCGAAGGCAGGCTCGGCGGCCTCGATGGCCGGACCGTACCAGGTGCCGCCCGGGAACATGGCGACCGCGCCGGAGGCGAAGCGCCCGGGGGCGGCGTCGCCGGCCAGGCCGCTGGCGCCGGACTCCATCATGTCGCGGCCGTAGATCTGGGCCTTGGCCAGGAGCTCGACGAACTCGGGGTCGGTGTACTTGATCGTGCCGGTCCACAGGCCCTCGACGAGGGCTTCCTGGTCCGGGTACGCGGCGCCGAGCAGGCCGTACGCGCCGACGAAGATCGGCCAGCCGTCCTTGCCCCCCGCCGTCATGCACGGAGTGCCCGCGGCGGTGAAGGTCTGGCACGCGGCGACGAGCTCGCTCCAGGTGGTCGGGACCGCGACGTTGTTCGCCGCGAACAGGTCCTTGTTGTAGTAGATCCCGCTGAAGCCGACACGGCCGAGATTGATCTCGTAGACCTTCCCGTTGTAGGTGCCGGCATCGGCGATCGCCGCCGCGTCGTAGTTCTGGACGAACGGCTGGTCGGTCAGGTCCATGAGGAGGCCGGCGTCGATGAGCGACTGCCAACCGGGCGGGTTCACGTTGCTCATGTACGGCTGCACCGCGTTGCTGAACGAGAAGATGTCGATGACGTCGACGTCGTTGGCGGTCAGGCGCGTCTGGGTGCTGGTCCCGAGGTCATTGGCGTTGACCACGGCCATGTCGACGGTGACGCCCGGGTACTTCGCCGTGAACGCGTCATTGAACGCTTCCATGTACTCGACGAACGGCGGGTTCTGATGGATCAGGACCCGGAGGCTACCGGACAGCGCCGGCGCGTCGGTCGCACCAGGTTCCGGGGTGGAGCCAGTCCCGCCCGTGGCGGGTGCCGGAGACGCCGTCCCGCCGCCGCCGCACGCTGCGACGACCAGGGCGACCAGAACGAGTAGCTTGCGCACAGTCGTTGTCCTCCTCCTGCGAATCGCTCACGGTCCTCGGATCCCTTGCGATCGCCGCCGGGCCTCGGCCCCCTCCGGGCTGATCGCACTGGTGCGGTCGACCGCTGCTCGCTGGGTCACGGTCGACCAGACCGACATCACCATGAGAGCGCTTTCATGAGCGCTTCGCCACGATACACCACGGTGTCAAGAGAGCGCTTTCATAGACACTGGTCGTGATCGCCGGGAACCCTGCGGTGTGCGGTCCGGGTTCCGATCAGGCGCGAACGGCCTCCGCCGCGAGGCTCGCCAGGTCCACGAATCGGGCGTCCGGCACGGCTGTGGCCGGCGGCGTCGCGCCCGCCCCTGGCCGGTCGTGGCGACGGTCGACCCAGACCGTGGTCAGGCCGAGCTGCTTGGCCGGCACGTGGTCGTGATACAGGCTCTGGGCGACGTGGACGATGCGCTCGGGAGCGACGTCCACGCGCGCCAGCAGGGCGTCGAAGTTGGCCGGCGACGGCTTGTACGAGCCGACCTGCTGCGCCGTCACGACCCAGTCGAAGGTCACGCCGAGGCGGTCGTTCGAGGCCGCGAACAGGTCGTCGTCGCAGTTGGTCAGGACCCCGAGGCGGAAGCGCGTCGCGAGACGTGCGAGCGCCGCCGGAGCGTCGGGGAACGCCGGCCAGTCGACGACCGACCCGCCGAAGGCCGCGGCGCCGGCCGCATCCAGCGTCATCCCGAGATCCGACGCCACCGCCGTCGCCGCCGCCGCCAGGATGTCGCGGTAGGTCCGGTATGGGCCCGCCTCGAGCTCGGCCTCGTGGCGCGCGTAGCGGACCAGCAGCTCCTCGTCGTCGGGAAGGCTCACGCCACGGCCGTCCAGCGCGCGAGCGAGGCCCTCGAGGATGCCGGTCTCCCAGTCGATCAGGGTGCCGTAGCAATCGAAGGTCATGGCCTCGAAGCGGCCGAGATCGAGGGACATGGTGCGGTCTCCAGGTGGGCGGGGAGCGGGACTCTGGTAGCATCGCACGGTCCCGAGGGGGAGTACCCCGATCCCATGGGTGTCGGCGTCAGCACGATCCGCTCGTCGGATCCGCCGGCATCGGCCGTGGCGCACGCTGGTGTGACGTGGCTGGTGGAGACTCTCGGCCCGTCCTGCCACGCCATGCCCGGAGATCGCGACCCGTGCCCATCGAAACCGTCCTGTGGATCGTCCTCGGCGTCACCATCGCCACGGTCCTGACCCTCGACCTGCTGGTCTTCAACCGTGAGGCGCACGCGCCGTCGTTCCGCGAGGCGGCCGCGTTCAGCGCCTTCTACGTCAGCCTGGGTCTGAGCTTCGGCGTCCTGGTCCTGCTCGGCCGCGGCGGGGAGGCGGGGGCGGCGTACTACGCGGGGTACCTGCTCGAGCTCAGCCTGAGCGTCGACAACGTGTTCGTGTTCGCGATCATCTTCAGCGCGTTCGCCGTGCCGCTCCAGTTCCAGCACCGGGTCCTGTTCTACGGGATCCTCGGCGCCATCGTCTTCCGGGCGATCTTCATCGTGCTCGGCGTGGCCGTCATCGAGATGTTCCACTACGCGATCTACGTCTTCGGCTTCCTGCTCCTGTACACCGGCTACCGGATGTACCGCCAGCGCAACGAGCACATGATCGACCCGGAGCAGAACCCGATCCTGCGCCTCTTCCGCCGGGCCGTCCCGACGACCGACGGCTACCGGGGCCAGCGGTTCGTGGTGGTCGAGAACGGCCGACGGCTCGCGACGCCGCTCATGGCCGTGCTCGTGGTCGTCGAGACGAGCGACATCCTGTTCGCCATCGACTCCGTGCCGGCCATCTTCTCCGTCACGACCGACACGTTCCTCGTGTTCAGCTCGAACGCGTTCGCGATCCTGGGCCTGCGCTCGCTGTACTTCCTGCTGGCCGGCGCCGTGGACAAGTTCCGCTACCTGAAGCCGGGCTTGGCCGCCCTGCTCATCTTCGCCGGCCTGAAGATCATGCTGTCCGACATCTTCCCGATCCCGACGCTGATCTCGCTGGCCATCATCGTCGCGATCCTGGTGGTGGCCATCGGAGGATCGCTGCTGGCCGATCGCCGCGACCTTCCGCACGGAACCTCGCTGCGGCCGCCGACGTCCGGGCACTGATGCGACGTCCCGCTCCGCTCCTGGCGCTGATCGCGGTCCTCGCGACGATGCTGGCGGCCTGTGCCGGCGGGTGGTCGGCCTCCGAGTCGCCGAGCCCGTCCCCGTCACGCCAGCCGGTGACCACCGAGGACCAGGCGATCGCCGCGGTCGTCGCCCATGAGCCCCGCCTCAGCGGCATCACCCGCTTCGATCCGGACCTGATCGGCCAGGGCACGCACTACCAGGTCACGCCGGCCTCCGGCGCCGGTGCCTTCATCGTCGACGTGACCGTCGGATGGGGTGACTGCCCGGCCGGCTGTATCTACCGGCACACGTGGCAGTACGTCGTCGGCCCGGATGGGTCGGTCGCCGTCCAGTCGGAGCAGGGCGACCCGGTGCCTGACGAGGCCTGGCCCTCCCCCGGCGGCGATGGCCGGACGGGCATCCGCCTGCAGGCGCTGGCCGGTCCGGTCTGCCCGGTCGAGCAGGATCCGCCCGACCCGGCCTGCGCCCCGCGGCCGCTGTCCGGGGCTGTGATCGTCGTGCGCGACGTCGCCGGCGACGAGCTCCAGCGCGTGACCCTCGACCAGGCGGGCGTCGCCTTCGTCGAGCTGGGCCCCGGCACGTACACCATCGCTGCCCAGCCGGTCGAGGGGCTCATGGGCGTCCCGCCGGAGCAGAGCGTGACCATCCAGGACGGCATCGCGGTCCCGGTCACGCTGGCCTACGACACGGGCATCCGCTAGCCCGCTCGCCGGTCGCGACTCGACGCGGGCGGTACGATCCGCCCATGGCCATGCTCCGTGTCGCCCTGGTCCAGCTCGATGCCACCGAGGACGTGGCCGCGAACATCGAGCGCGCTGCCGCCCTCGCGGACGCCGCCGCGGCCGACGGCGCGCGCCTCGTCGCGCTGCCTGAGTACCTGCACTTCCGCGGACCGGACGACGGGTTCCGGGCGTCCGCCGGGGACGTCCCGGGTCCGCTGACTGAGCCGTTCGCCGAGGTGGCCCGGTCGCGCGGCGCGTGGATCCTGATGGGCAGCATCGCCGAGCGGTCCGCCGACCCGCGCCGACCGTACAACACGAGCGTGCTGATCGGCCCGACCGGCGAGGTCGCCGCGACCTACCGCAAGGTCCACCTGTTCGACATCGACGTCGAGCGCGGCCCGAGCGACACCGAGTCCGCGCGTGTGACTCCGGGCGACGACCCGGTCTGCGCCGACATCGACGGGGCTCGCCTCGGGCTGTCCATCTGCTACGACCTTCGGTTCCCGGAGCTGTATCGGACCCTCGCCCTGGCCGGGGCCGAGATCCTGAC
Source organism: Candidatus Limnocylindria bacterium (assembly GCA_046566045.1). Lineage (GTDB taxonomy): Bacteria > Chloroflexota > Limnocylindria > Limnocylindrales > CSP1-4 > SPCO01. The sequence continues at coordinate 46,423 of JBKHXL010000117.1, forward strand.
CGTGCCGGCGAACTTCACCGAGCGCACCGGCCGCGACCACTGGGAGGTCCTGCTCCGGGCGCGGGCCATCGAGAACGGCGCGTGGGTCATCGCCTCGGCCCAGGTGAACGGGCCGCCCGGGCAGCCGGCGTTCGGGCGCTCGATGATCGTCGACCCGTGGGGCACGGTCGTCGCGCAGGCGCCGGACCGCGTCGGCGTGATCGCTGCGGACATCGAGACGGACCGCGTCGCCGCGGTCCGTCGTCAGATCCCCGTGCTGGCCAACCGGCGCCCGGAGGCGTACCGGCTGGACCGCGCAGGCCGCGAGCCCCCGATCCTCACCTGATCAACTGCACGCCGATAGCGTCGGTCTCGCCGACAGGGCCCACCCCGACCGGGCCCGACGAGATGTAGCGCACGAACCACCCCACGACGCAGCTGCTGCTGCCGTTGCCCGTGATGCGGAACGTCGTCGTGCCGTCGCCTTGGCACTCGGCTGCGTTCCCGCCGTTCTGATGGTGCAAGTAGTCGATGAAGAACGCCGTGATCTTGACGATCGTGTACTCACCGTTCGCGCCACCGTCGGTCGTGCAGTCGACCTCGCAGATCGGGATCAGCACGATCGAGCCCTGGATCGGTGGGGCGTTGACGGCGTCGGCGACCTTCTTGGCGCAGTCGTTGCCTGGATCGACCGGAACATCGACCGGAAGGACGGGCCAGAAGACCGACACGCCACCCGCCGCTTCCTCGTCGCAACTCAGCGTGGGATCAAGGTCAAGCACCTGGAATGCGCCGTCACCGGTCTTGCACAGCGGGATGATGTACTTGTTGCCTTCCGGGTTGGTATCGGCGTCGGGGCCGTCCGGCTGGCTCAGGACCCATTGTGACTCGCCGACACCGAGGTCGCCGCTGTTGTCACAGTCGGTGATGTTCACCGGGAAGATCACGGGCAGGAATGCGCCGCCCGTCAGGCGGCCGGCGACGGCGGTCGCGTCGGCCGATGCGTCGAGCGTGGTGAACCCGATGGCTCGGCCGAAGGTCGTTCCAAAGGTCCGTGTACCAGTGACCCGAACACCTTGCGCGGTGGCCGGGATGGTCGACACCCCGTCGGCGTTGCCGACGATGGCGGCATCGGCCGCCGCCGCGACGACCGCTCCGGAATTGTTCACATACTTGCCCGAGACATCGGTGTAGTACGCGATGTGGTTGTCGAGGTCGTTCTGGGTCGCGATGTTCGTGACCGCTGCATCGACATCGTCGTCCGTTCGGGTCGCCCCGTTGGGGCCGAGTGTTTCGCCGATCACGAGGGCGCCGGCGTTGGCAGCGGCGTCGGAGCCGTTCTGGGCGACTCGCTGCTGGGCATAGGCGTTCCCACCCTCCAGGACGAGGGCGCCCATCGCCACGATCGCCAGCAGGGCCAGGGCAAAGACGGGGATCACCTGCCCGGAAGCCGGTGTTCTGGAGGTCTGCATCAGATGGTTCCTCGCTGATGGTCCGCGGTCCGCGGTCCGCGGTCGGCGGCTCATGGTTGTCGTGGGCAGTTGCCGGGCGCGGTGACCAGCGCCCCGGCGACACCGCAGACGTGCTCGATCGGCTCGACCGACTGGGCCGTCAGCGTGATCGTCCCGATGAGGGCGCCGATGATCGGTGTGATCGCTTCGAAGTCGGTCACATAGCGGACCGTCACGTTGCACCCGACACGCACTGCCGCGGCGCAGTCATCCGCATCCGGGGCAGAGGTTGCGTCCGAGATGAAGACGTCGATGGCCGTGGGGTCCGTGTCGATCAATCGTCCCTGGGCGATCGCCCGGTCTTTGATCATCGCCTCCGACTGGTTGACGATCCCCAGTCGCGCGCCTTCCCGGGCCGCATTCGTCAGCGAGTTGTAGGCGAACACCACGCGACCCAGATCGAAGATCCCCATGAGGATGACGACCAGGACCGGCAACACGAGCGCAAACTCGACCAATGACTGGCCGCGTACTCGCGAGCGCGACGTCACCCAGATCATTGGTTCACCTGCACGACGGCGTTGCACGGCACGGTGCTGTTGCCGGTCAGCGACTGGAAGCCGATGGTGTAGTTCCCGTTCGGGGCCCCTGCCGCGTCCTGCACGGTGGTCGTGAACCCGCGAGACGCCCACAGGGTCTGTGCGTCATTGCGCTTCGTCCCGACGAAATCCGGGACCAGGCATGCCCCGACTTCAACGTTGATGTAGTTCGTCTTGGTCACCGTCCCGCTCCCGGTCGGCGTCGTCACGTCGAGAGTGACCGTGTACGTGCCCGCCGTGGTGTACGTGTTCGTTGGGTTCTGGAGGGTCGAGGTCTGGCCGTCGCCGAACGACCACAGCCACGCGGTCGGCCCCCCCGTCGACAGGTCCGTGAATTGCACGGTCAAGGGTCGCGGCCCGGTCGTCGTATCCGAGGTGAAGTCGTACACCCCCGGAGTCGAGACGGAGATGTAGTTCGTCTTCGTCAGGGGGGCGCCGGTCCCTGCGCTGTTCGAGACAGTCAACGTGACCGAGTACACCCCGGGGTTCGAGTACGTATACGTCGGATCCCGCAGCGTCGAGGTGCCGACACCGTCGCCGAAGTTCCAGGCCCAGCTGGTCGGGGACCCTCCGGACTCGTCGGTGAATTGGACGGTGTGCGGTGGCGCCCCCGTCGTGTCGTCGGCGGTGAACGCCGCCTGCGGGACGAGCCCGCCACCGCCTCCGCCTGAGCCGATCTGTCCGGTCTTGATCGGGAACACGGCCGACGCCGACACTTCGATCGTCTCGCCCAGGATTCCCGAGATGACAGGCGTCCACACGTCGAAGTCGCAGGAGAGGGAGACTTCGGCGAGGTCGCCGATATCCACTGCGTCGCCGTCGCCGTTGCGATCGGTGAAGGCCGGTGCCGGGACGACGTCGCCCGGGAGGTCACAGTTCGTGGCAGCCGCGTCATTCAGGACGATGCTTCGGTACTCCGCTTGCGACGCCGTGTCGCCCGACGACCACGCATCCGCATCGTTGGCCGCGTAGTTCGCGGCGATCCGAGCGAGATTCTGGAGATTGATATATCCGAGGTAGATCCGTCCGAAGTCCAGCACGATGAGCATGAACAGGAAGAGCACGGGCAGGACGAGAGCGAGCTCGACGAGGCTCTGGCCTCGGCTTGATCGCCACGGCCGGCGACGCTCGCTGATCCGGATCATGCGCAACATGGGTTCCCCAGTAGTAGGTCGGCGCGATGGCTCCGATCTTTGACGTCGCACCTTGCACGTTCCCTTGAATCGGTGCGCGAGTGCATAGCCCGAATGGGCCAGGCGCCCGTGGTGCGATGGTCCCTGTCCTGATCTCTGACGCCGATCAGGTGGGCGGCTGTCGATCCGCCCGAGATCTCCCGTGAGGGCGCGCCGGAGGCGAGGCTATGGCGGAGCTGGAGCGGAAGCATATCTCGGGCCCCCCGGTAGGTGCGGTAGGAAGGTCCCCGGATGCTCGCACAGGTACCTTGCGGCCGACCTTGCGAGGGATGCGGCCGCGGGCCGCGATGGTGCCTCGTGTCGACAGCGCCGATAGGACCGGCTGGGACCGACCGACCGGACGATCGGATGGTTTCCCGCGTCCTCCGCCGGCCCCAGCAACATCGCATGAAGGAGCCCACCGTCGCCGCGTTCCTGTGGTCCCACACCGGCTGGTTCGCCGGGGCGCGGGTCGCGGACATCCTCGGCATCGGCCCCGCACTCGGTCCGATCATCGGTGCCGGCCCGGCCGGCCTGATCGACAGGCCGGCTCGCGGCCGCCGCACATCGACCGAACCCCGGCGCCCGACGGGCCCGGCGTTCACGATTCCCCGCCGGGCTCGCCCGCCAGGATCACGACGAAGGCCGCGCCGCGCTGATCCTCGTCATCGGGGGCGAGCTCGAGCTCGCCGCCCATCGCCCGGCACAGCTCGCGCGACACGTACAGGCCCAGGCCGCTGCCGCCGTCGGCCGCGGCCTCCATGCCGCGCGAGAAGCGTGCGAACAGCCGGTCGCGGTCCTCGGGCGCGATGCCCGGACCAGCGTCCCGGATGGTCAGGTGGAGCTCCTGCGCCTCAGGATGGGTCTCGATCCTGGCGCTGACCGGCGCTCCACCGCCGTACTTCACCGCGTTGTCGAGGAGCGCCCACAGGACCTGGTCGAGCTGGTCGGGGTCGGCGATCGCCAGCCAGCCGCCGCCGTCGTCATCGAGGACGAACTCGACCTCGTCGGCGCCGAGGGCCTCCCATGCCCGGCGCACGCGGGTCGCCAGGGAGACCACCTCGGCGCGGGGCCGCAGCGCCCCGGACTCGAGGCGCGTCACGGTCAGCAGCTGGCGGACCATCCGGGACAGTCGCTCCGACTGCTCGGCGATGATCCCGAGCCGTCGGTCGGGGGATGCCTCGCCAAGCTGCTCCGCGTAGGCGCGGATGCTGGTCAGCGGGGTCTGCAGGTTGTGGCTCACCCCGCGCAGAAAGTCGTCCTTGACCGCGTCGAGCTCACGCAGCTGGCGGTTCTGCTTCTCGATGGTGGCGAACAGCTGCGCGTTCCGTATGGCCGCCGCCATCTGGCTCGCGAACAGCTCCAGGAGGTCCTGGTCCGCCCGTTCCCAGCGGCGGGTGGCCGGCGCCCGCCCGATGAGCACCCCGAGCTCCTCGCCGCCGGCGCGCAGGATGGCGCGCAGTGGCCGCGACACGCCCGGGACCACCTCCTCCTCCTCGACCTGGCGGGGGTCGCCCATCACGACCGTGGCATCGATCAGCTCGAACGCGCGCCTGGCATCGGCAGCCGTCCGCTCGATGATCCGCTCGACGCCGTCGCGCGGCGACACCTCGCCGATGGCCGACAGGATCCGGTCCAGCTCGCGGTTGCGCCGCGACAGGTCGGCGGCCAGACGGTTGTGGCTGTCGGCCAGGCGGGCAAGCTCGTCCTCCCCGGCCACCCGGATCGGCGTGTCGAGGTGACCGGCCGAGACACGGTCCACGGCCGCCGCGATCTCGCGCAGGGGCCGGGTCAGCTGGTCCGCGAGGCCGAACGACGCGAACACCACGACGACCACGATGACCGCCGCGGCGAACAGCAGGACGCTCGCCACGCGCGAGTCGGTCGCCGGTCCGCCGATCGCCAGCTCGAACACAGCCAGCACGCTGCCGAAGGCCAGCAGCGGCAGGATGGCCGCGGCGATCAGGACCAGCGTCAGTCTGGCCCGGAACCCGACCGTGGAGCCTGGTTCGCGGCCCGCGGGCCGGTCGGCATCGAGCTCGGGGTCAGCCATCGCTGCCGACGAGCCGGTAGCCGACACCGCGAACGGTCTGGACGTGGCGTGGGCGGTTCGCGTCGAGCTCGATCTTCTGGCGCAGGCGCCGCATCGTCACCCACACATACGACGGGTCGGCATCCTCCGTCTCCGCCCATCCGCGGGCGAGGAGCGTCTCGGTCGGCACGGTCTGGCCGAGATTCGCGGCCAGCGCGTACAGCAGCCGAGCCTCCGTGGGCGTCAAGGCGACGACGGTCCCGCCGACCGTCGCCTCGCGCCGATGCAGGTCGAGGGTCAGGTCCTGGCCCAGCACGAGACTGGCGCGGGGCACCTTGTCGCCGAGCCGGCGCAGGACCCGATTGACGCGGGCGCGCAACTCCGGGTAGTGGTACGGCTTGGTGACGTAGTCCTCGGCCACCTCCTCGAGGAGGTCTGCCTTCGAATCGCCGGCATCGATGGCCGACAGGACGATGATCGGCAGGTCGGCCTGGGCCTTGATCTCGCGGGCCAGGGTCAGGCCATCCATGCGGGCCATCATCATGTCGATGATCAGCAGGTCGGGCCAGCTCGTGCGCAGTCGGCGGAGCGCCTCGTCGCCGTCACGCGCGGTCACCACCTCGTAGCCGTCGGCCGTGAGCTGGTCGGCCAGCAGGACCAGGAGGTTCGGGTCGTCGTCGACGAGCAGGATCCGCGAGGCGGTCGGGCCGGCGAGCATGATCGCGAGTATAGGAGGCGCGCGGGCCGGGCCGACGGGGTACCGATGGGGGCCGGCGTGGCGCCCGTCCGTTGACGCCGGGCACCGAAATCGGGTCGCTGGTGGGGTCTGGTGGCGTTTTTGTCATCCGATCAGGGGATGCAACCGGCCATCCCGATAGTACCGTTGGCGCCCGCCATCTGATCGGTGGTGTCCAATCGAAGATCTGATCGATCGCTCGGATACCCGGCGGCCGATCCCGGGCCGAACGCACGCAGTCATCGTCCTCCTCATCCTTCGGCACCCGACCCGGGATCCCGACCACGACACCGAGCGCGCAGGGGGAATCTCACCCATGTCGGGTTCGCGCGCGCGCATGTCCATCGCCCTTCGGCGATCCCTCGTCAGCATCCAGGTGTTCCTGCTGGTCGCGACCCTGTTCGCACCAGTGCCGGTCACGGCCGCCGAGCCGAGCTCGGATCCGAACGGGAGCTCCACCCCGAGCAGCGAACCGTCGACGACGCCGACGACGGATCCGACGCCGACCCCGACCCCACGGCGACGCCTGATCCGACCACCGCCCCGGATCCCAGCGCCGCCCCCACGGCCGAACCGACCGCCGATCCTTCATCGGAGCCCCGGGCGACTCCCGAGCCGACGGCGACCGACGCGCCCCAGCCCAGCCCCGACCCCACGGCCGCTCCAGCCCCCAGCCCGACGATCGCGAGCGACCTCGACGACTACCCGCCCGGCGGCCTCGTCACGCTGACGGGCGCCGACTGGCAGCCCGGCGAATC
>JBKHXL010000118.1:0-41887 GCA_046566045.1 Candidatus Limnocylindria bacterium
ATCCTGTCCTCGGCCATCGTGGTGTCCTTTCGTGTCGTCGGTTTCTTACTTCCAACGACGCGAGGATGACGCGGTGGCCGTTCCGATTCACGGCCCCGCTGTTACACCACTATGGGGACACGACCGCAACCCCGGCCGTCGCCTCCAATCGCTGGCAGAGTTGGCATTGGCCGCAGAACTCGGGCGGCGGGCTCGGCCGGTGGGTGCCGTACCACGACCACACCGACAGCGCCGTGTTCGGAACGTGGTTTCGGCACACCATGACGCATTACTACGATGCCAACAACCGGTGGTACCCGTATCGTGTCTGCAACACGTGCGCGAACAACATCTCCGGTTAGAGAGACAGCTATCCCTTCTCGTGGTATGGCGAAACACGGGTCGTGCAGAACAGTGGATGGCACTTCGTGGTCGTCGAGATCTTCTTCAATGAGGCCAAGGCGCCGGGTCTGAACGACACGAAGAAGCACAGATTGATGTGCCAAGAAGACGGTCACGCGGGCGGGCTCGATCACCGACAAACGACCGACACCTGCATGTATGAGTTCACCGACGCGTGGCCACCTGATTTCGATGCGCACGACACCTCGACGCTCTACGGCATGTACGGGCATTCCGACTGACCGACATGAGTGCAAGCCGCAACCGGACCGCGCTGCTACTCCTGGGACTCGGCCTCACGTTGGCCGCGTGCGCTCCTGGCGGGGCCGCCGTGCCGCCTGCCGCCGACAGGGGGGACGGGTATGGCGGCTCGAAGCCACCGGCCGAAACCAGCCTGACGCCCCCACGCGCCAGTTCAAAGCCCAACGCAGACTCACCCTTGTCCGTGTGGCCATATCCGGAGGACCTTCCCCGGACCTACGCGACAGCGGCGTGGCCACTCTTCAAGACGTTCGACGGCGTGCTGGCCGAAGCCGACGTTTTCGTCGTTGCAGAAGTGGTCGCCGTCCGTCCAGGTCGAACCTTCGGTGACGTCCAGCCGCTTCCATCAACGGACGTCGATCTGCTGGTGACCAACGTGGGGAAAGGCGAGCTGCGCGCCAAGGACATCGTCATCCTGACGCAGACCGGCGGTCTCTATCGGCCAACGCACATTGTCAACGACGCGAAGGGATCCGTGGCGCCACTTCCCTCGGACGCCCCGCCGGGCGTCGAGCCCTACGCGCCACCGTCACTGACGGACACACCCGTTTTACTCCAGCTCGATGATGATCCCCTGCTGCGGGTGGGGGAACGCGTCGCGCTGGCTCTGCGCTGGGTTCCGGATCTGAAGGTCTACGTGCTTCTGAACCCCCAAGGCCGCTTCAACGTCGACCTCGCGGGTCGCGTCCATGTCGTGCGCAAGGAAGACCCGGCCGTCGCTGGGCTCGAGAACCTGACGATCGAGCAACTCATCGCTCGCGTTGGAGCAGCGGCCACCCCCTGAGGAAGAGCGTTCAGGCTGAGCAAGCGCGCTCCGGCTCAACGGCCTGACAGGCCTCTGCGCGGTGGAGGGCGGCGTATCCAAGTCGAGCTGCGCCGCCCTTGGGCTGATCAGACGCTCTGACGCCTCTCGGCACCGGAGCAGATCGACTTGCTCCAAGGGCGCCCATCGCGCCCGCCAGCGCGCAGGTTTCGTGTCCGTCGATGGCGCCGACGGCTTCGGGTCGGCGACGGCGAGGATCGGGAGCATCCTCGCTGTTGTCTCAGGCCCGTCTCAGCGACGCCTCAGCCCGGGCGGCGACCATTCGGTCTACGGTGGGCAGAGCCGTGGGGAGGCGACTCACCCGTCACGCCGGACCTCGCGTGGAGCTGACCGAACAATGACCCGATCGCCATTCCCGATCTCGCCACGGGATCCCCCTCGCCAGCGGAGCTCGGAGGTAAGCCGGCCACGGGTCGCGGTCATCGGAGCCGGTCCGGCCGGTAGCACCGCCGCCCGACTCCTGGCCGAGCGCGGTGCCGAGGTCAGGCTGTTCGAGGCGCGGCGGCTGCCACGGGCGAAGGTCTGCGGCGGAGGCCTGACGCCGAAGGCCCAGCGGCTGGTGCCGCCGGGCGCGCTCGCCACCGCCGAACGCCGGGTGCATCGCGTCGAGCTCCGGGGGAGAGCGCCCCTGCCGCCGGTCCTGGTCGATGAGCCCGCGTCAACGATCGCGCTGGTCGAGCGAGTGCGGTTCGACACGGCTCTTGTCGACGAGGCGGCACGCGTCGGAGCCATCATCGAGGACGGTGAGCCCGTGCACGAGCTGCACGAGGACGAGCATGGCATCGCCGTGCGCACCGCCCGGGGTACGTGGCGAGCCGACGTCGTGGTCGCTGCCGACGGCGAGCCGAGCCGGGCGGCGCGTCAGCTCGGGCTCGGCGGCCTTCCGCGTCGCCGGTCGCTCGCGCTTGAGATCGACCTGCCATTTGCTCCGGCGCTTCGCAGCGACACGGCGATCCTCAGCTTCGCCATCCCGGGCGGCTATGGCTGGTACTTTCCAAAGGGCGACCACGCGAACGTCGGCGTCGGGTCGTACCGTCCGACTCGCCACGGCCGGCTTCGCGAGGACCTGGGCCGGCTGGCAGCGGAGCTCGGGCTCGATCTCCGCGACGGGCAGGTCCGCGGCCACTGGCTGGCCCAGGGCCTGCGCCAGGGCCGGCTCGCGTCGCGCCGAGCGGTCCTCGCCGGCGACGCCGCGGCGACCGCCGACGCGTTCTTCGGCGAGGGGATCTCCTACGCGCTGCTCTCCGGAGTCGCCGCCGCCCAGGCGATCGATGACTGGGCCGCGGGCGCGATCGACGACGTGCGCCCCTACGACGGGCGTCTCCGGGCGGCCCTGGGTCCTGCCCTCGATCGGCTCGACGCGATCGCGAGGGCGGCCGAGCTGTCGGTCAGCGCGGCACTCCTCGGCATCCGATTCAGCGCATATGTGCGCGAGCGGGCGGTCGACGCGATCGCCGGGCGGCGAGCCCCGTACGTGATCGACGGTCACTGCGAACTCGCATGCGCCTGCGAACTGCACGGGCCTGACCCGGGGAGCCGCGCGAGCGGTCACCCGTCGCCGGGAGCGGAGCGCGGCCACTGCGACCGCTGCACCGCTGCGTGCGCCGCCTGACGCCGCCCGCGGCCTCCCGGGGGTCGATCCGTCCCGACCACCTGGACCCTACCGGCCGATGTCAGCCGGGGCGATCCGAGGCGTCGCCCTCCGTGCTCAGGCGTCGTCCTGCGGGCGCATGGCGACGCAGCCCAGGGCCGCCGGTCGTGGGCCGGTTTCGCCCAGGGTCAGCGGGGACCGCGCGCAGGTGGCGCAACGCCGGATCCGACGCGGTCGCCCACGGATCGTCGCCGCGGCCGATGGCGTAGCCCTGGACGAGCATCGGATGGCCTGCCCGGAGAAGCAGGTCGAGGTCCGCGAGGTGCTCGACCCCCTCCGCGACCAGCCTGGCACCGATCTCGTCGACGAACGAGGCCATCGCCCGGACCAGGGCCTGGCGGGCGACGTCGCCGGTCAAGCCCTCGATGAGGCGCGCGTCGAGCTTGACGAAGTCCGGCGCCAGCTCGGTGATGTGGCGGAAGGAGGCGTAGCCGGCGCCAGCGTCGTCGACCGCGATGCGGAAGCCGCGGGCCCGATACGGCGCCAGCGCGGCCCGGAGGGCGTCGTAGTCGGCGACCCGCTCGCGCTCGGTGAGCTCGATCACGATCCCTGCTGGATCAACGACATCGCCGGCGAGGACGGAAGCGATCCGCGGATCGTCGATGGTCAGGGGGCTCAGGTTGACGGAGACGAACGAGCCGGCCGGCGGCGGCCGGGTGGCCACGGTCGCCAGCGCCGTCCGGAGCGCGAACGCCTCGATCTCCGGCGCCAGCCCGGCCCGGACCGCGAGGTCGAACCACGCCTCAGGCGACTGGAGGGGGACGGGCGCGAATCGCGCCAACGCCTCGTACCCGACCACGTCGTGCGTCTCGAGCGACAGGATCGGCTGGAACACTGAGCGGAGCATCCCCGGTTCGTCGAGCACCCGACGGACGAGCTCCTCCGCGCGGGTCGCCTCGTCCATGGTCCCGACCCCGAGATACTCGTCACGGCAGCCGCGCGAGCAGAAGAACACGAGCCGTCCCTCGCGCTCCAGCGACGTCGAGCGGGCTCGATCCACGGCCATCCCGCAGACCGGGTCGATCGCGATCGATCCGGGGTCAGCGGGCGGCGATGCGCGCCCGGTCGCGGGCTCCGGACCGGCGTTGCCCGGGGCGGCGGTCGGTCGCGCCCGTTGCCGACGCGCCGGTTCGTCGTCTCCCATGTGATCTCCCGTTTCGCCTGCGGGGACAAGAGCGTTCCGGGTCCCGTCCTGAATGGCAGCAGGTGCCGCAGGCCACCACCCTGCGCCGATTCGCTGAAGCCCATGTGAGCGCCGCCTGAGTGTGTCGCCAGGGGCCCGTTGGCGCCAGGGTCGGATGGGCACGGGCCACACGGCGGCCTCGAAATAGTGAAGCGGCCACGCGACACCCTTCCTCGCGTCGTTTGACCAAAGCCTCCGACGTCAGGCCCGGTCGCAGCACCACTCGCTGGCCGGGGATGCAGCCGCATGCTCACCGGAGCAGCATGACGCGGCGCCACCCGAGAAGAACTGGTCCGGATCGGCACGATACCGGGCCAGACAGGCAGGACACTTGAACCGCAGCGTCCGCTGGCCGGACCGAACGGTCACGCCCTGGCCGGCTTCGATCTCGCTCCCGCATACCGCGCACTCCGAGGCCGGCTGGCCGGCGGAGTCCACGACCACGAGGTCGCGTTCGGCGATCATCCTGGACCTCCCTGGGCTCGAAGCCCGGTTCAATGGCAGCCGCCCGAGCGGGCGGGCGTGTCGGCCTCGTCCGCTGGCGCGTCGCCAGCGGACGCGGTTCCGCCATGGGCGCCGTGGCTCCCATGGCCTCCGAGATGCATGAGCAACATGCCGCTGATGAGGGCGGCGCTGATCGCGGTCGACGCCGAGATGACGCCGGCCAGCACGAGCCCGGCCCCCGCGACCACGATCACGAGACCCGGGATGAGCCAGCGCGGTCGCGACCGGGGCGCGGCGGGGGAGGCGACGGCGGTCGATGATCGCGCGTGTTCGTGAGCTTCGGTGGTCATGGGATGGAACCCTCCGGTTGGATCGATGGGATGTCGATGGATCGCGCGCGAGCGCGCGCGACGATGTACATGGCGACGGCCGCCACGGCGATGCCGACACCGAGCCATTGCGCCGTCTTGAGGCCCATGAACACGGGCGCCTCGTCACGCAGGAAGAACAGGCCGAACCGGATCGCCGCCAGGCCCAGGAGATAGGCGCTCGCCGTCACGCCGTCCCCGAGCTGCTGCAGTCGAGTGCGCGCCAGCCAGATCGCGGCGAACAGCAGGGCGATCAGGATCGCCTCGTAGGCCTGCGTCGGGTGGAGGGGGATGCCCTGCGGCGCCATCGTGGCTGAGTTCCGGTAGATGACCGCCCAGGGGAGATCGGTACGGATCCCGTACGAGTCGCCCCCGATGAGGCAGCCCACGTGACCGATCGCCTGACCGATGGCCGCGGCCGGCGCGGTCACGTCCAGCACGGCAAGGACCGACAGCCCTCGCCGCCGAGCGAAGATCGTCAGCGCGATCAGCCCACCGATCAGGCCGCCATAGAACGACAGGCCACCCATCCAGACCATGGCGAGGATCGCCGGGTGGTCAACGAGGGTGGGCAGCTCGTTCTGCACGACGAACAGGAGTCGACCACCGACCAGCGCGGCGATCCCCACCCAGATCGCGCCATCGGACACATCCTTGGAGGAGATCCCGCGGAGCCCGGCCGCGCGCTGCGCGATCCCGACCGCGCCGACGATCGCGACCACCAGGATCAACCCGTACCAGCGCACCGGGATTCCCAGGACCGTGAACGCGACGGGGTCGACGTCGATCACGAAGGGCATGGCTCGCTCAATCCTGTGTCGCTGCGGCTCGATCGAGCGCCCATACGCAGCCGACCACCCACGCGACCAGCGCGAGGGCCGCGGCCGCCAGGGCCGCCCCCGTGTCCAGGGCCAGGATCGCGACCAGCGCGATCAGCGGGAGGCTGCCGAGCCACAGGACCACCGCCCTTCCGAGTGGAGCCTCCACCCAACGCAGCGTCCGGCGGACGGCGGCGACCGTGGACCCTGCGTTGGCGTCGCTGATTTCGATCCGGCCGCGGTAACGCCCCAGGCCGCAGGTGAACCGAACCTCGCCCGGTGGCTGGCCGGGCAGGTCGATGACCGTCACGCCGGACTCCGCGAGATGGCGATCCCGTCGAGGGGCTGAGAAGACCACCCGCTCGAAGCACGGGTCGTCGTCCAGTCGATGGAAGACCAGACGGATCGGGACGCCGGCCTGGGCCTGGATCGTATCTGGACGGTATCCGCGGTCAACGACGATGTCGACTTCCTGGCGGCCATCCAGGTCCCGCCGGATCGGGCCGCTGTCGTGGGGCATCATCAGGAACCGCTGGCCAGCACGAGGATCGCCACGATGACCAGCAGCACGATCGCTCCACCCGCCAGCGGATGGGCGACGATGCCGGCCACGGCGGACATGCCGGTCATCGTCATCATCCCGCCGGCCAGCAGCACATCGACCGCGATCAGGATCGCGGCCACGGCGAGCAACGTCAGCAGTGGATCGGCCATGACCGCAGTACAGCGGGGGCACCTGAGCAGCGGATGAGCGCTCGCTAACGCGGGGCTGAGAAGCGCGCTCACGCCGGGGCTGATAGGGTCACGGTCCCGACCTTCTCAGCGCCAGTTCACGGGTTCCTCAGGCTGGATTCAGGCGACCGCGACAACGTACCCCGAGCCGCCCCCCGCCCCAGCGTGCCGGGGCGGCTTGTCGCGCTCGGACCCACCCCCAGGGGCCGGTGTGGCCGTCAAGGAGGACACCCAGATTGCGTCTGTCTGCCGTTCGCGTTGCCCGCCCATCCGTGCTCATCGTCGCCGCATTCGCGCTTGCCGCCGGAGTCGCGGGCCCGGGAGGCAGCGGAGGCGTCACGGAGGCGCGGCCACCGTCCGTGGCGCGTCGCCTTCCGGCCGATGCGTTCATGCCGGTACTCCCGTCCGAGAGCCTGCGGAACAGCCCGCAATCACCCGACGCCGCGGCGGCGGGCCCCGACTTCGGCCGGGATGGGCGGCGCGTCGTCCCGATCCCTCGAGCTCTCGCCAAGCCCGTGGGCCCCATCCACGTCATCGAGAAGGGCGACACCTTGTGGCAGGTCGCGGCCTGGCACGGCGCGGACCTCGAGGCCATCCTGCGCTGGAATCCCCGGGTCGATCCCCGGAACATCAGGTTGGGGGCTCGTATCCTCGTCCCGGGGGGCGAGCGGATGCCGGCGCGTCCGCGCGTGATGCCACGGCGCATCGTGGCGACGTCCCCCACGCAGCCGTCCACGCCCGCACCCACCGCGACCCGTGGCCATCGCTGGCCCCTCCCGGTCAAGGGCCGCATCACCACGCGATTCTCGACCAGACATCCCGGCATCGACATCGCTGCACCCTCCGGCACGACCGTTCGGGCGATCGCGGGCGGCACGGTCGTGTGGGCCGGCTGGAAGGATAACGGTGGCGGCTACGTGGTCGTGATCCGTCACCCGGACGGGATGGTCTCGACCTACAACCACAACAAGGAGGTGACCGTGGAGCGCGGACAAGCGGTGCAGGCGGGGCAGCGCATCGCCCGGGTCGGGGCCACCGGCCGGGCCACCGGTCCCCATCTGGACCTTCGGATCGAGATGAACGGCCGTCTCATCGACCCGCTGAGCCTGTATTGACTGCTGCGCTCGCCTGAACGACCCTGCCGGACTCCGGGCACCGCTTCTCTCAGGTAGCGCTCAGTATCGACTCACGCGTCGCTCAGGTGTGACGCCCACCGTTGCGGCATGAAGCGCGGCATCGGGTTCGGAATGGCGGCCACCGTGATCGTCGCGGTCGCGGTCGCGGTCGTCGCCATGAGGCCGGACGACCAGGCGGCCGATGGCCGATCGGGCGTCATCATCCTCGAGGACATGCGCTTCGTGCCGAACCGGCTCGACGCGAAGGTCGGAGTTCCCATGAGGCTGCGGCTCACCAACGACGGGACAGAGCGTCACGACCTCAACTTCCCGTCGCTCCACATGCCGGGTCTGGAGGGGGTGGAGTCGATCCTGGAGCCCGGTGAGACCCGGACGATCACCCTGACATTCCCGGAGCCCGGGACGCACAGCTTCATCTGCACCTTGCCGGGCCACGCGGCTGCCGGGATGACCGGCGCCGTCTTCGTCACCCCATGACGACCTCCCTGGGCGATCCGGATCGGGCCGCACTCGTCAGCCATGCTCGCCGACTCGATGGGCAGGTCGGCGCGCTGGTCCACCTCCTTGCTGACGACCGGCCGTTCAGATCGGTCGCGCAGCAATTGCTGGCCGCTCGGGGATCGATCGATTCGCTGCTGGTCCGCCTGGTCGAGCTGGAGCTACAGGACTGCCTGCCGCCGGACATCGATTGGCAGGAAGTCGACACCCTGCTGTGGACCGCCATCGGGCGATCCATCGCACCCGCCAGACGGCGCGGCAGCCAGCGGCTGACCCATCCCGGACCGAACACAGCGAAAGGACCCTTCGCATGAGCAGCCAGCCCCACCGATCGCACGCCGCATCGCGATCATCCGATCGCTCATCGAATCGGCGGCCCGCCGCGGGCGGGCGGCCCCCCGGAAGGCGACTGCGCGTCGCCGCGTTCGCCGTGATCGCCCTGGGTGTGGGTGCGCTGGCGCTGTCGCTCGTCATCGGCCGCCTCCTGCCGCCGGCCGCGACGGACGTGACCGCCGTGCAGGTCCACGCCAGCATGGGTGGGTTCGATCCAGCGACCCTGAGCGTCAAGGCCGGGGAGACCTTCAAGGTCGAATTCAGCAGCATGGACACGCCGTTCCACAGCGATGGCGGTGGCTGGCACCAGTTCGCGATCGACGAGCTCGGGATCGACTGGAAGGTCGGCCCGGAGAGCAGCGAGGTATTCGAGTTCACGGCTCCCGCGAGGCCTGGCACGTTCGTCTTCTATTGCGACATCTGCTGCGGTGGCAAGGAGAACCCGTCGATGCGAGGTGAGCTCACGGTGACGGCATGATGTCGTCGAAGGACGTCAGGGTCGCGCGCCCCCGTCTGCTCCTGGTCATCGCCGCTGGCGTGCTGACGGCGTCTGCCTTCGCCGTCTCCTTTGCCAGCCCGAGCGCCGCCGGCCACGCGACCCTCACCGATCTGACCCTCCCGGTCATCCTCACCGCGGGATTCCTTGATGGCTTCAACCCCTGCGCGTTCGGCGTCCTGATCCTGTTCGCCACCTTCGCCCTCGGGCTGGCCGCGCGCCAGTCGCTCGCGGCGGCCGGGCCGGGCGGGTCGCCCGACACCGGTGCTGCCAGCCGCACGGTACTTGGCCTGGGGATCTTCTTCGTCCTGGGCGTGCTCGTGACGTACTTCCTGCTCGGCCTGGGCCTCCTGACCACCATCAGCTCCCTGGCGGACTTCGGGGCCAACCATCTACCGAGTCGGATCGCCGCCCTGATCGCCATCGGTCTTGGGCTGTGGATGATCCGCGACATCCTGCTGCCGGGGGCGTCGTGGCAGCTGGAGGCCCCGCACGCCCTCCACGGTCGCATGCGCGACTGGGCCCGGACCAGCTCCCCCGTCGCGCTGTTCGGCGGCGGGGTCCTCATCGGCCTGTGCACCGTGCCGTGCAGCGGGGCCGTGTACGTGGGGGTCGTCGCGATGCTCGGCGCGAGCGGGACCGTGACGGCCGGCCTTGGGGGCCTCGCCCTGTACAACGTGGCCTACATCACCCCGCTCGTGGCATTGCTCGTGCTGGCCAGCCGGCCTCGCCTGATCCGGGTCATCAACCGCTGGCACCTGGAACACGCCGGGGGCACCAAGGCGGTCCTGGCGATCGTGACGCTTGGCCTCGGCTTCGCCATCCTCCTGACGGTCTGAGCGTGTCGACCGTCAGATGCATCCGGTGGACGTGCGCGGCGGGATGATGCCTGGCTGGCCCAGGGCCACCGGGAGCGGCCCCAGCGTGATCTTGCCGGTGTCGATGGTCAGCACGCCGGCGGCGTCCACGCTGACCGAGAACCGGTCCATGCTGCGCGGCGCCGGTCCGTACTGAGCGCCGTCGGCCTTGATCCCCAGGCGGTCGAAGCGCGACCCATGGCACGGACACTCCAGCCAGAAGTTCTGCTCGCAGGCGTTGGGCTTGCAGCCCAGGTGTGGGCAGCGCTGGTAGAGCGCCCGGACGTTGAGGGCCGTACCGTCGCCGGTCGGGTCCTCGCCCGGCACGAACCGCTGCTGGGCGGGATCGACGAGCATGACGAACGCGCGGGCGAAGGCGAAGTAGGCGGGGAAGCCTTCGTCGATGGGCAGCGAGGCGTTCTGGGTCTTGACCTCGTCCAGGGTGCCGATCGTCAACTTGCCGCCGAAACCGCCTGTCACGCTGGGCCAGATGAACCCGATCGTGCCGGCCGCGATCTCCAGGAACCACAGCCCGACCCCCGCCCCGAGGGCCGTGCGCATGAGCTGGCGGCGGGACACGCCCTGGACCTGCTGCCCGCGCAGCGACTTGATGGCTGGCCCACGGACGGCACCCGCGTGGTCCGTCCGATGCATGGCCGCCATCCTCAGGTCACCTCATGCCCGCGGAAGCGTTCTGCCCGCACGATGAGGAGGAGGCCCAGCGCCCCCAGGACCGCCGCGGCCGCGACGATCGATCCGAGCTCCACGGGGCCGCGCTCGCGCGACACGGCCGCCTCCGCTCCAGACGGTTCGACGGCGGCTCCGCCGGCCGCGGCGGTGATCCGCACCTCGACGGACAGGGTCTCATCGCCGATGGCCTGCAGTCGATAGACGCCCGTCGGCAGGTGCGCCGGGATCACCACCTCAAGGCTGAGCATGCCGTCGGCATCGGTCGTTGCGGTACCGAGATCGACCGTCACATCCTCGCCCTGCAGGACCAGGATCCGCTCGTCGTCCGGCTCCAGGTCCGCGCCGGCAAGCAGGATCGTCCCGCCCGCGGTCACGTCGACCGGCTCGACCGTGATGCCGGCATCGGGCGAATCGGCCAGGACCAGGCCGGCCTGGGCGGCAAGGATCACGAGCCCCAGCCAGATCGCGGCTGGCAGCGACTTACGCACGTTTGGTACCACCTTTCGATGTCGCACCCAGGAGTGGGCCGATGAAGCCTGCCGACCCGGCGACGATGAGGGGAAGGCCCAGGAGGGCCAGGGCCCAGCCCCCGACGGAGCCGGTTGCCAGGGCCGGGACGAGACCCAGTTCCACGGCGGCCAACCCGACCGTCAGCAGGGCCACCCGGAACAGGATCGCGATCATGTGGCGGCGTCCTGGACGTGGGTCACCGCCGGCGTGAGGTAGGCGTACAGGACCAGTGCGACGAGGGCCACCGTCACGATCGTGCCGATGAGGATGATCCAGCGCCGCCGGGTTGGTGACCGCCAGGGACTGCGGTCGACGAACGGGACCAGGGCGAGTGCGCCGAACAGGATGACCGGCGCCCAGACGAGTGCCGGCAAGCCGAACCAGTCCTCGAGCGGATAGAACGCCAGGAACATCCACCACGGCTTGGTGACCTCGATGGCCGGATTGGGACGCTCGCCGATCCCTGCCGGGAGGAGGAGCGCAACGATGGCCGCGCCGGCAAGGATCAGCAATCCGAAGCCCGTCATCCGGACGAGATGCGCGGCAAAGCTCGAGCCGCCCTTGCTTGGCTCCGGGCCGCCGACGACCGCCGCGTCGTGGTCGACCGGTCGTGCGGAGATCCCGTGGCGCTTGACCAGGAGGAAGTGGGCGATCAGGAGCAGCGTGCCGATGGCGGGCAGGATGACCACGTGCGCCATGTAGAGGCGGCCCACGATGGGCAGGCTCGCCGCGAACTCCGACGAGAACCAGAAGCCGACGCCGCCGACCAGTTCGCCGATCTCGATATTGTGCTGGAGCGCCTCGTACCCCTCCTGGTCCCACTTGAGGACCGTGCCCGTGAAGATCAGCAGCAGGGTCACGCCGAGCAGGCCGACGCCGATCAGCCAGTTCGCCTCGCGCGGACGCTTGTAGGAGCCGGTGACGAAGACCCGCCCCATGTGCAGAAGCACCGTCGCCATCACCAGGTTCGCGACCCAGAAATGGATCCCACGAACGACGTCGCCGAGGGGCGCCACCTCCATGACGTATTCGATGCTCTGACGGGCCGCCTCGGGGGTCGGATTGTAGAACTGGGCGAGCCAGACGCCCGTCGCCGCGAGGATGAGGAATCCGAAGAAGGTGATCCCGCCCAGGATGTAGCCGAGACCATTGGCGTGGGCGGGCACCGGGTAGGCCAACCCGCTCAGGCCGAGGCGCTCATCGATCGCCTCCCAGGCCCTGCGCCAGGCTCCCCGCTCGACGACCGGTGCGCCGGCTGCCATGATCGACTCCTCCCTCGCTGCTCGGGCTCCGCATCGGCAACCGTCGCCGGGCGGTCCATGGCTGGCATTGGGCGCCATTCACCTGAGCGCCAGATGAGGTATGGCTGAGGATTGCTCCAGGGCCTGCCCCGGGTGCCACCGCGCACCCGTCGCCCGTATCCTACAGGGCTGTCGTCGCCGTGAGCGTCAGGGCGTCCCGACCACGATCGTGCCGGCCATGCCGGGGTGGTAGCGACACAGGTACGGGTACGACCCCGGCAGGTCATAGCTCACCTCGAAGGCGGCGCCGGGAGCGAGGTTGCCCGAGTCCCACGACTGGTCGTCGGCGGTGACCGTGTGGGGCACCGCGTCGTCGTTGAACCATCGAACGGTCGCCCCCGGGGCGATCGTCAGCGTCGCCGGCTGGAAGCGCGACCCGGACATGCTGACCGAAGTCCCGGCAGGGGCGCTGGGACCGGGACCCGAGCCCATCATCCCGCCCGAGCCCATCATCCCGCCCGAGCTGGGGCCACCCCACGCCGGCCATGGGTCCTGGACGCCGGTCGGCGTTCTCGGGCCGACGATCGACCCGATCGCCATGAGCGCGAGGCCGATGACCACCAGGCCCGACCCCAGCCAGCCGATCCCCCGGATCGTCATCGGTCGTCGCCGAGCGTTCGCTTCGCCTGCTCGAACTCAGCCTCGCTGATCTCGCCCCGGGCGAACCGGGCTCGGAGGATGTCCATCGGCTCCTCTCGGGGCCGCGCATCCCAGGACCGCTCCGCGGGCCGATCGTAGCCACCGATCGCCCGGACGACGAGGATCACGATCCCGATGAGCAGGACCAGGCCCCCGACCATCCATAGCCATCCGTCGGCACCCATTCCCCAGCCATATCCCATCATGCGTGTTCTCCCACACCAAACCGCCGAGTCCGGCGGTTTGAGCATCGTCGCGGGCGTACCTGAACGGGAGATGTGGACCAGGGTCAAGAACGGGTCAAGTCGCCGCCGGATCGTGCCCGAGGGACGCGATGACCCGGCGAAGTCGAGCCTCGGCCTCGTCCGCCACCGCCGCCACCTCCGGGTTCTCCACCAGGTCCATGACGGCCCGCGGGTCCATGGCCTCGACGATCGTCCGGCCGTCATGGTCGCGGATGACCACGTTGCAGGGCAGAAGTGCGCCGATGGATGGATCGGCCTGGAGTGCGCGATGGGCCAGCGCTGGATTGCACGCCCCAAGGATGAGATACGGCGCGTGCTCGATGCCCAGCTTGGCCTGCATCGTGGCGGCGACATCGATCTCGGTCAGGACGCCGAAGCCCTCGGCCTGCAGCGCCGCCTCGACCAGCGATCTTGCCTCGTCGACCGGGAGGCGAAGGGTACTGCCGAAGGTGTACGTGGACGTCAGCATCTGGGACCTCGTGTGGACCGACGGCGCGGCCGTCAGAGCGGGACGGTAGGGGAGTGGAAGCGAAGAAGGGGATCGGCAGGCTCAGGCGTCCGGACAGCCGGTCCAGCCGGCGAAGCCACGGTGCATGCCCCGGTTGTGCTCTCGACTGAAGCCCGCGGCGAGCGCCAACCTGATTCGACGGGTCATCGGCGTTTCCTCACACGTGTCGGTGGGTGACGTACACGCGAGGTTGCGGCCTGACCCTGAGAGCCAGGTGAGTCCAGGATAAGACCCTTGGCTCGGACATCGGAGGGCCCGACGCCGTCACCATCACGTCCCGGATCGGCATCTCCCGGTCGGAACCACACCGTGTTGAATGGGGAAGGGTCCGCGCGGCGCGTCAGGTCGTTCGGGGTGATGCACCGTCTGACGGTTCGGACGAGGCCCCGAGCGAGACGATCCCGATCCCGGCGATGAGCGCCGCGATCCCGGCGATCGCCATCGGCGTCGGGCGGTCCCCGGCCATGATCGCGACGCCGACACCCGTGACGGGGACGAGGAACAGGGCCGCACCCAGCCGCGCCAGCGAGAGGCGGTCAAGGAGCCAGAACCACGCGATATAGGCGAGGCCGGTCCCGACGATGCCCAGGAAGAGCATGCCCAGCACCGCGGCGGATGACCAGGTGAGCTCGCTCCACGGTTCGACCAGGGCGCTGACACCGGCCAGCATCGCACCGCCGATCAGGAACTGGACACTCGTCGTCAGCACGATGTCGATCGTCGGCAGAAGCTTGTGCATGAGGACGGTGCCTGCGGCCGGGGCCGCCGCGGCGAGCAGCGCCAGCGCGACGCCATCGAGGCTCGTGGCCCCCGAGTTCGTCGTGGCGATCAACACGACGCCGCTCATGGCGACGGCCAGCCCCACCAGTGCGCGCCCCGACAGGCGCTCTCCGAACAGGGCCCAGCCGGCCCCTGCCAGCACCAGCGGTTGACCGCCCGCGAGGATGGATGCGACGGCCGCCTCCGCTCGTCCGGCCGCGAGATACATCGCCCCGAAGGCGATCGCCGCGTTGGCCAGCGCCAGCGCCATGAGGAGCGGCCACGAGGGCAGTCCTGGCCGCGTGGGGTCGGCGTTGCACTGGTCCGCGTGGCGATGGCCGAGTCCCGGATGCGAGCGACGAACGGCGACCCAGACGAGCAGGACACCGCCCCCGATCACGGCGCGCAGAGCGGCCAGCAGGAGCGGCGCCTGGCTGGGCAACGACGCCTGGATGAGCACGAAACAGAGCCCCCAGACGACCGCGACCATCGCGGCCACTCCCGCCGATCCACCCCTCACTCCCGAAAGATCCCCGTGCGTGCCGTATCCACGGGATCATGCACCGGTCGACCGCCGAACCGCACGGATGCCGCCCGCCGAACGGTCACGGCGAATTCTTCCTGTCACGGATGCAATGGGCGTCGTGTCGTCACCGCTCTGGTGCGTAGCAGCACCGACCTTCGCGGGCGAGCAGCTCATCGGCCGCGGCGGGCCCCGGGGAGCCGGCCTCGTGTCGTCGAGATCCGTCGGAGCCTCCGCCGCCCTCATGGGGCGCGATGGTCGCGATCAGCGTGTTGGGGCGAGTGACCGCGCCGCCGGCACCATACGCGTCGAAGGGCGTGTGCGGCGCGGGTTTGAACTGCACGACGATCTCTGTCGAGCGAGCCGCCATCCGCTTGCCCGACTGCAGGTAGAACGGCACGCCGGTCCAGCGCACGTTGTCGATATCGAGCCTGAGCGCGGCATGGGTCTCCACGGTGGAACCGGCGGCCACGCCCTCCTCGCCGCGGTACCCTGGGACACGCGTCCCGCCGATCGCGCCGGCCGCAAGCCCTAGGGTCGCCCGATGTCCTGAACGGACATCCACGCTACGGTCGCCGGCCCCGGAACCGGAAGGCCCGGTCGCCGACATCGACCGTCACGTCCGCGAACCCGGCCGCCTCGAGGCGGGCAGCGAACGTAGCGGGGTCGACGAGCACCATGGTGTCGCGGAGGTGGGCGAGGCGGAACAGGACCGTCGAGGTGCTGTCGGATCCCGTGAAGACGGCCCCGGGCCGCAGGACGCGATGCACCTCGCCGAGGAGGCGGTCCTGCAGTTCCGCCGACGGGACGTGGTGCAGCATCGTGAAGCACGCCGCGCCGCTGAAGCGCTGGTCCTCGAACGGCAGGTCGGTGGCGTCGGCGGTCACGACCTCGACGTTCGCCGCCGACGCGAAGCGCGAGCGCACGCCATCCGCCAGCGCCGGGTCGATCTCCACGGCGGTCAGGTGGTCCACCCGCCGGCGCAGGATCGCCGTCGTGTGACCCCGACCGGGTCCGATCTCGAGCGCATCGGGACCGAGCTGGTTGTCCTGGAGCGCCCACGACGCGACACGGGAGATCTCCCGTGCCCACAGGCCGGTGCCGCAGTACCAGCGGTGGAAGCGGTTCATGCGCGGTCTCCTGGTATGGATGGGGGGCCGCGACGGGAGGCGGAAGCCTTCTCAGTCCCGCCTCATCCCGGACTCAGCTTCGAGGCCGACGATGGACTCCAGCGGTCCCGCGAGCTGGTCGCGAGGCCGAGAACGACGCGATCTACGACAGAACTGTCGTCATTGCGGCATGGTACGCACATCCAGCGAGACATGGTGAATGGAGCAGGCAGTGACCGGCAGCGTCTTCGAAGCAGGGGGGCTCCTGCGCGCGAGCAGCGCGGCGGGCCTCGAGGCATACCTGCGCCGCGAGCCAGGCATCGAGGCCGCGGAGGCGAACCCCGTCTCCCAGACCGTCGCCATCCGGTTCGACGAGACGGTCCTCAGCGCGGACGACGTTCGGGCCCTGATCGAGCGCTTCGGGTGCCGCTGCGGCGGCGAGATCGTGCCGTGTCATCTCTGCCGAGACGAGCAGCCGGCGGTCGTCGGGAGCACTGTGCCGCACGGAGCCCATGCGGCCCGGGACGAGCACGCCGGTCACGCGATGGCCACCCCGACAGCGGCACCCGCGCTGGCCGGCCCGCCAGGGGCGCCGGCGGCGCCCACGGCCCGGGAGGACCACGCCGGTCACGCGCCAGCCGGCCCGGCAACGGGCACCCCCGTGCAGGGCGAGATGGCCCAGATGGCCCACGCGATGGGCCACGGCGGCGGGATGACCATGGACGAGATGGTCCGCGACATGCGCAACCGCTTCATCGTCGCATTCATCCTGGCGATCCCGATCTTCCTCTACTCGCCATTGGCGACCGATGTCTTCAACCTCCGCCTCGCCACCCCGTTCGGGATCAACCCGAACATCCTGGCCTTCCTGCTCGCGACCCCGGCCGTCGTCTGGAGCGGGAAGATGTTCTTCGTCGGCGCGTACCGGGCGCTCCGCACCCGGACGTTGGACATGTCCGTCCTCGTCGCCCTGTCGGTCGGGAGCGGCTATGCGTTCAGCGTCGCGGCGACCTTCCTGGTCGAGGGCGAGGTCTTCTACGAGGCCGCCGTCGTCCTGCTCACGTTCGTGCTGTTCGGCCACTGGCTGGAGATGCGCGCCCGGGCGGGAGCGTCGGATGCGATCAAGGCGCTCCTCGATCTCACCCCGCCGAAGGCGACCGTGATCCGGAACGGCGAGCCGGTGGAGATTCCCACATCGGACGTCGTCATCGACGACGTCGTGCTCATCCGGCCCGGGGACAAGATCCCGGTCGACGGCGTGATCGTGGACGGCGCGTCGAGTGTCGACGAATCGATGATCACCGGTGAGAGCGTTCCGGTCGAGAAGACCGTCGGGTCCAACGTGATCGGCGCATCGATCAACAAGACCGGCACGTTCCGGTTCAAGGCGACCAAGGTCGGCGCGGATACCGCGTTGGCGCAGATCGTCAAGCTCGTCCAGCTGGCCCAGAACTCGAAGGCGCCGGCCCAGCGACTCGCCGACCGAGCCGCCCAGTGGCTCGTCGCAGCGGCCGTCATCCTGGGCCTCCTGACGTTCTTCGGCTGGCTGACCATCGGCGACTCGACCTTCGTCTTCGCCCTCACGTTGGCCATCACGGTCGTGATCATCGCCTGCCCGGACGCCCTGGGCCTGGCGACGCCGACGGCCATCATGGTCGGGACCGGTCTGGGCGCCATGAATGGGATCCTGTTCAAGAACGCGACGGCCCTGGAGCAGGCCTCCAAGATCGGTGCCGTCATCTTCGACAAGACCGGCACATTGACGGTCGGCCAGCCCCGCGTCGTCGAGCTGGTCGGCGCGGGGAACCCCGTCGGTGAGGACGAGGTCCTGCGGCTGGCGGCGTCGGCGGAGGGCTCCAGCGAGCATCCGCTGGCCCAGGCCGTCGTCGATGCGGCCAGAGAGCGTCAACTCACGCTCGTCGACGCGAGCGGCTTCAACGCGATCCCGGGTCACGGGCTGGAGGCGACGGTCGATGGCCGGGCCGTCCTGGTCGGGAACGCCAAGCTCATGCGCGACCGCGCGATCGACTTCGAGCGCCTCGCTGGACGCGCGGACGAGCTGGAAGGCGCCGGACGGACGGTCGTCCGGGTCGCGATCGACGGCAAGGCCGGCGGCCTCATCGCCATCGCCGACGCGGTCCGGCCGAGCGCGAAGGAAACGATCGATCGACTCCACAACCTCGGTATCCAGGTCGCGATGCTGACCGGCGACAACCAGGCCACGGCCGACCGCATCGCCGCCGAGCTCGGGCTCGACACGGTCTTCGCCGAGGTCCTGCCCGGCCAGAAGGCCGACAAGGTCAAGGAGCTCCAGGCGACCGGCAAGCTCGTGGCGATGGTCGGCGACGGGATCAATGACGCGCCGGCGCTCGCCCAGGCGGATGTCGGCATCGCCATCGGTGCCGGCACGGACGTGGCCGTCGAGACGGCGGACGTTGTGCTCATGAAGAGCGACCCGGTCGACGTGCTCGGCGCGATCGCCCTGTCACGCGCGACCGTGCGCAAGATGAAGCAGAACCTGTTCTGGGCGGTCGGCTACAACACCGTCGCCTTCCCGATCGCGATGGGCCTCTTCTATCCGGCGTTCGGGCTGATCCTGCGGCCCGAGATCGCCGCGATCAGCATGGCCGGGAGCTCGTTCCTGGTGGCCGTCAACGCGCTGCTCCTCAAGCGCACCAGGCTCGAAGGGATCCGCCGCTATGGCGCGCAGTGACGCGACGACCGCGCCGATCCGAGCCGCGTCCGTGACCGGCGACCGGGTCGCCACCGCCCGCGAGATGCTCGCGACGATCCGTCGGGCGCTGCCGGCGGAGCCTCCGATCGAGATCGCGCTGGCGAGCGACATCGGGTCGGAGCGGTCCGCCGCGCCAGCCAGGATCGTGGTCCACGGCCCGGACGCGCTGGCGCACATGCTCTGGCCCCCGTCCGCCGATGCGCTCGGAGAGGCCTACCTGCGTGGCGACATCGACATCGAGGGGGACATCTGGGCGGCGATCGACGCCGGACGGGCCCTCGACCTGCGAAGGCTCGGGCGCGACCTGCCCAGGCTGGCGCGGCTCGGCATGCGGCTCCGGCGCGGCGCGAGACCCGCTCCGCGCCTGCGGCGCCGCGCTCGCCTGCCGGGTCGTCGCCATTCCCGAGCTCGCGATCTCGCCGCGATCCGATTCCACTATGACGTCGGCAACGACTTCTATGCCCTCTGGCTCGATCGCCAACTCGTCTACTCGTGTGCGTACTTTCCCTCGGCTGCGGCGAGCCTCGACGATGCCCAGGAGGCCAAGCTCGACCTGGTCTGCCGCAAGCTCGCTCTGCGGCCGGGCATGCGCCTGCTCGACATCGGCTGTGGCTGGGGTTCGCTCGTGATGTTCGCCGCCGAACACTACGGAGTGGAGGCGACCGGCATCACCCTGAGTGCCGCGCAGGCCGCGTGGGCGGGCGACGAGATCACCCGCCGCGGGCTGGACCGCCGGGCGCTCGTCGCCGTCCGCGACTACCGCGATCTCGACGAGTTTCCCGGGTTCGACGCGGTCGCTTCGGTGGGCATGTTCGAGCACGTCGGACGCGAGCGGCTGGCCGCGTACTTCGAAGCGGTGTTCGCAGCGCTCAAGCCCGGCGGGCTCTTCCTCAACCACGGCATCGCCACGACGGCGACCGGGAGCCGGCTGCGCCCACCATGGCTCACGTTCACGGACGGTGGCTTCGTCGGGCGGTACGTCTTCCCGGACGGCGAGCTCGTCCCGGTCGAAGACGGCGTCAGATTCGCCCGGCGGGCCGGTTTCGAGTTGCTCGACGCCCAGTCACTCCGGCCGCACTACGCCCTCACCCTCAAGGCCTGGGTCGAGCGGCTCGAGGCGTCCGCCGATCGGGCCCGGGAGCTCGTGGACGAGGAGGTGTATCGGACATGGCGGCTGTACATGGCCGCTGCCCGCCGGGGCTTCGAGGACGGCTCGCTCGACGTCGCCCAGCTGCTGCTCGCGCGGCCGGAGGACGACGGACCGGTCAACCTCCCGCTTCGACCGTGGTGGAACGCCTGACCGCCCCCGCCCGGATGTTCGCGACGACGTCGCTCGCCGTCGTGGCCTTCGGGGTCGCCATGGGCTTCCTCGAGGCGGCGGTCGTCGTCTACCTGCGGGCCGCGCTGGAGATCGTGCCATCGGCCGTCCCTGCGCACGACCCCGCGACGCTCGGCACCTTCGAAACGATCGAGGTGGCCCGGGAGGTGGCCACGATCGTGATGATCGCGGTGATCGGCTGGCTGGCCGGTAGCCGGCCCCTGGAGCGCCTGGCCTGGGCCGCGGTCGCGTTCGGCACGTGGGACATCGTGTACTACGCGGGCCTGCGTCTCACCATCGGCTGGCCACCCGACCTGCTGGCCTGGGACGTGCTGTTCCTCATCCCGTCGCCGTGGGTCGGCCCGGTCTGGGCGCCGATCATCGTGAGCACGGCCCTGGTCGGGTTCGGGTTGGCGGCCGCCCGGCGTCTGCGCATGGAGCGACCGATCGCGGTGGGCCCGATCCGTGCGCTCGTCGCGATCGGAGGCGGCATCCTGGTCGTCGCTGGGTTCCTCATGGACGCTGAGCGAGTTCTGGCCGGTGACCTCTCGACGTGGGCCGGCTGGCCGCTCTTCGCCGCCGGCATGGCGTTGGCGGTGGCCGCGAGCGTCAGCGCATTCGGCGCGATCCCGCTGGCGCGGTCGTCGCGCGGCGGGAGCGCTCGATCTGGTTCCGGACGCCGGCCGACGGTCGGCTCACCGGAGTGATCCATCCACCCCATCCACACCGACAGGAGGTCGAAAGCATGGCCGACAGGGTCAAGGATCCGGTCTGCGGCATGATGATCCGTCCCGAGGACGCCGCCGCCACGGAGGAGCACGAGGGTCGTACGTTCTACTTCTGCAGCCATGGCTGTCACCAGGCGTTCGTCAACGATCCGCATCGCTACGGCCACCCGAAGGACGAGCCCGAGGCCGGCCCCGGAGGGCATACGGGCCACTGAGCTACGCTTGGCTGGGGTCGTCGTCTCGAGCGGCCCCGCCCTCCGTTCCACAGCCTCGGAAGACGGGGCCCTGGATCGGCACTCACCCTCTATGGAGATGCGAACCTGATGTCCCGTCTTCTGTCGGCTCGAGCTCGTTCCCGATGAGGATCGTCGCCTCGGTCGTCGTCGCCATCGCCTCGGTCATCGTCATCATCGGCGTGACGATCGCTCTCTACTTCAACCCGGTGTGGGTCGGGTTCGCCCAGGATCGTGCGGGCGTCGCAGAGATCACCGGCTACTCGCCCGCCCAGGTTCGCACGGTGACGGGTGCCCTCCTGTCGGATGTCATCCTCGGCCCACCGCAGTTCACCGTCGAGGTCGACGGGCAGCCCGTCCTGACCGAGACCGAACGAGGGCACATGGTCGACGTGTTCGACGTGGTTCGGCGCGCGCTGGCGGTGCTCGCCATCGCCGTGGCGGCGCTGGTCGTCGTCTTCGCGACCAGCCGGGGCCAGGCCTGGCCGTGGCGAGCCGTCCAGGCGGGCTCCGGCGGCCTGGTCGCCATCGGCGTCGTCGTCGGCATCGCGGTGGTGTTCTTCTTCGACGCGGCCTGGCTGCTCTTCCATCGGGTGTTCTTCCCGCAGGGCAACTTCATGTTCGATCCACAGACGCAGCGCCTGGTCCAGCTGCTCCCCGGACAGTTCTGGACGGAGAGTGCGACCGCCGTGACGGCGACCGCGCTGGCCCTCGCCGTCGTCGTGGCCCTCGTCGCGCGCCGACAGGCGAGGTTGCGCACACAGTAGGTGAGGGTGCTCCTGCCCGCGACTACGACACGGATGTCGTAGCATGGCCCCCGCCATGGATGGTCGGTGGACAGCGCGCCGGTCATCGCCTGTCGCGAGGGATCGTGTCAAGCATCAGTAGTCGCCGTTCGGTGAGTGGACGGTCGGGGGATCGAGTGCGCGAGCGCCCGGACTCGCGACGCGGTGCCCCGATCCGCCATCTTGTCAGCGCGGTCATCGCCGCCGTGCTGGTGGCAGGGTTCTGGTTGGGACGCCTGGACTGGGATCCAACGATGCGCCTGTGGCGGGCGTTCGGCGACGCCTCCATCGTGCTGCTGTTCGCCAGCCTCTTCCTGGGGCCTGCTGCCCGGCTGTCGCGTCGCGTCGGTCGGATCCTGCCGTGGCGACGGGAGGTTGGCGTGTGGAGCGCCGTCACCGCCCTCGTCCACACCGTGCTGGTCCTTGACGGCTGGGTGCAATGGGATCTTGGCCGCCTGATGGGCTACGAGTTCGTCGCCGAGCTCGACCGTACGCTTCGGCTCGAGCCCGGGTTCGGACTCGCCAACCTCATCGGATTGGTCGCCCTGGCCTGGATGCTGGTGCTGGCCGCGACGTCCTCCAGCTGGGCCGTGCGAACCATCGGTCCCGAGGCCTGGAAGTGGATCCATCAGGGTGCTCACGTGATCTTCTACCTGACGGTCCTCCACGCTGCCTACTTCCTGTTCATCCACTACACGGCGTCGTTCCACCGGGAACCACCACCGCCCAACTGGTTTCGCTGGCCCCTCCTGGTCATGGGAATCTCGATCGCCGTCCTCCAGTGGATGGCCTTCGTGAAGACCGCGCGTCGCCGCCGCCTGGCCCGGATGCAGCGCGACGGGGTCGACGTGGCCCTGTGATCGCGTTCGGAAGTACCATCTCGCTCGTCAACATCCGCCTCATCTCGCCAGTGGGAGTCCAAACCCGGTGATCTCTGGCTCAGGTCGCCGATCGCCATCCATCGCGACGGGCAGCCGCGTCCTCCAGCGGCCCGGATCGGTCGGTGTGCTCGTGGCCGTCGTCGGACTGGTCGTCGCTGCGTGCGCCGGCGGCTCCGGCAGCCCCACCTCGAGCACCGGCCCGCCGACATCGAGCCCTGCCGCCTCCGCCCCCTCGGCGTCCGGCGAGATGACCGTCCTCGTGCCCGGCGGGCGTTACTCGCGCATCTCGCCGGCGAGGCTCACGGAGATGCTCGGGGCCAAGGACTTCACCCTCGTCAACGTCCACGTTCCGTACGAGGGCGAGATCCAGGGCACGGACTTGTCCATCCCCTTCGATCAGGTCGCAAACGAGGTCGGGAAGCTCAGTGCGGCGAAGGACGCGAAGATCCTCGTCTACTGCCGGAGTGGCACGATGAGTGCGATCGCTGCGAGCACGCTCGTCGGGCTCGGTTACACGAACATCTGGGAGCTCGACGGCGGGATGATCGCCTGGGAGGCAGCTGGCTACCAGCTGGTCCAGCGACCGCCAGCCTGACGGTCGGCCTACCGCCTCGCGTCAGGCCACCCGCCAGACCCGCCACAGGGCTGCAGGGTCACTGAGCGGGTCGCCGTGGACGAGGAAGAAGTCCGCCGGACCGCCCTCGCGGATCACGCCCGCGTCCGCCTCATCCAGCAGCTCGCCGCCACGCCAGGTGACCGCCGCGAGCGCCTCCCACGGCTCCAGACCGGCAGCGACCAGCGACTCGACCTCCCACGCCAGCTGGTTCGCCCGCGAGGAGCCGCCACCGAAGTCCGTCCCCGCGGCGATCTTCACGCCCGCGGCCCGGGCGGCCCGGACACTCGCCTCGGCGTCGCGCAGCAGGCCCGTCGCGGAGCGGCGGCCGGCCGCCGTGGAGAACGGCGTGTTCCGCGCGGCCCGGCCGATGGCGAGGAACGAGCGCGGCACGGTCAGGGTCGCCACGAGGAAGGTCCCCTGGCGGGCCATCCGGCGGGCGATCGCCGCGTCCAGGCGGAATCCATGCTCAAGGGAGTCGACGCCACCGTCGACGGCGGCCCGGGCGGGACCGATCCGCTGGACGTGGGCGGTCGTCTTGCCGCCCCGCGCGTGCACGGCGTCGACCACCCGCCGGATCTCGGCCGCGCTCCAGGGCGGGTCGTCGGGGTCGGGAGACTGGACATAGAGCTTGATGAGGTCGGCGCCCTGATCGAGCTGCCGGTTCGCGGCGGCAAGCAAGGCGTCGGCGTTGCGGACCTGTATCGCGATCCCGCGTCGCAGGACGCCCGGGGCCGCGAGCCACGTTCCGGCCGCACGGACGGACGGTCGGTCCCGGCGGCCGGCCCATCGATCCCGGATGCCGAGCGCGATCGCCCGACGCCGCCCGTCGACGGGGTCCTCGACGGTCGGGCTCCCGACATCCCGGAACCAGCGGACGCCGGCGCGGAGCGCGATCTCGGCATTCTGCTCGGCGACCTCCAGGAGACGGTCCGGCGGGTCCCCGATCCGGTCGAGCCAGTTCGCCCCGCCGGGGAGCGTGATGTGGCTGTGCCCGTCGACCATGCCCGGGACGAACGTGGCTCCGCGGGCGTCGACCAGCTCGAATGCGGCGCGTGGCCCTGGATCCTCCTCCCCATCCGCCGGTCGGATCCAGGTGATCCGGCCGTTTTCGACGAGGATGCTCACACCGTAGCGGAGGCGCGCCCCGCGGCCGTCGGCGAGGGCCCCGTTCCGATACAGGACGCGCCGCTCGGCGGCGGGCTGAGGTGAGGCGGCAGGGGGCGACGGTGAGGGTGCGACGCTCGCCGTCGGCGCCGGCGGCGATCCCGGCGGCGTGCGGCCGGGCACGGTTCCGGTCGGCCCCGGTCGGACGTCCGTCGCTGCCGGACTGGCGGTCAGCCGTCGTGTTGGATCGTCCACGCCGCAGGCCGCAAGGAAGCTGGCGACCGATCCGAGCGCAGTCAGGCGCAGGAAACGGCGGCGGTTCATCGGGGGTGGTGGGTCGGTACGCACGGACAGCCCGCTGTATGGAGGTTGGATGATCCTACCAGCCAGCCCCGTGACGGCCGGCCGCGATGGTCGGCCGCCGCGTGGTCGACTGCGCACTCGGTGTCGGACCTACCGGTTCGCCACCCCGGCGGTGGCACTGCGGCGCCAGGAGAAGGCGCGGGTCTCCTCGCGCATTCGCAGGAGGCCCTGGCGGACGATGACGTAGACCGCCAGCACCGCGAAGAACACCGCGCCGTCGATCCCGATGACGTCGTTGGCGACGGCGATCCAGCTGGCGATGGCGAGGACCAGCCCGGTCAGCGATTCGAGCAATTGCGTCGGGATGCGCCGAGCGACGATGCGGCGGTCCGACGAGCGGATGCCGAAGCGGGACCGGGTCGGCCGGCCGGCACAGCAGCCGGTGAAGAAGCAACCCAGGCGCCCGATGGTCACGGCGACATACATGCCCGGCGCCGCCGAGTCCAGGAACCGTCCGATCGGGATGTCGAGGGCGAGCAGCGCGGCGATCGCGACGATCGGCGCGAGGACCAGGAAGCCATCGACCGACCATCCCTGGCGGATGGACTCGCGCCACGGCTTGGCCTGGAGGATCATGTGCCAGAGTTTTGCGCCGGCGATCCCGCCGATGATGGCCAGGAATGACACCAGGAGCCCGCCGCCCACCGATACGCCGAGTCGCTCGAGGAGCGTCGCCTGGACCACGAACGAGGCGCTGATGCCGAGGATGGCGAGCACCGTGAAGCTGCCCGGCACGACCGCGGGCGTGCGCGCCAGCGGAGCGAGGAGGGCCCAGCGCGTCTGGATCGGGACGTCCGGCGCTTCCGTGAGTGCCCAGCGGCGCCAGGACCAGTCGGCCCGCGACAGTGACGCACCATTCGCTCGCTGCGGGCCGCCGGCCGGCCGCCGACCGGCGCGTTCCGCCGGCGCGATCAGCTCCGCCTCCACCCGCCACTCACCGGGATCGACCCCGTAGATCCAGCTCGTCACAGCAACTGGGCCGGCACCCGGGACCACGCCCCGGACGATCTCGTCGTGGCTGAACGTGTCCCGCGGGTTCGGGCGGCTGCCCGCTCCGATCCGCTTGCCTCGTACCCGGATCGTGGCGGTGTACGGGTCGCCCGAATCGCCAGGCTCGATGACGTACGACACCACCAGGGCCTGGGGCTCGTCGGGCTTCGTGGGCTTGGACGCAACGTGCTCGGCGTCATGGTCGGTTTCGATGCCGGCCCGCCGCGGCGTCATCGTGGGGGCCGACGCCGTTCCCTGCCTGGCCTTGCGCCCTCGTGTCGCTGATCCGGTCCGTCGGCGTGCCATCGATGGTCGACCTGGCCCCTTCCACTCCGCGATGGGATGCGCCTGAACGGCTGGCGTGTCTACTACGCAAATGTAGCAGTAGCCGGCGGTGACGTCCGATCGGCCGTTCTGAACCGGTGGTCAGTCCTGGATGGCAGTCGGCACAGCCTGCGTCCAGCGCCCTGGCTCGTCCCGGAACGTATCGACGCAGACGGGGTCGCAGAAGTAGTAGGTCCGGCCTTCATGATCCAGCCGGATCGCCTGGTCTGCGTCGATCGCCATCCCGCAGACGGGATCAACCACGATGACGGTCGGTTCACGCATCTCGGTCTCCTTGCTCGCGCGATCATCGATGGCGCCGGCTGTCACGGTCGACATCCGATGCGAGACCGCACCCTGTCGGCATGGTGGCCTCGCTGCATGAGCAGGGGATGAGGACGACGTGAGACTCACCGACCGCCGGACCGTACGGATCTCAGCCGGTGCTCAGGTCGGGCTCATGGCGGCCCGCGATGGTGCCCCAGCCCTCGGGCGTCGACCCTCTGTGGGGCCCGTACGCCGCGCCCACCTGTGACACGGGTCGTCCAACTTCTCCGCGTGTGCGGCATCTGGCACGGCCGAGCGCCGGGTGAAGCGCGTCAGCCGCGGACGGGCCGTTGTCCAAGACAGCGCATTGCTGACGGATACGGCAACAATACGTAGCCTTGCTGGCATGGGCCATCGAACCAGAACTCGATCCGATGCAGATCGTTCCCTGGCTGACCGCGCCATACCCGAGCTACGTCTCCCTCTGGTCGGCCCTTCGAATCCCATCAGCGAGGCTTCGGGCGATCACCCTCAACCGCGTCGAAACGATCGAAAGAGACGCCGCGACGGTCGCGGCGACCGACGAAACAGGGCCACGATGAACGCCGAATGGGTGCCCCGCACCTTCCAGTCCCTCCCCGTCCGCGGGTGGAAGAAGCTGGCGGCGAACAGGATGAAGATCGCCGAGTCGATCGCGACCAGGATCCAGAGCCCGCCGCCGAAGTCGTCACTTCCCATGGTTCGCCGCCTCGCTGAAGAACGCTCCGAACGCGCGTCGCCAACCTGTGTGGCGTCGGCCGTCGACCCTCGCGCCGTCCTCGCGCAGGCCGCCGAGGAATTCCTCGCGACAGCCGCGCGAGCAGAACCAGGACGTCTCGCCGTCTCGCTCCGTGCTCACGGCCCGCTCGCGCTCGACCGCCATCCCGCAGACCGGATCGGTCGCCATCGTCACCACGTCCTTGAACGCGCCGTCCTCGAGCCACAGCACCCGGTCGGCGATGTCGCGGATGCGCTGGTCGTGGCTGACGATGACGACGCTGCGACCCTGCTCCCTGGCGATGCGGCGCAGGAGCCGCATGATCTCGTGGCCGATCTTCGAGTCGAGGTTGGCGGTCGGCTCGTCCGCCAGGATGAGGGCGGGGTCGTTGATCAGCGCTCGAGCGATCGCGACACGCTGCTTTTCGCCGCCGGACAGCTTCTCGGGCAGGAAGCCGAGCCGCTCACCCAGACCCAGGTCCGTCAGCAGGGCGGTCGCCTTGTCACGCGCGGCGTGGCCGTTGAGCCCAGCCAGTCCAGCGACGATCGCCACGTTCTCGAGCACCGTGAGCGCCGAGAGCAGGTTGAAGTCCTGGAAGACGAACCCGAACTGGCGCAGCCGGATATCCGGCAGACGACCCTCGGACAGGGCGCTGATCTCGATCCCGTCGAGGTGGATCGAGCCATCGGTCGGCCGCAGGAGCGCACCCATCATCGAGAGCAGCGTCGTCTTGCCCGAACCCGACGGCCCCATGATCAGCACGATCTCGCCCGGCTCGACAGCGAGGCTGACGCCGCGAACGGCGACGACGCCGGTGTCGCCGTCGCCGAACCGCTTCGTCGCGTCGCGAACATCGAGCGTCAGGGTGGTCATGGGGCAGCTCCTCTCCGGAAGACGATGGCCGGGTCGAGCCCCGCGACCTGGCGGATCGGCAGGATCGCTGCGAGTCCGCCGATGACCGCCGCGAACAGCCCGACCTTGATGAACGACCCGACGGTGACGACGAGCTCGAGCCCGAGGTCGGTCCTGGCCACCAGGAACCCAAGCAGTCCGGTGAACCCGACGCCGATCGCGAACCCGAGCGCGACGCTCAGGACGGCCTGGGCCAGGACGACCCGGTAGAGGACGCTGTTGCGTGCGCCGATCGCCTTGAGGACGCCGTACTCGCGCCGGCGGGCCAGAGTCGCGACGTAGACCGTGAGCGCGACGACGGCCAGCGCGACCACGAAGCCGATGACGTTCATGATCGAGATGACTTCGGCGCTCATGTCCGTCACGAGCCGCCGCTCCCCGGCCGCGAATGTCTCTCGCGACTGGGCGGTCACGCCGTCGACGCGGCGCTCGATCGCGATCGCCACGCCGTCGGCGGAAGCGCCCTCGGCCGTCCTGACGAGCACGAAGCTGACGACCGGCGCGCCGCCGCGCATCGCCCGGAAGTCATCGAACGACACGAACGCCACGGAGTTGATGAGCGAGGCGGTGCCCTCGGAGAGGCCGACGATCGTGGCCTCGCCGCCGAGGACGGTGACCCGATCGCCGAGCGAGACGCCGGCCTTGCGGGCGAAGCCGCGGTCGACGATGATCTCGCCCTTGCCGACGCGATCGGATCCTTCGACAACATTCCAGGGGCCGCCCATCGACGCGTTCGCCGGCAGGCCGATGACATAGGCGACCGCGCGCTCTTCGCCCGACGCGATCGTGTCCGTCGAATAGAGGATCGGCGTCGCCTGGGCTACGTCGTCCACCGCCCGGACGTCATCGACGACCGATTCGGGCAGCCAGGACGCGACCATGTGCAGGTTCCGGACGCCGGGCTGGCTGACCCACACGTCGGCGCCGGCCCGATCGATGTACGTCGTGAGCTGGTTGGCGACGCCCGCATAGATCGCCTCCAGGGCGAGCGTCAGCGACAGGGCGAGGGCCACCCCGCCGACCGACACGAACAGCCGGACCCGGTTGCGGGCCAGGTTTCGCCGCGCCAGGAGCCACGTCGCGCTCATCCGCGGAAGACCTCCGCCGGCTCGAGTCGGGCGAGCGCGCGGGCCGGGATCAGCGCCGCGAGGATGGCCATCGCGAGACTGGCGACCAGGACGACACCGACCGCTTCAGGCTCGATGTCGACGCGGAACTGCGGACGCCACGCCATCAGGGCGGCTGCCGCGCCGTAGCCCAGCCCGACGCCGGCTGCGGCCCCGGCGGCCGCAGCGATCAGCGCCTGGGCCGCCACGACCCGGTAGAGCGTGCGATTCCGGGCGCCGATGGCCTTGACCGCGCCGTACTCGCGCCGCCGCTCGATCGTGGCGGTGTAGATGACGAGCCCGATGACCAGCACGCCGACGACGAACGCGATCGCGACCATCAGCCCGACAGGGGCGTCGTACACGCGGGCCATGAGCTTCCGATCGTTGGCGATGACGTCGCTCTTGAGCAGGACTTCCGTGCCCGGGACGGCCAGGCGATCGCGGAGGGCCTCCGGGCTCGTACCGGCGTCGGGGGTCAGGAGGAGGAAGCTCCGAAGACCGGGCGCCCGCGCGAGCGACTCGAGCGTCGTGATCGGGGCGAAGGCGATCGAGCCGGCCCAGAACGTCGTCTCGTCGGACAGGCCGACGATCGTCGCATCCCGGTCGAGCAGGGTGACCGTGTCGCCGATGGCGATGTCGTGCTGGCGCGCCGCGGTCCTGTCGATCACGAGCTCGTCGTCAGCGGCCGGTTCGCGTCCCTCGACGAGCCTCCAGGGCCCGCCGCCGATGGCCGGGTCGTAGCCGATCAGGAAGAAGCCGTCCTTCCGATCGTGTCGCTCGAAGATGACGAACTGTGACACGACCGGGATCGCGCGCACGACGCCAGGTGTGGCCCACACCGCTTCGACGGCCCCGGGCGGCAGCACCGAGCTCGTGCCGAGGAAGTCGCGGATCCCACGCTCCGCCACGACGACGGTCCCCGGGGTGTTGTCGAGATAGGCCGACGTCTGGCGGTAGACACCCGACCGGTAGCCGGCCAGCAACAGGATCAGCCCGATCGAGACGGCGACACCCGCGACGCTCAGCAGGAACCGCGTCCGGTCACGGAAGAGGTTGCGGCGGGCGAGGAGCACGGCTCAGGGCTCGACGGGGCGCCCGGCCTTGTAGCCGGCCTGTTCGATGACTCGGGCGAGCTGCGATGCGTCCGTCTCGGCTGGGTCGAAGTCGATGTAGGCCGTTTCGGTCGCCGGGTTCACGTACGCCCGAAGGACGCCGTCGGCGGCAGCGAGCGCCCGCTCGATGCTCGTTGCTCCTGCCCCACCGCAGCCGAGACCGTAGACCGGGATCCGCAGCCCACGGATGATGTCCATGGGTGGATCCTGGCGCGACATGGTGAGCCGGCGATGAGGGCCGGCTGAGACTCATCGGTACGGGAGCCACCAGGCATCGGCCCCGAACCGCGGACTCAGCGTCCGCAGGACGCGCATGATGTGCGGCCGGCCGAGGCGGGGGACGAGGAAGTCCGCGATTCCCACGAGTGGCCCGGTCAGCACCCCGGCTGCCACGCCCTGGACGAACGGCACGATGTACAGCGCGGCGCCCAGGCCGAGCAGGTGTGTCTGCCACAGGACGTGGCGCTCGTCGGCGTCGCCCGCGTCGTGAGCTTGAGCACGAGGACAGCGAACGCGGGGGACGCCGCGAGGGAGCCCGTGAGCGGCAGCGGGACCATCGGGACCGCGCTCATCGAGGATCTGACGGGCGCTCAGGGGCGAGAAGGCGGCTTCGCCTCGCCGTGGTCGGCCGGCGGGGTCCTGTCCTCGCGGAGTGCCGCGCGGGTGAGCCACCAGGTGAACGCCCCGAAGACGCCGAGGGCCATCACGACCAGCCAGAAGACCCACCAGATGACCGGGAGGTCGGCGGCGGTAACGGGTGCGATGTCCATGGAGCGTCCTCTCGAATCCGGGGCTACAGCCAGTAGAACACGATGTAGACGGCGAGCCACGCCGCGACGACGAACAGCCAGAACCGAACGCCCGCCTCGACCAGCCAGTGGTTCGCGGCGTTGAACCGGCCGCGCCGTCCCGACGACCGGAGGGCGGCCAGGAATACGAGCCCCACCAGGATGTGGATCGCGTGGAAACCGATCGTTGCGAAGTAGATGCCGCCGAAGCGGCTGGCGGGCGCGATCGTCGAGGAGGACAGGTCGGCCACGACGAACCAGAACGCCGCGAGTCCGAGTCCAAGCGCCACGTCCAGCCGGAAGACCATGGCCTCCCGGTCGCCGGCCCGGATCGCCCGGAGCGCCCAGACCGCCGGCACGGCGCTTCCCGCGAAGGCGAGGGTGATCATGATTCCGAGCACGCCGTTGAGCTCCGCCGGCCGGCCCAGCCCGGCGAGCAGGAAGCGCACCGAGAACAGGGTCAGGAAGCCGAGCGACTCGGTCAGGATCACCAGCAGGAACGACCCGCGGTACATGCGCAGCCGGTGGGCGTCCAACGGCGTGTCGAGATCGGGCGATGCGTGCACCCCGGTGGCTCCGGGCGCCGTGTCCGCGAGGGATCCGTCCATGGCGTTCACGATCGGCCGCCATCGGCGCGTTCGTGGTCGGCCGCGTCGGCGGCAAAGAGCGGCGGCTCGGGCGGCACCCGTCCGTAGCCGTAGAAGTCGGCCGTCACGACCGGTTCCGCGTGGAAGTTCTCGCGGGGCGGCGGAGAATCGGTCCGCCATTCGAGTGTTCGGCCGCCCCACGGATCCGCCGAGGCCCGAGGCCCGTTCCTCCACGACCAGAGCAGGTTGATCAGGGGGATCACGAACCCGATCCCGAACAGGAAGCCTCCGATCGACGTGAGCACGTTGAGATCCTGCAGATACGGCAGGTAGCTTGCTACCCGGCGGTTCATTCCCTCGATGCCACTCACGAACATCGGCAGGAAGGTGAGGTTGAAGGCGATCAGCAGCCACCACGCTCCGAACCGGCCCCAGCGTTCGTTGTACATCCTCCCGCTGAACTTCGGGAACCAGTAGAACAGGCCGGCCAGCCAGGCGAAGATCATCCCGCCGACGATCGTGTAGTGGAAGTGGCCGACGACGAAGAACGTGTCGGTCAGCTGGAGGTCGGACGGCACGTCGGCCAGGAAGACCCCGGTCGCTCCGCCGACGAGGAAGTTCAGCATGCTGAACAGGACGAGCAGCATCGGCGTCGTCAGGTGGATCCGGCCCTGCCACAGCGTGCCGATCGCGACCAGGTACATGAAGCCGGTCGGGATCGAGATGAGTTCCGTCGTGGCCATGAACGGGATCAGTCGCACGTCGCCCACGGCCGCGAACATGTGGTGGACCCAGACGGCGCTCGACAGGAAGGTGATCCCGAGGAAACCGACGAGCGCCCAGCGATAGCCAAAGAGGGTCTTGCGGGCGAAGACCGGGATGACCTCGAGCCAGATCCCCCACGCTCCGAGCATGATGATGTAGACCTCGGGATGGCCGAACAGCCAGAACAGGTCCTGCCACAGGAGCGGCAGCCCGGTGGCGCCGAAGATGTCGGTGGGCACCAGGCGATCCAGCAGGCCGAGGAGCATGGCCACGGTGATGACCGGGAGCCACAACAGGCTGAGCACGGCCGTGAACAGCATCGCCCAGCTGAACATCGGGAGGCGGCCCCAGATGAGCCCGGGGGCTCGCAGGTAGACGGTCGTCGCGATGATGTTGATGGCCGTCAGGAGTGACGACAGCCCGAGGGTCAGGATGCCCAGGTAGTAGAGCGTCTGGCCGGGTGGGCTCGCGGCGGCGAGCGGTGCGTAGCCCGTCCAGCCCGTCTGGAAGCCGCCCAGCAGCGGGCTGGCCAGGATGGCGAGGATGCCCGGGACGACGAGCCACCAGCTCACGCCGTTGAGCGACGGGAAGGTCATGTCCTCCGCGCCCAGGAGGAGCGGCACGAAGTAGTTGCCGAAGCCGCCGATGACCGCGACGACGGCCACCGCAAAGATCATCAGCGCGCCATGGACGCCGACGAACGACGTGTAGGTCTGCGCCGTGTCAAAGACGTCGACGGCGGGCGTGAGGAGCTCGAGGCGGACGACCAAGGCGACGAGCCCCGCCAGGAGGAACGCGAGGCCGGCGGCCCAGAGGTACTGGAGCCCGATGACCTTGTGGTCGGTGCTGAACCGCAGGTAGCGCGCCACGCCGGCCCCTTCGTCCCAGGTGTTCGGGCCGCCGAACCACGGCCGGACCCAGCCCTCCCAGGCACCGCCGCCAAGGACCCAGCCGAGCACGCCCGCCACGTAGCCGACCGTGATCGCCCGCTCGCCGGTGGGGCTCCCGCCCAGCAGCAGGGCGCCCGCCAGCACGCCCAGACCGAAGGCCGCGAGGCTCCACAGTCCCGCTCGGACAAGCGGGCCGAGGAGCTCGAACCGGGTGCTGGCCGGCGCTCTCAGCGCCGCGGTCGGGGTGGCCATCGTGTCGTCGACTCCTCGCTCAGGTGGTCCGCCCCATCATGGCGCCGCGGGCGGCATGCTCATGCCCGGCATGTTCGGGTCCATCGTCGGCGCGGGCGCCATCGTCTCGGCCGGCGGCATGCTCATGCCCGGCATGTTCGGGTCCATCGTCGGCGCGGGCGCCATCGTCTGATCGGCCACCCAGGCATCGAAGTCGGCCGCCGACAGGATCCGCACGGCGGAGCGCATCTCGGCATGCCCCACCCCGCACAACTCGGCACACTGGACCCGGACGCGAGGGTCCCCTTCCGAGGAGGCGATCGTGTCGGGCGTGATGTAGAGAACCATCGTCTGGCCCGGGATGACGTCCTTCTTGATCCCGAACGCCGGGACCCAGAAGCCGTGGATGACGTCGGCAGAGGCCAGCAGCAGCTTGGCTGGCTGGCCGACCGGCAGCGCCAGCTCGGCGGTGGTGATGCCGAGTGCCGGATAGGTGTAGCTCCAGCCCCACTGACGAGCGGTCACCTCGACGACCAACGGCCCCCGGGCCTCGGCCTCACGCTCGAGCCGCCAAAGGTCGCCAAGGCCGATGGCCCCCGGATAGACGATGAACAGCAGATTGAGCGCCGTCGTGATACCGACCCAGCCGAACGTGAAGACGCGGCTGCCGCGACGCTGCACCGGGGCGTCGATCGGCTGATCAGGCGGGTCCTCTCGGGGCGCCCGGAAGCGGATGGCGCTGTAGGCGATGAGCAAGCCCACCAGCACGAAGATGACGACGCCGACTCGGAGCAGGAACGCGAAGGCGTCGGCGGTGATCCTGCCCTGCTCCGTGATGACGATGGGCCAGCGCTCAAGCGCGAGCGCGGCGAGCCATTCGCCGGCCACACTCAAGGCGAGCCACAGGCCGCCGACGATCCACAGGTCGCGATCGCGGACCCTCATCGGGCTGCCACCGTGATGATCCCCCTCATGCCGTTGAGATAGTGCTGGCCGTCCTGGGCAAAGCACCCGAACTCCCATTCCCCCGGGCGATCCGGAACCTGGAACCGGAAGGTGAGACTGCCCCGTTGCGAGACGACGGCCATGAAGTCCATGCCGGGCCGCATCGCCTGCGGCCCCATGTCCATGCCCGGCGGCATCAGCGACATCGGGTCGACACCGGTCAGGCGGGCCGTCTCGGCCATGATCATCGTCACGCCGTCACCGGCCAACAGCTCGATCGTCACGCCGTCCAGGAGCTGTTCCTCGAAGCCGTCCCCCTGGACCGGCCCGAGGATGCCGTCCTCGCGCAGCGGCCACCGGCCGAACATGATCTCGTGCGCCGCGCCAGGCTGGGACGAGGAACGGTTGAGGATCGTGAGCGTGATCCTCTCGCCCGCCCGCCACGAGAGGCGCCGAGGCGAGAACGAGTAATCGTCCATGACGATCGTGGACTCGCCGGGTCGCCCGACCGGACCATCCCTCCCTGGCCAGGCCAGCGCGCCCACGACCGCGATGAGCGCGATCAACGCCGCGACAAGGAGCCCGCGCGCACTCACCGGTGGCTCGGCCCGCCTGCTCGACCTCGTCTCCGCTGACGTCGTGTTCTCCATTGCCCCGGAGAGTAGACAGGCTCGCGCGGCGAAACATTAGATGGAGATGAGAGGACGCGACCTCCGGGGCTCGGCATCGCCTCCGGGACGCCTGGACGGAGCTGCTTCCCGGGACCGGATCACGCGCATCCACCACGCGGCCAGACAGGGGTTCAGCCAGTTCGCAGGTGCCGTTCAGGGCTGTCTCAGCCGCGGGCGCTTCGATACGGCGATGAAGCACCGACGGCTCAGGCTGCATGACCAGGACCGGGCGGGGCGGCCCGCCCGGTCGGTCACGGCGTCCGCGCCAGGATCGATGCCCGGAGTCGCGACAGGGTCGCCCCGACGGATGGGCGAGCTCGCCGACGCCCTGGAGATCCTGGCGAGGCGTATGCGGGCAGCCGTCGGCGAGCGGCGGACCGCGGCGCGTGAGAGCGAGGGGTACCGTCGCAGCGGCGAGATGATCGCGTACCTCAACAGCCTGTACGTCAGGCTTCAGCGACGGATGGAGATCCCACCCGAGATCTGGCTCCTCGACGGCGGAGGCGCGGCCCTCGGTGGCGGCCGGTCCCGCGCGAGGCGCCAGCAATGACGTCCCGCCGCCCTCGATCTCGACCGAGGCGAATCGATCCGCCGTCCGAACAGCGGGTCTGAAGCTCGAGTCGCCAGCGAGTCGAGCTGCCAGCAGGAGTCGGGCCGCCTGCAGAGTCGAACCGTGGCCCGCGTCCGGCTCGAGCCCCGGACGCGGACCTTCGGCCCCGGCCGCGGGCCTGCGGCCCCGGCCGACCCGAGAACGCCTCGCCCGTCCCGCCGGTCAGGATGACGGGCGGACGCCCGTTGACCTCGAACCGCAAGCTGCTCAGGAACCGCGTGTCGCGATGGAGGAGCCCGTCGGCCGTCCCGGGGCGAACGTCCCCGACGGGATCGGCGATCAGGAACGGTCGCCTTCGACGATGGGCATTCCCGGCTGGCCGGGGAGGCGCGGCACGTTACTCCAGGGGTCGGGTCGCATCATCGCCCGGGACTTGTGAGGTCCGGCGGATGGCACCTGTCGCGCTCGGCGGCGCTGGCTGATCCCGACTGTCATGGCCGGGATCGGGACGTCCGGGGTCAGCCAGTGGCGAGATCGCCGAACGCTGGAGCCGCGTCCACCACCGCGCACGCCCGCCGGGCTCGCCGGAGCTGACGAGCGATGACGACGATCCCGATGACGTTCATCCCGATGGAGACCAGGAAGAGCGGCGTCTGGTAGGCGTTCAGGAAGACCGCCGCCGCCGAGAGACCCAGGAGTGGCAGCAGGTCGACGAGGTGATGAGCACAGCAGGCGAGCATCGCCGCGGCGCTCGTGCCGGTGCCGGCCGCGGTGACGGCGGCGGCCGCGGAGCGATGCCGTCGATCGACCGTGCGGAGCTCGACGAAGAGCGCCACCTGGGTCCCGAAGCCGGCGGCGATCAGGCCCACGAACACGGCGTCGGTCCCCAGCTGTTCCAGTGCGTGCTCGACGCCCTGGGCGAGGCTGATGATGCCGAGATAGACACCCAGGAGCGCGGTCGCCGCCAGCACGCCGGCGGCGACCGAACGCGGCTCGACGAGCGGCGGCAGCCGAAGCGGGGGAGCGATGGCGGTCACGCGCCGAGCTCCCAGCGGAGCGTGCGCTCGGGAAGGTCGCCGATGCCGGTCAGCACCAGCTCGATCCACCTGGCGCCGTCGAGGAACGGCGGTGCGTCACCGTCGAATGTCAGGGCTCCCTCACGGTGGTGGCCGCCGTTGGGAGCTGCCCAAGGGCGAGCCTTCAGCGTCTCACCCCGGTCATTGCGCAGGATCGCCTCAGCAAGGTCCAGCGCATCCAGGTCTACCGAATGCGTGTCGAGCGTGATGTCGAAGTCGGCGCCGGCGTCCGGACCGGGCCAGGTCGCAACGACGGTGACCCGGCCACCTTCGCTGGTCCGGGTCATCGAGTCGGCCGGCTCGAGCGAGGTCGAGGCCGGCGGAGCCACTGACGGTGATGCCGGCAGGCTCGCGGACGGGGCCGCGGTGCCGCTGCAGGCGCCGATCGCGACGGCCATGACGGCGAGGCGGATGAGCACCAGGCGCGCGTGTCGTGTCATGGCATGGACCTTCCTCCCGCCGGCTGAGACGAACCTGAGCGTCGTCTGAATGCCGAGTGATAGGAGCGACGGGGGTCAGCTCTTCGGCTGGTTCTGGTCGTGCATCGACTGCATCAAGGCGGGGTCGCAGGTCCCATCCCCTCCCATCGCCGCATGCATCGCGGCCATGTCCGGCATCAGCCCGGCGCCCATGCCCTGGCCGTTCATCATGCCCTGGCCGTTCATCATGCCCTGGCCGTTCATCATGCCCCCCGGTGTCGACACGGCCGGAG
Organism: Candidatus Limnocylindria bacterium; assembly: GCA_046566045.1. Lineage (GTDB taxonomy): Bacteria > Chloroflexota > Limnocylindria > Limnocylindrales > CSP1-4 > SPCO01. The sequence goes on from JBKHXL010000118.1 coordinate 37,714, forward strand.
ACGGGGTCGGGGCGGCTGTCGGGTCCTGCGCCAGGGCGAGCCCGGCGGTGCCGAGGAGGAGAGCGCCGCCCAGCAGTGAGCCGGCCAGCAGGTTCGTTCGCTTCGTGTTCATGCGTGTGGTTCCTTTCGTCGGTCGCGTGGTGGTCAGATGCCGATCAGGCGCTTCGCCTGCTCGTATTCCGACTCGGTGATCTCGCCGCGTGCGAACCGTGTCTTGAGGGTCCGTGCGGCATCGTCGTCGGCGGGGCCGTCACGGCGCGGCATGGCGGAGGCGAACGCCCAGGCCAAGGCGACCACCAGGACGACCCCGAGGGTCATCAACAGCCACCCGCCGCCCCCCATACCCCAATCCAGCCCAAGCATCATCGTGTCGTCTCCATCTCGCGGCTCGTGCGTTCCTGCCGATGGGCACCACGCTATGGCGCGCGCCTCAAGGGCTCGTGCCGCATCGGGTCAAGTTCTTGTCAAGCCCCTGCGGTCACTCGCTCCGGCGCCGGGCGACACCCAGCGGCGGCCAGCCCACCACGGCAGACAAGCACGAACCTCCGGGGGCGATGGTCGAGGCGGCCGCGCTCCCCGCCGAGGCGGGACGAGTCTACGGGCTGACCTCGATCGCTCTGGACCGGCCGATCGAGGGCGCACGCCGGCGCGCCCCCGGCGCCCGGAAGCGCCGCAGGCGGAGCGCGTTCGAGACCACCGTGACGGACGAGAGCGCCATGGCCGCGGCCGCAAAGATGGGATCCAGGAGCCAGCCCGTCAGCGGGTAGAACACACCGGCCGCGAGCGGGATCAGCGCGACGTTGTAGGCAAACGCCCAGAACAGGTTCTGCTTGATGTTCGCCATCGTGGCCCGGGACAGGTCGATGGCCGTGACCAGTCCCTGGAGGTCGCCGCTCATGAGCGTCACGCCGGCGGATTCCATGGCGATATCGGTCCCGGTGCCGATCGCGATCCCGACATCGGCCGAGGCCAGCGCGGGCGCGTCGTTGACGCCGTCGCCGACCATGGCCACGAGCTTGCCCTCGCCCTGGAGCCGGCGCACCTGGGCGGCCTTCTCGTCCGGACGCACGTCGGCGAGCACGCGGTCGATCCCGGCCTGGTGGGCGATCGCCCGGGCGGTGACCTCGTTGTCGCCGGTGAGCATGATCACGTCGAGGCCCAGACGCCGGAGCTCGGCGACGGCGAGCGGGGACGTCGCCTTGAGCGTGTCGGCGATGGCGATGACGGCGACGGCGCGCCCATCGATCGCCGCGAAGACGGGCGTCTTGCCCCCGACCGCCAGTTCGTCCGCGCCAGCGCGCAGGGTGGCAACATCGATCCCGAGCGACTCCAGGTACCCCGGTCGCCCGACCACCACGTCGTGCCCGTCGACCGTTGCCGCGATACCTTGACCGGCGACGGAATCGAACGTCGCCGCGGCCGGGACCTCAAGCGCCCGATCCTCCCGCGCATAGCGGACGATGGCCTCGCCGAGCGGATGCTCGGACCCGCGTTCAGCGGCGGCCACCAGTCGGAGCACGACATCCGACGCAGGCGCGCCGTCGGCCAGGACCAGGTCGGTGAGTCGAGGCTTGCCCTCCGTCAGCGTCCCGGTCTTGTCGAGCACGACTGCGCGGACCTTGTGGAGCCGTTCGAGCGCCTCCGCGTTGCGGAACAAGACGCCGTTCTCCGCACCCTTGCCCGTGCCGACCATGATCGATGTCGGCGTCGCGAGACCCAGCGCGCACGGGCAGGCGATGATCAGGACGGCGACCATGTTGAGCAGTGCCAGGTTGAAGGCGGGCGCCGGGCCGAACAGTAGCCAGACGACGAAGGTGAGGGCGGCGACCCCCAGGACGACCGGGACGAAGTAGCTGGTCACGAGGTCCGCGAGCCGCTGGATCGGGGCCTTGGAGCCCTGCGCATCCTGGACGAGCCGGACGATCTGGGCGAGCACCGTGTCCCGTCCCACGCGCGTCGCCTCGAACCGGAACGACCCGGACGTGTTGAGCGTGCCACCCACGACCTCGTCGCCGGGTCGCTTGGTGACGGGCAGACTCTCGCCCGTGATCATGCTCTCGTCGACGGCAGACGTGCCCTCACGGACGAGCCCGTCGACCGCTACACGCTCGCCCGGTCGGATGAGCACCAGGTCGCCCTTGACGACGTCCTCGATCGGGATGTCGTGCTCCTGGTCGTCGCGCCAGACCCGGGCGGTCCGGGGCGTGAGACCGATCAGCTGCTTGATCGCGTCGGAGGTGTGGCTGCGCGCCCGCGCCTCCAGAAAGCGACCCAGCAGGATGAGCGTGATGATGACCGCGGCCGTGTCGAAGTACAGCGGGAGCACTCCCGCTGTCCCGATACCCGCGGCCTGGAAGAAGCCCGGGAACAGGATCGCGGCGAGACTGTAGAAATAGGCGGCGGACGTTCCCACGGCGATCAGCGTGTTCATGTCACTGGCGCGGTGCTTGAGCACCTTCCAGGCGCCCTTGTAGAAGGGCCAACCCGCGTAGAACTGGACCGGTGTCGCGAAGGCAAGCTGGAGCCAGGGGTCCATCAGGACGTGCGGGAGGAAGGGCGCGATGGTCATCGTGGCCAGGCCCAGCAGGAGCGGGACGGTGAGCAGCGCACCTACGATCAGGCGGCGCCGCGTGTCGGCCAGATGGCGCTGCTGGTACGTGCTCTCCGTGCCCTCAGTACCCTCCGTGGCCGCTCGGGTGGGGCCGGCCATGGCGGACGGCATGGACGAACCCGTCGCGGACGCATCGCCGAGGGTCGCGGGGGGCGCACCGTCCATGACCAGGCGCGCCTCGTAGCCGGCGGCCTCCACGGCCTTGATCAGCTGCTCGACCGTGATCGACGCGTCGGCTGTGACGGTCGCCCGTTCCGTGGCGAGGTTGACCGTGGCGCTGTCCACTCCGTCGACCTTGTTGAGATAGCGCTCGATCCGGTTGACGCACGAGGCGCAGGTCATCCCCTCGATGTCGAACGCGACCTGCAGCCTGGCCGGCCCGGTCTCCGGCGCGCCGCTGGTCTCGGCCCGATCCAGCCGGGCTTCATAGCCGGCGGACGCGACCGCCTTGCCGAGGTCGCCGACGCCCACCCTCGCCGGGTCGAACACGACGGTCGCCTGTTCGGTGGCCAGGTTCACGGTTGCCGTCTCGACGCCGTCGACCTTGTTGAGGTAGCGCTCGATCCGGTTGACGCACGAAGCGCAGGTCATCCCCTCGACGGGGAATGAGATCCGGATGGGCGGGCCGAAGGTCGCGGCCTGGGTGGGCGTGGCAGTGTCAGTCATCTCACATCGAGGGGGTATACGCGGGGTCCAGGTACTTCGCGGGGTCGTCCCCGAACTCGAGCTTGCAGCCGCGGCCGCAGAACCAGTAGTCAACGCCCTCGTGCTGGAGGTGGAGGTCCTTGGCCGTCGCAGCGGCGCGGTCGACCGTCATCCCGCAGACCGGGTCGATGGCCGTCGTCTGGGCGTCCCCTTCGTGGCCGTGGTCATGAGCGTGATCGTCGGCCGGCGCGTTCGGATCGACGGAGGCGCCGATCGTCCAGACGGCCTGGAGCGGCTCGCCCCACGGTGCCTGGAAGACCTGGACTTCCTGCCGGAACCCGTCATGGGCGTGGAGCCGGCCGGCGGCGTCCGGTCCCACGGCGAACTCATTGCCGCAGCAGCAGCCGTCCTGGGCGTGACCCTCGCCCTTGGCGTACCCGAGGCGTGGGTTGCAGCCGCACGGACAGGTGTAGCTGGCGACCAGGCTGTCCTCCGCCTTGGGCTTGATCTGCAGGTTCAGGTCCATCTCGCTCTCCTTCGTTTGACGTGGGGACCGGTGTCCCGACCCCTGATCAGCGCTCGACCAGGATCCGCTCTCCGTCGCGGATGACCCGGCGGATACGGATCGGCGCAGTCGCCGGTCCGTTCAGCACGGCGCCCGTCCGGACGTCGAACCGACTCTTGTGACATGGGCAGGTGATGATCGCTCCGTCGAGCCCGCCCTCCGACAGCGGGCACTCCCGGTGGCTGCACTCGTCGTCGAAGGCGTGGATCTCACCCTCGACATCAGCGATAGCGACCGCCGTGCCGTCGATGTCGACCACCTGGACGGGCTGCGACGGATCGGCCGGGCGCGGGACTTCGATGTACCGTTCGTCGTCGTACACCTCGTGGTCGCTCCCTGCTCGTCGCTCATCC
>JBKHXL010000119.1:0-32397 GCA_046566045.1 Candidatus Limnocylindria bacterium
CGGGGGTCGCCGACCCGACCCTGCGCGCATGACGCGACGCCTTCTCGTCCTGGCCCTGGTGCTGCCCGTGGTCGTCCTGACCGCCTGCGGCGGCACGCCGCCCAAGCCCGAGCTGACCGACCCGAAGGCCATCCTTGTGGCCGCGGCCGAGCAGGCGGCCGCCGCGCGGGGCGTCCACGTCAACGCGTCCGCCGACGGCAGCGTCGTGCTCGACCTGTTCGGTACCGGCGGCGGCGGGCCCGTGGACCTGCGCGGCTCGACGGCGTCCGTGGATCTCGACCTGGCCGGTGGCGACGTGCGGGCGATCTTCGCCATCGGGTCGGTCGTGCGCGGCGAGCTGCGCGCGGTCGACGGCACGTCCTACCTGCGCACCACGCTCACGGGCGCCCAGTACCAGCGCCAGGAGGGCGCCCCGGTCCTGACCCCCGGGGCGGTCCCGGACGCGCTGCAGGCCCTCGTGGCTTCGCTCGAGCGACCGGGCGTCACCCCGGTCAGGGAGGCGGACGTGGAGTGCGGCAGCGGGACGTGCTACCGCGTCACGGTCGACCTCGACGTCGATGTCCTGGGCGACCCGGCCGCCGGGGACCTCCCGCTTGGCGGGCTTGCCGACGGGGAGGTGTCGCTCGCCGTGCTCGTCAGCAAGGCCACCTACGACCTGGCGTCCATCGACGCGGTCCTGACCGGGCCGGACGGCACCGACCTCACCGTCGCCCTGATCTTCACCAAGTGGGGCGAGGCGGTCAGCGTCGAGGCGCCGGGGCCGGACGAGATCGCCGGGGGCGGCTGACCGGCCTCCGGGCAGGCTCGGGTGAGTCCCCGGACCTAGAATGGGCGGGTGAGCCCCACGTCCCGTCGCCGCCGCGGCGATCCGACCCTCGACGATGCCCTGGCGACGGTGGGCACGCGGGTCGACGACGCCGACGAGCCGATCGACGGGGTCGTACCGGAGGAGCCCGAGTGGCTCCGCGAGGCGACGCCCGGCCCGTCCTCGGGTGCACCGGACGGCGCGCCCGTCCCCGCGCCGGACCCCGCCGTCGTGGCCGAGCGCCGTGCGGCCCGAGCCGAGCAGATCGTCACGGCGCTCAACCCGGAGCAGGCCCGGGCCGTCACCACGACCGAGGGGCCGCTGCTCATCCTGGCCGGCGCCGGCTCGGGCAAGACCCGCGTCCTGGCCCATCGGATCGCGTACCTGATCGGGGTCAAGGGCGTCGCCCCGTGGCGGATCCTGGCCGTCACGTTCACGAACAAGGTGGCCGCCGAGCTGCGCGAGCGGATCATCAGCCTCGTCGGGGAGGGCGGGCGCGACGTCCAGGCGGGCACGTTCCACGCCCTGTGCGCCCGGGTCCTCCGCCAGCACGGCGAGGCCATCGGCATCAGCCGACGCTTCGTCATCTACGACACGGACGACCAGCAGGCCCTGATGAAACAGATCCTCAGGGAGGAGGACCTGCCGCTGACCGGCGAGTTCCGGCCGAGCTCCGTGCTGGGCGCCATCAGCCGGGCCAAGAACGAGATGCTCGATCCGACGTTCCTGTCGGACAACGCCGCCAACCACCGGGAGCGCACCATCGCCCGGCTCGCGACGCGCTACCAGGAGCGGCTGCGCGCGGCCGGCGCGGTGGACTTCGACGACCTCCTGCTCGAGGCGGTGCGCCTGTTCGACGAGGCGCCGGACGTGCTGGCCACGTACCAGGAGCGCTGGCGCTACCTCCACGTCGACGAGTACCAGGATACGAACCGGGCGCAGTACCTGTGGATCAAGGCCCTCGCCGCGAAGCACGGCAACCTCGCGGTCGTGGGCGACGACGACCAGTCGATCTACAGCTGGCGCGGCGCCGATCTGCGCAACATCCTCGATTTCGAGCGCGACTGGCCGGAGACCGCGGTGGTCAAGCTCGAGCGCAACTACCGCAGCACGCAGCTCATCCTCGACGCCGCCCACGCGGTCGTCAGCCGCAACAGCGCGCGCAAGGACAAGCAGCTCTGGACCGAGACCGCGGGCGGGCACCGGATCCAGCGCTTCGAGGCGTACAACGAGGAGGAGGAGGCCGAGTGGATCGCCCGCCAGATCGAGGGCCTGACGGGCGGGCGGGGGAGCCTGCTGACCCGGCGGGCGGACGATGGCGGGTCGGCCGGCACGTTCCGCGCCCGTGACGTCGCGGTCATGGTCCGGATGAACGCCCAGTCGCGGGCGATCGAGGAATCGTTCCTGCGCTACGGCATCCGCTACCAGCTCGTCGGCGGGACGCGGTTCTACAGCCGGCGCGAGGTCAAGGACGCCCTGGCCTACCTGCGCATCCTGCGCTCGGACACGGACAGCGTCAGCTTCGAGCGGATCATCAACGTGCCGGCCCGCTCGATCGGCGACAAGACCATCGAGATCCTGCGCGCGACCGCCCTCCAGCCCGACCCCCAGACCGGCCAGCCGTCCACGACGTGGTCGGCCATCGAGCGGGCGGCCCGCGGCGATGTCCCGACCATCGTGCCGCGGACCCGGATCGCCCTGGCCGAGTTCGGCTCGCTCATCCGTCGACTGCGCTCGCACGTCGGCGTCCTGCCGCTGCCCGAGCTGCTCGATGCGGCGCTCGAGCTGAGCGGCTACCGGGCCATGCTGGCCGACGGGTCCGAGGAGGGTGAGGAGCGCTGGGCGAACCTGCTCGAGCTGCGCTCGGTCACGACCCGCTACGACGACCTGTCGCCGGAGGATGCGCTCGATCGGCTGCTCGAGGAGACGGCCCTGGTGGCCGACCAGGATTCGTACGAGGGCGACGCCGATGCGGTGACCCTCATCACGCTCCATGCCGCCAAGGGCCTGGAGTTCCCGGTCGTCTTCATCGCCGGCCTCGAGGAGGGCCTCTTCCCGCACAGCCGCGCGCTCGACGACGAGCGCCAGCTCGAGGAGGAGCGGCGGCTCGCCTACGTCGGCATCACGCGAGCCAAGGAGCGCCTGTACCTGTCGCACGCCTGGCGCCGCGCCACGTGGGGGATGGGCCACGCGGGCGTCCCCTCGCGCTTCCTGTTCGAGATCCCGGCCGAGCTCATGGAGGGCCCCCGCCTGGGCGGCCAGGACGACGCGGAGGCCGGCGACCTCGATCTCGACCTGGTGTTCGGGCGGCGCCGCGCCAACCGGCTCAACACGCCGGTCCGTGGATCGACCGGCGGCGGCGGGGCCTGGCGTCAGGGCAGCGGCCGGCCGGGCGCGCCCGTCGGGGGCGACGCCTTCCGGCCCTCGCGCGACCTGGCCGCCCGCCGCGACGCGTTCGAGCGCGGTGCGCCCTCGGGCGACCTGGCGCCCGGGCCGGCTCGCCCGCCGCGGACCGACCGACCGATCGTCCCCGGCGAGCGGCGCTACCGCGACGGCGACCGGGTGGCCCACGCTCGCTGGGGCGCGGGCATCGTCATCACCTCGAAGCTGACCCGTGACGACGAGGAGGTGACGGTCGCGTTCAAGGACCCGGCCGTCGGGCGCAAGACGATGCTGGCCAGCCTGGCCAACCTCGACCTGGTCTGATGGGCGCGCTCGCGCACCCCGATCGGCTCGACCCGGCCGCGCTCGCGCGCATCGTCGCGGTGCGCGAGTTCGAACCGCTCGGGCGCGAGCGGATGGCGCCGGGCGCCGCGGACTACGTGGCCGGCGGCGCCTGGGACGAGCGCACCCTGGCGGCCAACGAGGCGGCATGGACTCGCTACCGCCTCCGCCCGCGCGTGCTCCGGGACGTCGGGGCCGTGACGAGCGCGACGACCCTGCTCGGTGGCCCGGCGGCCCTGCCGCTGGCGATCGCGCCGATGGCGACCCATGGCCTGGCCCATCCCGAGGCGGAGGCGGCGACGGCGCGAGCGGCCGCGGCGGCGGGCGTGCCATTCGCGGTCTCGACCATGGCCACCTGCTCGATCGAGGACGTCGCGGGTGCGGCGCCGACCGGCACGCACTGGTTCCAGCTCTACACCCAGGCGGACCCGGGGCGCAGCCGTGTCCTCGTCGAGCGGGCAGCGGCGGCCGGCTACCGCGCCCTCCTCGTGACGGTGGACCTGCCCCGCCTCGGCTACCGCGAGCGGGACCGGCGCAACGCGTTCGACCTGCCCGCCCTCGGCAACTTCGCCGACGACGGGGACGGCCCGAGCCACCGGCCCGACACCGCGGGCTTCCGTCGCCTCGAGACCGTCGGCCACACGTTGACCTGGGCCGATCTTGCGTCCATCCGGTCGTGGACGGGGTTGCCGCTCGTGCTCAAGGGGATCCTCACCGCCGAGGACGCGCGCATCGCGCTCGACCACGGGGTGGACGGGATCGTGGTCAGCAACCACGGCGCGCGCCAGCTCGACCGGGTGGCCACCGCCATCGAGGCGCTGGCCGAGATCAGCGATGCGGTGGGTGGGCGGGTGGAGCTGCTCGTGGACGGCGGCGTGCGACGCGGGCTCGACGTGCTCATCGCCCTGGCCGAGGGCGCCAGCGGGGTCCTCGTCGGCAAGCCGATCCTGTGGGCGCTGGCGGCAGGTGGGGAGGCCGGCGTCGCCCGGGCCCTCGAGATCCTGCGCGAGGAGACGGAGATCGCCCTCGCGCTGCTCGGTTGCGCCAGCCCGGCCGAGGTCGGCCCCGAGCACGTCGAGCGACCCCGAACCGCGACCTGAGCGATTCCCGCCCGGCGACGCGCGGACGACCCGGGGTGGGGCAGGGTGGAGGTCGATCGAGCCGGGGTGACGCCCTCCGATCGCTCCAATCCGACCCCCCTTGCTCCCTGTCCCAGAGGTCCACCCACCCATGTTCGACAAGGCTGCCGTGATCCGGCTGGTCGAGGACGCCCTCGATCGTCAGCCCACCTGCCCCGCCTGCCATCGCCGCACCACCGTCCACGAGGAGACCGACGCGCTGTACCTGGAGTGCCCGGCCGTGCACCCCGGCCCGAGCCTTCGGGCGCGCCTGTCGGCGTCCCTCCTGGGCCACCACCACGAGCCCCTGCTGGAGCTCGAGGCGCTGCTCGCCGCCTGACGCCGGCTCCCTCCCGTCGTCGCCTGACGCCGGCTCCGTCCGGTCGCCGCCTGGCGACCGGGGAGGGGAGACGCTACCCTCCGGGGGATGACCGTCCAACTGCCGCCCGTCGACCCGGCCCTCGTCGCCGAGGCCTCGGCCCTCGACGCAGCCGCTGCGGCGGCCCGCCACGCCGACCTGGCCGCCCGCGTCGAGCGCGCGAACCGGCTCTACCACGAGGCCGATGCGCCCGAGATCAGCGACGCCGAGTACGACCAGCTGTTCCGCCAGCTGGTGGCCCTCGAGACCGCGCATCCGCACCTGACCAGCGAGGCGTCGCCGACGCAGCGGGTCGGGGGCGCTCCGGCCGGCACCACGTTCGACGAGGTCCGCCACCGGCGCCCGATGCTGAGCCTGTCCAACGCGTTCAGCCATGACGAGCTGCGCGGGTTCGACGGCCGGGTGCGCCGCGGTCTCGGCCTCCCGCCCGCCCCGGAGCCGGCGCCCGACCTTCGCTATGTCGCGGAGCTCAAGATCGACGGCCTGGCCATCACGCTGCGCTACGAGCGCGGCCGGTTCGTCCAGGGCGCGACCCGCGGCGACGGCACGACCGGCGAGGACGTGACGGCCAACCTGCGCACGATCGCCGCCATCCCCGCGCGCCTCGCGGAGCCGGCCACCGCCGACGTCCGCGGCGAGGTCTTCATGCCGAAGGCGGAGTTCGCCCGGATCAACGGCGAACGCGAGGAAGCCGGGCTGCCGCTGTACGCCAACCCGCGCAACAGCGGCGCGGGCTCGCTGCGCCAGAAGGACCCGGCCGTGACCGCCGGCCGGCAGCTGTCGGCCTGGACCTACCAGCTCCTGGAGGACGGCGCGACCGCGCCGGTCGCCACGCAGTCCGCGGCGCTCGACCGGCTCGCCGCGCTCGGCCTGCCGGTCAACCCCGAACACGAGGCGGATCTCGACATCGAGGGGGTCATCGCCTTCACCGAGCGCTGGCGCGAGGCGCGTCACGACCTCCCCTACGAGACCGACGGGGTCGTGGTCAAGGTGGACCGGGTCGAGCAGCAGGAGCGGCTCGGGCTGGTCAGCCGGGCGCCGCGCTGGGCGATCGCCTACAAGTTCCCACCCGAGCAGGTCGAGACGGTGGTCGAGGACATCGTCCCGTACGTCGGCCGGACGGGGACGCTCACGCCGGTCGCGCACCTGCGACCGGTCAAGGTGGCGGGCTCCACGGTCGCCCGGGCCACGCTCCACAACCTCGACGAGGTCCGGCGCAAGGACATCCGCATCGGGGACCTGGTCGTCGTGCAGAAGGCCGGCGACGTGATCCCAGAGGTCGTGCGCGCCATCGACGGCCGGCGCACCGGCGACGAGCGGGTGTTCGAGATGCCGACCGCCTGCCCCGTGTGCGGTACGGCCGTGGCGCGCGACGAAGGTGCCGTCCGGACCTACTGCCCGAACCCGGTCTGCCCGGCGCGGGTCAGCCAGGCGTTCTCCCACTTCGTCGGCCGCAGCGGCATGGACATCGAGGGCGCCGGCTTCGCCGTGCTCGAGCAGCTGCTCCAGCGCGGCCTGCTGCGGACGCGCGGGGACCTCTACCGCCTGACGGTCGAGGACCTCGAGGGGCTCGACCGGTTCGCGCGCAAGTCGGCCGAGAACCTCGTCGCGGCCATCGAGCGCTCCCGGCGCCGGCCGCTGGCCCGGGTCCTCAACGCGCTCGGGATCCCGCAGGTCGGCGAGCAGACCGCCATCGACCTCGCGCGCTGGATCGCGCGCGAGGTGCCCGACGGGCCCGACTGGCTGCGCCGCGTGGGCGCGTTCCTGCGCGCGACCGCGCTCGAGGGACCGGATCGGTTCGTCGAGGTGGAGGGGGTGGGCCCGCTCGTCGCCGCCAGCATCGCCGGCTACTTCGCGGATCCCGAGACGGCCGACGTGCTGACCGACCTGGCCGATGCCGGCGTCGAGGCCGAGGCCCCGGCGCTTCCCGCCGCCGGCGTCGACGGTGGGCCGTTGGCGGGCAGGACGGTCGTGGTCACCGGCACGCTGCCCGGCTTCAGCCGCCAGGAGGCGGAGGAGGCGATCCGCGCGGCCGGCGGCAAGGCCGCCGGGTCGGTGTCGAAGCAGACCGACTACCTCGTGGCCGGCGAGGCCGCCGGATCGAAGCTGGCGAAGGCCCAGGAGCTCGGTGTGCCGGTCCTCGACGAGGACGGCTTCCGGGCCCTGCTCGCGGGCGAGGCGACCTAGCGGCGTCCCGCCGCGTAGCGCTCCATCAGCTCGGTGACGGCGGCCCGGGCGGCCCGCCACTCCGGCTGGTCCCCGAGGATCACCCCGTCCGGGCCCCAGCGCCGCAGCTGGGTCATGGCGGTCACGATCAGGTCGTGGGCGAGCCGGCGATTGCGCCCGGCATCCAGCTGGCCGGTGACGAGGTAGCGTCGGACCGTGTCGAACGGGGCATGCCACCGTCCGAATCGGAGACGATCGCCCTCGCGCAGCGATTCCAGCCATTCGTCGTCACCGACGGGGTGGCGGTCGTGCTCGGTCATGTGGCGCGGCAGGTCCACCCGCAGGCCGGGCAGGTCCAGGCTGGCGGTCCGGCCGTCGTCGCCCATCGCCGTGTAGCAGATCGGGCAGGTCGGCAGCTCGACGTCGGGCCGCGGGGCGTGACCGTAGGGCAAGCCGCAGCGCCGGCAGATCCGCGCATCGGGGCGGGCGGCCGGGGTCCCGCACTGGAGGCAGGCGAGGGCGATCATGTGAAGCGGCCCGTCCGGATCGCCGTCCGGATCGCGGCGCCGACCTCCGGCCCGACCGCGCCGAGGTGGACCTGCCACGCCTCCGGGGTGTACAGCCCGGGCGGGCGGCGGGACACGCGCGGTCGGCCCGTGCCACCGAGCTGCTCCACGGCCGCGGCCAGGGCGGCCTCGAGCCTGGCGGGCGTGTCCGGCCGCTCGGCGCCTGGGCCGAGCAGCGCCTGCAGGGCGTCGGCCAGGCGCTGGACCTCGGTCCGGCCGATGGCCAGCGTCAGGTCCTCGGCCAGCGCGAACGGCGGCTCCGCAGGCGGATCGAGCTCGATGGCGGGCGCGTCGCGGTCAGCGACGGGTCGATGGCCGCGGTCACCGACGAGTCGGTGCCACGTCCGTCCGAATGGGGGCCACATGGCTCGGGCTGTGCTCCAGTCTGGGGTCCGGGTCGCTTCGGCCATCGTGGCAGTGCGGCCCGGGGTCCGGCATCACCCCCAAGGCGGGCGTCGGACGCCCGGATGGGTCCGGCTCGTGTCATGCATACGACGTAGGCGCCCGGAATGGGCGTGACCGCCCCGCCGGTTCGCTCAGCCCATCGCGTGGTTGAACTGGCCCCACAGCATCGCCGGGTCCCAGCGCGGGGCCTCGCCCAGGACGAGCCGCGGCGCTCGCCACGCCTCGCTCCAGCCGCGCGCCTCGAGCGCCTCGGCCCCGGCCGCGTTGTCGAGGGTGATGCCGCACCGCACGGTCCGATCCGGCCCGGCCGCCGCCAGGCGGGCCTCCAGGATCGCCAGGGCGTCGTCGAGCGAGCGGGCCACGGTCGCGCCGCCACCCCACGGGGCCCGGACGACGAAGCCCGCAACCGCCTCGCCGTCGGTCGCGACCCGGGTCGTGGTCGGCGCCGCGAAGGTCTCGATGGGAGCTCGCCGATCCTCGCCGGTGGCCAGCCGGTCGAGGGCGACCATGGCCGGCAGGTCGGCCGGGTGGAACGGCCGCACCCGGGCGGGCCCCGGTCCGGCGACGCCGCGCCGCTCCATCGTGCGGTACCAGGTCTGGACCTCGAAGCCGAGGCGCTCGTACAGCGGTCGACCCGCCTCGGTCGCGACGAGGACCTGGGTCGCGCAGCCGGCCGCCTCGGCCGCATCCATCGCCGCGGCGGTCAGCGCGGCCCCCAGTCCGAGCCGCCGCGCCGCGCGCTGGACCCAGATCGTGCCGATCCAGGCGACTGGGCCGTGGATCGCGGCCACGGCGGTCCCCACGACCCCGTCGGTGGTCTCGGCCACGTACGGGTGGACGGTCGGCGCCGCCACGGCGTACTCGAACCACGTCCGCCGGTCGCCCCAGTCGTCGGCGAGGATGGCGGCGCCGGCGGGCTCGATGTCGCCCGGGGTCATCGGCCGGATGGAGGCTGCGGACACGGGCCCGATCGTAGCGCCAGTCGGGTCGTCGGGGGGACCGGGTCGGTCCGCTATCATCGGGCGCATGGCCACCCTGTCGCGCGCCGACGTCGATCACGTCGCCCACCTCGCCCGGCTCGGGCTGACCGAGGACGAGCTGACCCTGCTGGAGGGGCAACTCAACCACATCCTCGACCAGTACGCGATCCTGAGCGAGGTCCCGACCGACCACATCGCGCCGACGGCCCAGGTCATCGAGCTCGAGAACATCCTGCGCGACGACGTGGCCCGTCCATCCCTGCCGCGCGAGGCGGTCCTCGCCAATGCGGCGGACCACGACGGCGAGCGGATCATCGTTCCGGCCATCCTCGGCGGCGAGTGAGCGCGGTGGACCCCACGGCCGCGGCGGTCGATCCGACGCGCCTCCACGCCCACGAGATGGCGTCCGCCCTGCGCGACGGGCGCGTGACGGCACGCGCCCTGGCCGAGGCCCACCTCGACCTGGCCGAGCGCCAGGATCGCGGCCTGAACGCGTGGCTGGCGATCGACCGGGAGACCGCGCTGGCCGAGGCCGATGCGGCCGATGGGCGACTGACCGCGGCGAGGACCGGCGGGCGGGCCGCGCTGGCGGCCCTCCACCCGCTGCTCGGCATCCCCGTCGCCCTCAAGGACCTCGTCAGCGTGGCCGGCGGCCAGTGCACGGCGGGCTCGCGCATCCTCGAGGGCTACCGCGCCCCGTACGACGCGCACATCGTCGAGCGGCTGCGCGCCGTCGGCGCGGTCGTCCTGGGCAAGACGAACATGGACGAGTTCGCCATGGGCTCGTCGACCGAGCACAGCGCGTACGGTCCGACGGCCAACCCGTGGGACCTCGGTCGCGTGCCGGGCGGCAGCAGCGGCGGCTCGGCGGCGGCCGTCGCGGCCTACCACGCGCCGCTCGGCATCGGCACGGACACCGGCGGCTCGATCCGCCAGCCGGCCGCCATGACCGGCATCGTCGGGCTCAAGCCGACGTACGGTCGGGTCAGCCGCTACGGGATCGTGGCGTTCGCCTCGTCGCTCGACCAGATCGGCCCGTTCGCCCGCGACGCGCGCGACGCCGCGGCGCTGCTCCATGCCGTTGCCGGTCGCGACGAGCGCGACTCGACCTCGTCGCCCACGCCGGTCCCGGACACGCTCCTGCACCTGCCGGCCGGGGACGACGAGGCCGCCGCCACGCTGCGCGGCAAGCGGCTCGGCCTGCCGCGCGAGTACTTCGTGGCCGGCATGGAGCCCGGGGTCGAGGCGCGCGTGCGCGAGGCGGTCGCCGCCCTCGAGGCCGCCGGCGCCATCGTCGAGGACGTCAGCCTGCCGCACACGGACTATGGCCTCGCGACCTATTACATCGTCGCCCCGGCCGAGGCCTCGGCCAACCTGGCGCGCTACGACGGGATCCGCTACGGGCCCCGCCTGGGCGAGGGCCGCGACGTGCTGGCGGACTACCTGGCCACCCGCGGCCGGGGCTTCGGCGCCGAGGTCAAGCGCCGGATCATGCTCGGCACCTACGCCCTGTCGGCGGGCTACTACGACGCGTACTACCTCAAGGCCCAGAAGGTGCGGACCCTCATCAAGGGCGACTTCGACGCGCTCTGGGCGCGGGGCTTCGATGCCCTCGTGGCGCCGACCTCGCCGACCGTCGCGTTCCCGTTCGGCGCGCGCATGGCCGACCCGGTGGCGATGTACCTGTCGGACGCCTGCACGCTGCCGGTCAACATGGCCGGCCTGCCCGGGGTCTCCATCCCGGCCGGCCTGTCCGAGGGTCTGCCGGTCGGTCTCCAGCTCATCGGCGCGCCGTGGTCCGAGCCCGAGCTCCTGGGCCTGGCCCGGGGCTACGAGGCCGTCACCGCCGGCGCCGACTGGCGCACCGTCGAGCCGCCCGGACTCGCCGCGCTCGAGGATCCGGCGACGCCGACCCTGCGCCGATGACCGCGGCCGAGGAGGCGATTCGGCGGCCCCTTGCCGAGCGCGTGCTGTCGCAGCGCGTGCAGGCCGTGCCGCCGTCCGGCATCCGGCGCTTCTTCGACATCGCGGCGACGATGGACGACGTCATCAGCCTCGGGGTTGGGGAGCCCGACTTCGATACGCCGCGCTCGGTGGTCGAGGCCGGGGTCGAGGCGCTGCGCGGGGGCCGCACCCACTACACCAGCAACCACGGCACGCTCGAGCTGCGCCGCGCGCTCAGCCGCCACCTGGTCGACCGCTACGGGGTGTCGTACGACCCGGCCGACGAGCTGCTCGTGACGGTCGGCGCCTCGGAGGCGCTGGATCTCGCCCTGCGCGCCACGTGCGACCCGGGCGACGAAGTCATCCTGCACGAGCCCTCGTACGTCGCCTACGTGCCCGCCATCGTGTTCGCCGGCGGCGTCGTCCGGCACGTCGCGACCCGCTTCGAGGACGACTTCGCGCTCGACCCGGCCGCGGTCGAGGCGGCCGTCACGCCGCGCACCAAGGCGCTCTTCCTGGGCTACCCGTCCAACCCGACCGGCGCCGTGCTGCCCGACGAGGTGCAGGACGCCCTGGCGGCCATCGCCCGGCGCCACGACCTGCTCGTCTACAGCGACGAGATCTACGACCGCCTGGCCTACGGCGACTATCGCCACCGAGCGTTCAGCAGCCTGTCCGGGATGCGCGAGCGGACGATCCTCATGGGCGGCTTCTCGAAGGCCTACGCCATGACCGGCTGGCGGGTCGGCTGGGTCGCGGCGCCGGCGGGCATCCTGGCCGGGATGGTCAAGATCCACCAGTACGGGATCATGTCCGCCCCGACCGTCGCCCAGGATGCGGCCCTGGCCGCCCTGGAGGGCGCGGAGCCCGACGTGGAGCGGATGGTGGCCGAGTACGACCGTCGGCGGCGCCGGCTGGTCGATGGCCTCGACGCGATGGGCCTCGCCACGTTCGAGCCGCGAGGGGCCTTCTACGCCTTCCCGCGGATCACCTCGACCGGCCTGTCCGACGAGGCCTTCGCCGAGCGGCTCCTGATCGAGGAGCGGGTGGCGGTCGTGCCCGGATCGGCGTTCGGGCCGTCGGGCGCCGGCCACGTGCGCATGTGCTACGCGACCGCGCCGGACCGGCTCGAGGAGGCGCTCGTCCGGATCGGCCGGTTCGTGGCCCGCGTGCGGCCCGGGTGAGCGCGCCTGTGCGAGACTCTGGGGCGATGTCCGCCACCGTCGCTCCCGCTGCCGCCGACCCGCTCGCCCGTTACGAGGCGATCATCGGGATCGAGGTCCACTGCCAGCTGCGGACCGACTCGAAGATGTTCTGCGCCTGCTCGACCGCGCAGGAGGACGACGCCCCGAACCTGCACGTCTGCCCCGTCTGCCTGGGCCTGCCGGGGGCGCTGCCGGTCATCAACCGCCGCGCCGTCGAGCACGTCCTGACGACCGGGCTGGCCATCGAGGCCCGGATCCCGGCCTCGACCCGCTGGGACCGCAAGAACTACTTCTACCCGGACCTGCCCAAGGGCTATCAGATCAGCCAGTACGACCTGCCCCTGGCGTCGATGGGTCGCCTGCTCGTGGACACCGCGGACGGGCCGTTCGAGGTGACCATCACGCGCGCGCACCTCGAGGAGGACACCGCCCGGCTCATCCACGCGGCGGGCGCCGACGGGCGCAGGGTCAGCCTGATCGACTTCGACCGTTCCGGCGTGCCGCTCATGGAGATCGTGACCGAGCCGGTCATCCGCACGGCCGAGCAGGCCCGCCGCTATGCCGAGGAGCTCCAGCTGCTGCTGCGCACGATCGGCGCCTCCGACGCGGACATGGAGCGCGGCCAGCTGCGGGTCGAGGCCAACGTCTCGCTGCGACCGCGCGGGAGCGCGGCCTTCGGCACGCGGGTCGAGGTCAAGAACATGAACTCGTTCCGCTCGCTGGAGCGCGCCATCGAGCACGAGATCGCGCGCCTGGCCGGCGCCCTCGACGCCGGCGAGCCGCTGCGCCAGGAGACCCGCGGCTGGTCCGACGACCGCGCTGAGACGTACCACATGCGCTGGAAGGAATCGTCGGACGACTACCGCTACTTCCCGGAGCCCGACCTGCCGCCGCTGCACGTGGACCCGGCCTGGCTCGACGAGCTGCGCGCCTTGCTGCCCGAGCTGCCGGCCGCGCGTCGAGCGCGCTACACGGACGAGCTGGGCCTCTCGCCGTACGACGCGGGTGTGCTGGTCGCCGACGCGGACGCCACCGCCCTGTTCGAGGCCACGCTCGCCGCGGGCGGTCCCGGCCTCGCCGCGAAGTCGGTCGCGAACTGGGTCACCGGGGAGTACCTCCGCCTGCGTCGATCGGCCGCGTCCAGCGGCGGCGCCGTGACGATCGTGCCGGCCGAGCTCGCCGCGCTCATCGCGGCGGTCGACGGCGGCGACGTGTCGCGGGCCAACGCCAAGGAGGTCCTCGAGGCGCACGGCCGGGGCGCGGGAGACGTCGCCTCGATCATCGCCGCGCGCGGCTATCGCCAGATCTCCGACGAGGGCGCGCTCGGGGCGGCGGTGGACGCCGTGCTGGCGGCCAATCCCGCCGCCGTGGCCGACGTGCGGGCCGGCAAGGCGCAGGCGACCGGGTTCCTCGTCGGCCAGGTCATGAAGGCGACCCGCGGCCAGGCCAACGCGGCCCTCGTGCAGGCCGCCCTCCGGGACCGCCTCGCCGCCGAGCCCGCCCACCGCGCCGCCGAGCCCGCCCACCGCGCCGCCGAGCCCGCCCACCGCGCCGCCGGGCCCGCCGACCGCGACGATGGCAGCGACCGCTGATGGGCCCGCTGAACATCGCCCTGTGGGTCGCGGGCGTGGCGCTCATCATCGCCGGCTACCAGCGGGCGCGCGGCCCGTGGTCGCGCTACCAGGCGCTGCGCGAGCAGGACGCCAACGTGGCCCGCTACGAGTCGTGGCGCGGCGGCGCACGCGACCGCAGTCCGACCGGCGCGTCGGTGGCGATGGCCGTCCTGCGCCGCCAGGCCCAGCGGGCCGGCCTCATCGCCGTCGCGGGCTTCGGGCTCGTGTTCCTGGGCTTCCTGCTGCGCTGACCCGTCGCGGTCCGGTCAGGACGGGCGACGTCCCCGCGAGACGAGGCGGCGCCACTCGATCGCCGTGCAGCGGTCCATCACGACCTCCAGGCCGCCGTCGGCCGCGATGCGGGCGGCCTCCCAGTTCACCACGCCGAGCTGGAGCCACAGGCAGCGGGCGCCGGCCGCGACGGCCTCGCGCGCATGCGGGACACACAGCTCGGACCGCCGGAACACGTCGACCAGGTCGAACGGGCCGGTCGCCTCGATCGCCTCGGCCAGGGTGCGGAAGGCCGGCACGCCGAGGATCGAACGCTCGTTGGGATTGACGGGGACGCACTCGAAGCCGTGGTGGACCAGGTAGCGGAAGACGCTGAACGAGGGGCGCAGCTCATCGGACGAGGCCCCGATCACGGCGATCCGGCGGGTGGCCCGCAGGACGCGCTCGATGCCCGCGTCGTCGAGGACGGCGACCGGCCCACGACCCTCCTCGAGATCCAGGAAGGCCCGGGCTCGCTCGACGTCCTCGCGGCTCAGCTCGCGGCCTCGCGCTCGTACGGCACGCCGTCGGCGGCCGGCGGGATGCTCCGTCCGACCACGCCCGCCAGGACCACGATCGTCACCACGTAGGGCAGGGCGTCGAAGAACTGGCCGGGCAGGGTGGCCAGGATCGAGCCGAGCTCGCCGCCGGGCGGCACGATCTTGATCGACTGCCCGAGGCCCTGGGCCGACGCGAACAGGAGTGCCGCGCCGAACGCCCCGAGCGGGCTCCAGCGACCGACGATCATCGCCGCGAGGCCGATGAACCCGCGCCCGGCGGTCATGTTCTGCTGGAACGACGCGGTCGCCTCCATGCTCAGGAAGGCGCCGCCGAGGGCGGCGATCCCGCCGGCCGTGATGACGTTCCGGTAGCGCAGGCGGATGACGTCGATGCCGACCGTCTCGGCCGCGCGCGGGTGCTCGCCGACGGAGCGCGTCCGAAGGCCCCAGCGCGAGCGGAACAGCAGGATCTGGAAGACGACGACCAGGACCAGCAGGGTGATCGTCAACGGGCCCTGGGCGAGCAGCGTGGCGACCAGCCAGCCGACGATCGGGACGTCCTTGACCGCGTCCGGGGTGGCCAGGGCCCTGAACGCGCCCGCGCCCGTCGGCGAACTCTTGGCCAGCAGCGTGTTGAGGTAGCCGGTCACGCCGAACGCGGCGATGTTGATGATCGTGCCGGTGATGATCTGGTCCGCCCGGACCGAGATGGACAGCCAGGCATGGATCGTCGCCACGAGCAGGCCGGACAGGACGGCCAGGCCGAGCGCGATCAGGAGCACCGGCGTGATCCCGAACACGATCGGATCGGACGGGCCGAGCGCCGGCAGCAGGAAGACGCCCGATGCCCAGCCGACGAAGGCGGCCGTGAGCATCGTGCCCTCGATGCCGATGTTGACCACGCCCGAGCGCTCGCACATCACACCGCACAGGGCGGCGAAGGCGATCGGGACCGCGGCGCGCAGGGTGATCGGCGCGATGTCCGGCAGGGTCGCCAGCAGGTATCCCAGGAACTCGAAGACGAGTCCGAGGATCGGGATCGCGTACAGGAGCTCGATCAGTCCGTCCATCAGCGTGCCCCCGCCTCTCCGCCGTACGACTTGGCGAACGAGGCCGAGTCCTCGAGGCCGGACCTCGCGCCGCGCAGCCGGAACAGCCGCTGGATGACCGGACTCGCCACGAGGAAGAACAGGATCGTGGCCTGCAGGACGTCCACGAGCTCACGCGGGACGCCGGCCTGGATCTGCATCGCGGCGGCGCCCGTGCGCAGGGCGCCGAACAGGAGCGCCGCCAGCACGATCCCGACCGGGCTCGTCCGTCCGAGCAGCGCGACCGCGATGGCGTCGAAGCCGACCGTCGTGCCGAACGAGGCGGTCATGTTCTTGGTCACCCCGAGCAGTTCGAACGCGCCGGCCATGCCGGCCAGCATCCCCGCCAGCGACATCGTCAGGACGAGCAGGAAGCGCGGCGACATGCCGGCGTAGCGCGCGGCATCGGGGTTGGCGCCGGCCGTCCGGATCTCGAAGCCGCGCGTCGTGCGATACAGCAGGAAGCCGTACAGGACGGCCATCAGCGGCGCGATCAGCAGACCGATGTGGCCGTTCCGCCCGAGGAACACGGGCAACGCCGCGTTGCCGACGTCGAGCGTGATCGGCGACGGCGAGCCCGGCACGTCGAGCGGGCCGGCGACCATGGCCGCGAGGGTCGCGATGGCCACGAAGTTGAGCATGATCGTGACCACGACCTCGTGGGCGCCGGCGGTCGCCTTGAGGAAGCCCGGGATGAACCCCCACGCCGCGCCACCCAGCATCCCCGCGCCGACCGCCAGCGGGATGCCGATGATCGACGGCACCTCGCGCATCCAGACACCCACGATGACGGCCATCAGGGCGCCGATCAGGAACTGGCCCTGCGCCCCGATGTTGAACAGGCCGGCCTTGAACGCGAGGCCGACCGACAGCCCGCCGAGCAGCAGCGGGGTGGCCGACACGAGGGTGTTGACGATCGAGTTGAAGTTGCCCATCGAGCCCGAGACCAGGGCGCCGTAGGCCTTGAACGCGAGGCTCGGGTCGAGGGTCCCGCCGACGAGCCACTCCGCGAGCGTGATGACGATCGACCCGACGATGACCGACAGGACGATGGAGATGAGGGGGAGGGCGAGGATGCCCCAGATCCGGCCGAGGGCGGTCATGCCGCGCTCCCGCCGGTCGTGGCGGCCGCCTCGCCCGTCTGGGTCCGTCCACCGGTCGCCATCAGCAGGCCCACCTCGTTCTTGTCCGCGGTCCGTCCGTCCATCACGGCCACGATCCGGCCGCGGAACATGACCGCGATCCGGTCGGACAGCTCGAGGACCTCATCGAGCTCGGCGGACACGAGCAGGATGGCCGTCCCGGCATCGCGCTTGGCGATGGCCTGGCGGTGGATGAACTCGATGCTGCCGACGTCGAGTCCGCGCGTCGGCTGGTCGAGGACCAGCAGGCGCAAGTCGCGCTCGAACTCGCGCGCCACGACGACCTTCTGCTGGTTGCCGCCGGACAGGGTCGAGGCGCGGGCGCTCGTCGAGGTCGTGCGCACGTCGAAGGCCTTGACCCGCTCCTCGGCCGTCTGGGCGATCGCGGCGTCGTTGCGCAGCAGGCCGCGGCTGTACGGCTCGCGGTGATAGCTGGTCAGGACCATGTTGTCCGCGATCGGGAACGACAGGACCAGCCCGAACCGATGGCGGTCCGCCGGCACGTACGCGACGCCCGCCTCGTACACGCCGCGGGAGCCGCGCGCGGTGATGTCGGCGCCGTCCAGCACGACCGAGCCGGACGATGCCCGGCGCAGCCCGACGATCGATTCGACGAGCTCGTCCTGGCCGTTCCCGGCCACGCCGGCGATGCCCAGGATCTCGCCGCTGCGGACCTCGAGATCGACCCCGTGGACCACTTCGCGGCCGCGGTCGTCGCGCGCGGTCAGGCCCCTGACCTCCAGGGCGACGTCGCCCGGCGAGGATTCGCCACGGTCGACCACGAGCGACACCTCGCGCCCGACCATCAGCTCGGCCAGGTCCTCCTCGTCCGTCTCGGACGGGATGCGCTCGCCGACGACCTTGCCGCGCCGGATGACCGTGATCCGGTCCGCGATCTCGAGGACCTCGTACAGCTTGTGGCTGATGAACACGATGCTGTGGCCCTCGGCCGCCAGGCCGCGCAGGACCGAGAAGATCTCCTCGGTCTCCTGCGGGGTGAGGACGGCCGTGGGCTCGTCGAGGACGAGGATCTTCGCCTCGCGATAGAGCGCCTTGAGGATCTCCACGCGCTGCTGCCAGCCGACCGACAGGGAGCCGACCCTGGCGTCCGGGTCCACCTCGAAGCCGAATCGCCGCCCGAGCTCGATGATCCGGCGCGAGGCCTCCTGGCGGTCGAGGAAGATCGGGCCCGCCATCGTCTCCTCGCCGAGGACGATGTTCTCGGCCACGGACAGCACCGGGACGAGCATGAAGTGCTGGTGGACCATGCTGATGCCGCGGGCGATCGCGTCCGACGGTCCGGTCAGCTCGACCTTCGTCCCGTCGAGCAGGATCTCGCCCTCGTCCGGCCGGGCCAGGCCGTAGAGGACGTTCATCAGGGTGGTCTTGCCGGCCCCGTTCTCGCCGAGCAGGGCATGGATCTCGCCCGGTCGGATCTCGAGGTCGATCCTGTCGTTGGCCACGACGCCCGGGTACCGCTTGGTGATCCCTCGCATCTCGAGCGCGGGTGCGAGGACCGGTGCGCTGTCGGTGGTCATGATCGGCGGTCCCTCGTCCGTCAGGTGGGGATAGCGCGAGCGGGCCGGCCGCGATGGCCGACCCGCTCGGGAGTGCCGAAGTTCAGTGGGACTCAGTCACCCAGCGGGAGGGCGTCCTGGGACCCGCAATCCTCGGGGCAGGTCACGAGCGTGCCCGCCTTCATGGCAGCGAGGGCCGCATCGACCTTCGACTGCGTATCGGCAGCGAGCTTGCTCGCGGCGTCGTAGAAGGGCGACACGCCGATGCCGTCGTTGGCGGCGTCGAACGTCGTGCGGCCGCCCGCGGCGGACCCGTCGGCGATCGCGATGATCGACTGCGAGACCGAGTTGGACAGCTTCTTCTCGGCGCTGGTGAGGATGCACGCCTGGGAGGCGGGATAGGACTCGTGCTGGTCGACGTCGACGCCGATGGCGTTGATGCCGGCCTCACACGCGGCGTCGATGACGCCGTTGCCGGTCAGGCCGGCGACCTGGAACAGCACGTCCACGCCGGCGTTCTGCTGGATGAACTGCTGGGCGAAGTTCTTGCCCGCCGCCTGGTCGGCGAAGCCGAGGCGGAAGTCGCTGTCGGAGACCCACGCGGCCTTGACCGTGATGTCCGGGTTGACCGACTTGGCGCCGAGGTCGTAGCCCTGGATATAGCGGATGCACGGGCCGCACAGCGACACGCCGCCGATGGCGCCGATGATGTTGCTCTTGGTCGCCGAGGCGGCCACGATGCCGGCGAGGTAGCCCGCCTGATCCTCGGCGTAGTTGATCGCGATGTAGTTCGGCAGCAGCGTGGCGATGTCGCCCGAGCAGTCCGCGAACGTCGGATCGACGTCGCCCGCGGCGTTGATGCACGGGGCGTGGTCGACGCCGATGAACCAGATGTCGGAGTTGGCCTTGGCCGCGGCGGCGGTGACGCCCTCGAGGTTGAAGCCGGTCGACACGATGATGTCGAAGTCCTGGTCGATGAACGCCTGGATGAGCGGGCCGTAGTCCGCGTCCGAGGTCGGCACGACGACCGGGGGCTCGGCGGCGCCGATCGCGGCGGCACCCTGCTGGGCGCCGACGTAGGTGTACTCGTTGAAGTTCTTGTCGTTGACGGTGCCGACGTCGGTGACGACGCCGATCTTGAGATCCGCGCCGGGGGCCGCGGTCGGGGCGTCGGTCGGCGCGACGGACGGGGCGACGGACGGGGCGTCGGTCGGCGCGACGGACGGGGCGACGGACTCGCCGCCACCACCGCACGCAGCGACGATGACGGACGCGGCCGCGAACAGGGCCAGTCCGGTAGTACGGATGCGCATGTGTCCTCCTCCATGATCTCGATCCGCGCGCCGGGGTGGACGGCTGTCCAGAGGTCGCGGGGATCGACGCGCGACGACTCCTGGGGGAGTCGGCCGTTGGCGCGCATCCTACCCATGCGGTACGTCCCGCGGCAAGCGTCGCGCGGCATGGTCGCGCCGGGTCGGATGGCCCGGGCAAGCATAGGGCCCGACGAGGTCGCCCGCGCGGTCGCTCGCGGGGAGAGCGGGGGAGGCGCTAGGCTCTCGCGATGCGGCCCGTCATCCTCGACTGCGATCCCGGTCACGACGACGCCCTGGCGATCGCCCTCGCGGTCACCGACCCGCGCATCGACGTCCTGGCCATCACCACCGTGGCCGGCAACGCCGGCCTGGAGCGGACCACGCGCAACGCCGGGCGGATCCTCGCCCTGGCCGGCCGTCCCGACATCCCGGTGGCGGCCGGGGCGGCCCGGCCGCTGGCGCGCGAGCCGTGGATCCCCATCGCCTTCCACGGCGAGTCCGGCCTGGACGGTGCGGACCTGCCCGAGCCGCTCGTGCCCCCGGCGACCCGGACCGCGCTCGAGCTGACCGCCGGCCTGCTGCGCGAGGCTGCCGTGCCGGTCACGCTCGTCGCCACGGGTCCGCTGACGAACCTCGGCCTGCTCCTGCGTGCCGCACCGGACCTGCACGACCGGATCGGCGAGATCGTGGTCATGGGCGGCTCGCTGGGGATCGGCAATACGACGGCCTCGGCGGAGTTCAACATGTGGGCCGACCCCGAGGCCGCGGCGATCGTGTTCGGTGCGGGGCTGGCGCTCCGGATGGTCGGCCTCGACGTCACCCACCAGGCCCTGATGCTGCCGCCCGACGTGGCGGCCCTCGAGGCGCTGGGCTCGACCGGCGGGCGCGTCTTCGCCGACCTCATGCGCTTCTTCGCCATCCATCACCGCGACCGCTACGGCTGGGACGGCCCGCCGGTCCACGACGCGGTGGCCGTCGCCTGGCTGCTCGAGCCGACGCTCGTCGCCGGCGAGCGCCTGCGCGTGGACGTCGACACGTCGGACGGCCCGTCGCGCGGGCGCACCATCGCCGATCCGGAGGGCATCAGCGGGCGCGAGCCGAACGCCGAGGTCGGCATGACCATCGACCGGGAGCGCCTGATGGCGATGCTCGTCGAGGCGGTCGGCCGGCTTGGGGGCGGGGGTGCGTGAGCGGCTCGCCGCGGCCGTCGTCGCCCTGGCGCCGGTCCTGGCGGCCTGCACCGGAGGTGCGGCGGTGAGCGTCCCGGGAGCCGGGTCGTCCGCGACCGGGATCGCCTATGTGGCCCTCGGCGACTCGTACACGATCGGCACCTCGGTGGACGCCGCCGAGCGCTTCCCGGACCAGCTCGTGGCCGCGCTCGGGCCGACCGAGCCGACGCTTCGGTTGGCGGCCAACCTGGCCACCAACGGCTTCACGTCGCGCGACGTGATCGAGGTCGAGCTGCCCGCCCTCGCCACGTACGAGCCGGGCTTCGTGACCCTCCTCATCGGCGTCAACGACGTCGTCCGGCGGGTGCCGGCCGAGGACTACGAGCGGAACGTGGTGACGATCCTCGACGCGCTGCTCGAGCGCCTGCCGCCGGGCCGGATCGTGACGGTCGCCATCCCGGACTACACCGTCACGCCGCAGGGGGCGAACTACGGTGAGCCCGCTGCGCAGGCGGCCGGCATCCGGGCGAACAACGCGATCATGGCTCGCCTCGCCGCCGAGCGGTCGATCGAGTTCGTGGACATCCACGACATCTCGCTGGCGGCGGTCACCGACCCGACCCTCGTCGCCGAGGACGGCCTCCACCCGAGCGGGGCCCAGTACGCGCGCTGGGTCGAGCGGCTGCTGCCGGTGGTCGAAAAGGCCATCGGCCGCGGGTAGACGAGTCGGCCGCGCGGGCCGCGGACCGGACGATCCGGCATGGCATCGGCGTCGCGGCAGGGCCTTCCCCCACGCGCTCATCGCCCCGAGCGCAGCTCGTCCAGGCGCGCGTCGCTGATGCCGAAATGGTGGGCGATCTCGTGGTGGACCGTCTCGGCGACGGCCGCCGCCAGGCGCTCCGGATCGGGGTACGCCCGGACCAGCGGTCCGCGGAAGATGGTGATCTTGCTCGGGACGGCGGCCAGGTCGGCGCCGTACGCCGTGCGCGGCACGCCCTGGTACAGCCCGTACAGTCCGCGCGCCCTGACCGATGCCAGCTGGGCGGGCGTGGGCTCGTCCTCGACCACGATGGCGACCGACCCGAGGCGGTCCCGGTAGACGGGCGGCAGCGCGTCGAGCGCGGCGACCACGAGCGTATCGACGTCGGTGGCGTCGGACCCGTCGGTCACACCCGACCCCCGCGGATCGTCGTCGACCCGCCCGTCACTGCGGTTCCCCGGACCGTCCGACGAGGTCGGCCAGACACCGACCGAACAGATCGACGTAGCGATCGACATCGTCCGCCGTGTGGGCCAGCGAGACGGTCGGGCCGAGCCACCACCCTGACTCCCAGACGCCGCGGTTCGCCAGCCAGACGCGCATGAGGGCGCGGAGTCGCGGATCGTCGGCCGCGCGCGACTCGGCGCCGTTGCGCGGCGCCGCCGCCGCGAAGAAGTAGGCGGCGTGGGCGCCCACCTGGACGACCGTCCAGGGCAGTCCGACCGCTTCGAGCGCCGTCCGCAACCCGCTCGCCATGCGCGCGCCGAGCTCGGCCGTTCGCTCGAACGCCTCCTCGGTCAGGACCTCCAGGAGGGCGGCCCGGCCCGCGGCCATCGACAGGGCATTCGCGAACAGGGTGCCGCCGGTGGACACCTGGTCGACGGCCTCGCCCGAGACGAGGTGACCGCCGGCCGGTGGGGCGATGTGGGCAGCGATGTCCTCGCTCATGCCGTAGCCGGCCAGCGGCACGCCGGCAGCGATGGATTTGCCGATTGTCAGCATGTCGGGCTCCAGGCCGTACAGCCCGGTCAGGCCGCCGTAGGCGGTGACGAGCGAGTGGGTCTCGTCGACCGCAAGCAGCGTGCCGGTCTCGCGCGTCAGCCGCCGCAGCGCCTCGTGGAACCCGGCGTCCGGGAGGATGAACCCCGCGTTCGTCATCGCCGGCTCGGCGAGCACCACCGCGACATCTCGTCGCGCAAGGGCCGCTTCGAGGGCGTCGACGTCGTTGAACCCGATGATCCGGGCCTGATCGCTGATCGAGCGCGGGAGCCCGTGCTCCTCGGGTCGGACCTGGCCGTTCTCCAGCACGACGAGCGTCGCGTCGCCGTGGCCGTGGTACTTCCCGTCGAACATCAGCACGACCTCGCGCCCGGTCGCCGCCCTGGCCAGGCGGATGACTTCCGTGTTCGCCTGCGTCGCCGAGAGCGTGAACTGCCACTTGGGCAACCGGTATCGAGCGGCAAGGTGCTCGGCCACGATGATCGAGTCGTCGCCGGGCATCAGGAACTGGTTGCCGAGGGCCATCCGTCGGCTCACGGCCTCCACGACGGCGGCCGGCGCATGTCCACAGAACGCGCTCATGTCGGCGAGGTACATGTCGAGGTAGGCGTGCCCGTCCACGTCGGTGATGGTGGCGCCGTGCCCGTGCGCCACGAACACCGGCGGGTGCTCGTACAGGTCGTCCATCCAGGCCATGGGCACGCCCCGCGGCATCGTTCGGCGGGACCGCTCGAGCAGCGCCATCGACCGCGGGCGCTCGGCCACGAAACGCGCGTTCTCGCGGGCCTCGAGGGCGTCGAGATGGGTTCGATCGATCATGGCGGGGGTGGCCATCGGCGTACGGTACCAGCCGGTCCGAGCGCGGATCCGCCACGGACGACCCCCGCTCGACTGCCGCCGGGCCGCCTGCCCGGCTACCATTGACCTCCCGTGACGACCATCGCCCCGAACGACTTCACGCACCTCCACGTCCATTCCGAGTTCAGCCTGCTCGACGGCCTCGGCCGGATCACCGAGCTGGTCGACGCGGCGGCCGCCGCGGGCATGGACTCGATGGCCGTCACCGACCACGGCGCCCTCTACGGCGCGGTCGCGTTCTACCAGGCGGCCAGGGCCAAGGGGATCAAGCCGATCGTCGGCGTGGAGACCTACGTGGCGCCCCGCTCGATGACGTCGAAGGAGGGCAAGGCCGACAGCCAGCCCTTCCACCTGATCCTCCTGGCGAAGGACTTCCGCGGCTACCAGAACCTGTGCCGGCTCGTCACGGACGCGCACCTCGACGGCTACTACTACAAGCCGCGCATCGATCACGACCGTCTGGCCCGCTACAGCGAGGGGCTCATCGGCCTGTCGGCCTGCCTCGGCGGCGAGGTCGCCAAGGCGCTCGAGGTCGAGGACTGGCAGCTCGCCCGGCAGGTGGCGGGCCGCTACGGCGAGATCTTCGGTCCGGACGGGTTCTTCCTCGAGCTCCAGGATCACGGGCTGCCGGAGCAGGCGCGACTCAACGGCCAGCTGCTCCGGCTGGCGCCGGACGTCGGGCTGCCGCTGGTCGTGACCAACGATCTGCACTACGTCCGCCAGGATCAGGCCGAGGCGCACGACGTGCTGCTGTGCGTCGGCACCGGCAACAACCTGGACACGCCCGACCGGCTCAAGTTCGGCACGCACGAGTTCTACGTGAAGTCGGCAGCCCAGATGGGCGCGCTCTTCCCCGACCAGCTCGATGCGGTCCGGGCCAGCCGGCGCATCGCCGAGATGACCGACCTCGTGCTGCCTCTCGGCCAGCTGCGCATCCCGCACTTCCCGGTCCCCGACGGGCACACCACGGAGAGCTGGCTGCGCGAGGAGTGCCAGCGCGGCCTCGAACGGCGCTACGGCACGGTCACGCCCGAGCTCCAGGCTCGCCTCGACTACGAGCTCGGCGTGATCATCTCGATGGGCTACGCCGGCTACTTCCTGATCGTCGCCGACTTCATCGCGTTCGCCCGCTCGCAGGGGATCCAGACCACCTGCCGCGGCAGCGCCCCGGGCAGCATCGTGACGTACACGCTGGGCATCACCCCGGTCGACCCGATCCTGTACCAGCTGCCGTTCGAGCGTTTCCTCAACCCGGACCGCGTGACGATGCCCGACATCGACGTGGACTTCGAGGACGGCCGCCGCGACGAGGTCATCGCCTACGTCGGGCGCAAGTACGGCCAGGACCACGTCGCCCAGATCATCACCTTCGGCACGATGCTGGCCCGGGCCGCGATCCGCGACGTCGGCCGGGTGCTCGGCCACTCGTACGGCGAGGTGGACCGCATCGCCAAGGCCGTCCCGAACCAGCTCGGGATCAGGCTCGACGAGGCCCTCGAGACGTCACCGCCGCTGCGCGAGCAGGTCGAGGCCGACCCGTCGGTCAAGCGAATCATCGACTTCGCCCGCCACCTGGAGGGCGTCGCCCGCAACGCGAGCACGCACGCCGCCGGCGTCGTCATCTCGCGCGAGCCCCTGACCGAGCTGATGCCGCTCCAGCGGGCGACCAACTCGGACGGGCTGATGACCCAGTACGAGATGCACGCGATCGAGGCCCTCGGCCTGCTGAAGTTCGACTTCCTCGGCCTGTCGAACCTGACCATCCTGCGCCAGGCGGTGGACCTCGTCCGCGAGAACCGCGGCATCGCCATCGATCTGGACCACATCCCGCTCGATGACGCACGGACCTTCGAGCTGCTGGCCAGCGGCGAGACGACCGGCGTCTTCCAGCTGGAGTCGGCGGGCATGCGCCGCTACATCCGCGAGCTGCGCCCGACGTCGGTGTACGACCTCGCGGCCATGGTCGCGCTCTATCGCCCGGGCCCGATGGACAACATCCCCGCCTATATCCGGCGCAAGCATGGCCTGGAGCAGGTGACCTACCTCCATCCACTCCTGGAGCCGTACCTGGAGAAGACCCACGGGATCTTCGTCTACCAGGAGGACATCATGTCCGCGGCCGTGGCGCTCGGCGGGTTCACCGGGCCGGAGGCGGACACGCTGGGCTACGCGATCCGCAAGAAGAAGTCGGCGGTGCTGCGCGCCCAGAAGGAGAAGTTCGTCAGCCAGGCGGCCGAGCGCGGCGTCGAGCCGCAGGTCATCGACGCGGTGTTCAAGGCGTTCGAGCCGTTCGAGCGCTACGGGTTCAACAAGGCGCACGCCACGTGCTACGGCCTGATCGCCTACCAGACCGCGTACCTGAAGGCGAACCACACGGTCGACTACATGACCGCGGTGCTGACCGCCTTCCGGGCGAACGAGGAGAAGGTCGCCGCGGCGGTCGCCGAGTGCCGACGGATGGGCATCGAGGTCCTGACCCCCGACGTGCACCGCAGCCACCTCGAGTTCACCGTCGAGGGGGACAGCATCCGGTTCGGTCTGCTGGCCGTGAAGAACGTCGGGCAGGGCGCGATCGAATCGATCATCGCCGCCCGTGCCGCCGACGGCCCGTTCCGCTCGCTGACCGACTTCTGCACGCGGATCGACCTCCGCCTGGCCAACCGCAAGGTCCTCGAGGCGCTGATCAAGGTCGGCGCGCTCAACGCGTTCGGGCATCCGGCGCAGCTGCTCCTCGGCCTCGACGACGCGATCGCCGCAGCGCAGGCCACCCAGCGCGACCGCATCAGCGGCCAGACCTCGCTGTTCGACCTGGGCGCCGCCGAGGCGTCGGTCCTGGAGCGGCCGCTGCCACCGGCCAGCGAGGTGCCGGTCCGCGAGCGACTTCGGTGGGAGAAGGAGCTGCTCGGCCTGTATCTCTCCGAGCATCCGATGGGCGAGGTCGCCGAGCAGGTGGGCCGCTACGTCAACGCCTACTCGGGCGACCTTCGCGACGAGGCCCTCGACGGCCAGCGCGTGGTCGTCGGCGGGATCGTGACCGGGCTGCGGACGGTCATCACGAAGCGCGGCGACTCGATGGCGATCGCGACCCTCGAGGATCTCCAGGGCTCGATCGAGGTGGTCGTCTTCCCGCGCCTGTTCGAGCAGACGCGGGCGACGTGGCGCGATGGCGCCATCCTGCTGGTCGCCGGCCGGGTGGACCACAAGGGCGAGGAGGTGTCGCTCCTGGCCGACCTCGCGGCGGACTGGGACGAGGCCGTCCAGAAGGGCCCCGAGGCCTTCGCCCGGGACGTCGCCTCGGGCGACCGCGGTCGCAACGGCAACGGGTCACGCCGCCAACCGGTCGCGGTCGGACCCGGGCCGGGGGCGACCGCGCCGGTCGCCACCGCCACCGCCACCCGGGTCCCTGCGCCGGTCCACGACCCGGGACCGCCGCCGGAGGCCATGCCGCGCATCGCGCCGCTGGAGCCCGTCCGCACCTACATGGAGGCGCCCGGCTCGATCGCGGCCGGTGACACCGAGGAGGGCGACGAGCCCGCGGTGCCGGACGAGGCGCGTGCCCGGATCGTGGCCGACGCGACGGCCAGCGTGCCCATCGCGGCCGGCCCGGACAGCGTCCTCCACGTGCGCTTCGAGCGCGCGGCCGGCGCGGATCGCCTGGTCGGCGCGATGGAGCAGGTCAAGGCGTTGCTGCGCGACCGGCCGGGCTCGACCAGGGTCGTGATCCACGTGCCGGCTGCCGGAGGGGGAGCGCCGTTGCCGATGGAGCTCCGGCGAGGGGTCGCCTACGACGCCGAACTGGTGGCCGAGGTCCGTCGCCGGCTGGGCGACGGCCTGGTGGTGCTGCGCCTGGCCAGCGCCTGATCGATCGGTCGCCCGACGTCGGGCCGGCGTCAGCGGCCCGCGATCCGGCGGACCTCCTGCACGGCCGACAGGCGCTCGTGGAACTCGGCCCGGACGGCCGACACGAGGTCCGGGTCCAGCCCGAGCTCCGTGGCGATCTGGTTGACCACCGCCGATTCCTCGGCCGAGATCGTCCCGCTCGCCGCGCCGACCACGAAGCACGCCCGCAGGACGTCGACCTTCTGGGTCTCGCTGGCCAGCTGGGCCAGCTCGCGCGTCACCACGTAGTCCTCGGTCCCGCCCACGGTCCTGGCCTGGAGTCGGGCCATCTCCGCCACCAGGACGGCGGTCGGCTCATCGAGCGCGCCGTCGACCTGGAGCTCGCGCTCGATGACGGCCATCTCGTCGGCGCTGATGTCGAGGTCGGCGTGGGCCGCCCGGGCGAGCGTGTAGGCCGCGGCGGCCACGAGGCGGGCCTGCTCGGGTGGCAGCGACTCGAGGCGGGCCACGATGCGGCGGACCGAGGCGGTGTCGCCGGCCGTGCTGGCGGCGTCGGTCAGGGCCGCTTCCTCGCGCGCCGCGGCGGGGCTGGTGGACGGACCGAAGATGCGTCGGAACATGGGACTCCCGAAGATCGCGTGGCGGGTGTCCCCGCACGATACCCTGATTCCCGTGCGCCACCGATTCTGCGACGTCAGGGTCATCGACGGCATCGCCGACGCCCCGCTCGAGCACCGCGACATCGTGATCGACGGGGACCGGATCGTCGCCATCGAGGCGCACGCGCCGCACGATCCCGTCGCCGGCGAGACGGTCGTGCCCGGCGCCGGCCGGACGCTCCTGCCGGGCCTCATCGACGCGCATGCGCACTACACCTTCGATCCGACCGAGGGTTCGCTCCAGGCGATCGCCCGCCGGTCGGACGCGGCCATCCTGGAGCGCGCCGCGATCCACGCCGGCCGGGCCCTGCGCGCCGGCGTCACCACGGCGCGGGGCGCCGGCTCGATCCGCGGCCTCGAGCTCGTGCTGCGCGACCGGATCGCGGCCGGCACCGTGGCCGGACCTCGGATCGTCGCCGCCGGGACCGCCGTCGGGGCGCCGGACGGGCACGGGGCGGCCTTCGGCCTGGGCGCATCGGGCGCGGCCGCGCTCGGTGCGGCGGTCCGCTCGGTCATCGAGGCCGGCGCCGACGTGGTCAAGGCCGTCGCCTCCGAGGCGGCCATGCTGACGACGACCGGTCACGAGCCGGGGCGGATGGTCCACGGCGCGCCCGAGCTGACGGTGGATGAGCTGCGCGCCATCGTGGCCGCGGCTCGCGCCGCCGGAGTGCGGGTCATGAGCCACGCCCAGGACGGCGAATCGGTCCGCCGGTCGGTCGTCGCGGGCGTGACCAGCGTCGAGCATGCCTGGCTCGCCGATCGGGCCGCCATCGAAGCCATGGCCGAGGCCGGGACGTGGCTCGTGCCGACCCTCGTCGTGACCGACGTCAATCGCACGCTCGACGGGCTGACGCCCGTCCAGCGCGAACGTCAGGATCTGATCGAGCGACGCCACCGGGCGTCCACGGAGGCCGCCATCGGGGCCGGCGTCCCCATCGCGACCGGTACCGACACCGGCGAGGTGGGCGTGACGGCGGACATGGTCTGGCGTGAGATCGCGCTCCTGGTCGAGCACGGCGCCACGGCCATGCAGGCCCTCCGGGCGGCGACGTCCTCGGCGGCGCGCCTCCTCGGCGTCGACCACGAGGTCGGGACCATCGAGGTCGGGCGGCAGGCGGACCTCGTCCTCGTCGAAGGCGATCCCCTGGCGGACCCGGGACGCCTGGCCGCGCCGGTCATGGTCATGCAGCTCGGGCGGGTCGTGGCCGACCGGGGATCGACTCCGATGTCCGCCTGACGGGCGCCCTCGACCGGCTATAGTGGCGGCCGTGCGGCGGTGCTGGAATTGGCATACAGGGCAGACTCAAACTCTGCTGCCCGCAAGGGCTTGTGGGTTCGAGTCCCACCCGCCGTACCAGAGCAGGGCTGGGCACGGGAACCCGGTTCGCGACGAAGGCGTCTGCGGGAACGACGATGCTAGACTCGCCGCGCTTCGCCAGCCCCGCAATCGCCGTCCGGAGGGACCCCCCGACCGTGGAGGACCTTCGCTCGACGACGGTCCCCGATGACCCCGTCCAGCGCCGCGACCTCATCCTCATCGAGCGAGCCCGAGCCGGCGACCTCGACGCATTCAACGACCTCGTCGTGCTCTACCAGGACGCCCTGTTCGCTCTCGTGGTGCGCATGGTCCCGGATCGCGACCAGGCATCCGACTGTGTCCAGGAGGCGTTCTTCTCCGCGTATCGCAACCTGGACAAGTTCCGCGGCGGCAGCGTCAGGAGCTGGCTCAACCGGATCTGCGTCAACGCGGCGATGGATACCCAGCGCGCCCGCAAGCGGCGGCCCGTCCAGCCCTACCCCGAGCTCGACGACGAAAGCTGGCAGCCGCCGGCCGGGGAGGACGTGGACCCCATCCGCATCGCGCTCCACGGCGAGCGCAGCCGGGTACTGGCCGGGGCGCTCCAGGCGATCACCGACGACCAGCGCACGGCCATCGTCCTGTACGACGTCGAGGGCTACGACTACGCCGAGATCGCCGACATGACCGGCGTCTCGCTGGGGACCGTCAAGTCGCGGATCCACCGCGGCCGGCTGGCGCTGCGCGCGCAGCTCGAGGACCGGATGGACCTGTTCCGTGGCTGATCACCGCGGGCACGACCCGCTCCTGGCCGCGGCGGCCGCCGAGCGCGGCGGCAGCCTGCCCACCACGCTCGCCGCGTGCGGGGACTGTCGGTCCCTGGCCACGGACCTGCGCGCCCTGGCGCTCGCCCTGCCGGCGTCCGCGATCCCGGCTCGCCCGCGGGACCTGCGCCTGACCGTCGCCGCTGCCGCCCGCCTGCGACCGCGAGGCTGGCGCCGCGTCGTCGCCCTGGTCGGGAGCGCGCGCGACGGCGTGACCCGCCCGCTTGCGGTGGGGCTCACCACGCTCGGCATCGTCGGGCTGCTCATGAGCGCGATCCCGACGGTGCTCCCGCCCGGCAGGGACGCCGCGGCCGGCGGCCCGGGGATCGAGGCGCTCGGCGACCCGCCGCGCTCGGGCGATCGTCCAGTGGACCTGATGGGCGACCAGGGTGTCGTCGTCCCGCCCGCGCCGACGGTGGCCGAACCCCCGAGCGGCGGCTCGCGATCCGAGGCGGCGCCCGCCGATCGATCCGCGCTGCGCCTGCTGTCGATGGCGTTCCTCGGGCTCGCCGGGGCGCTCGTCGTCCGGCGACGCGTGCGCCTGGCCGGGCGGCTGCGATGACGATCGCCGGGAACCACGGTCGGCGCACGACCGTCAGACGAACGACATGACCGCCACGCCCCGCATCGATCCGTCCCACGCCGCCCACGACGCGGCACTCGTCGCAGCGTTCGCCGACCGCGACGCGGCCGAGGCCCTGTCGCCGTCCGAGCTCGTCGTGGCCACCCGCCTCGTCGCGGACTGCGAGGCGTGCGCCGCGCTCCATGCCGACCTGCTGATCCTCGCGGCCGGGCTGCGGACGGCGGCCACGCCCCGCCGGACGCGGGACTTCCGCCTGACCCCCGCCGATGCGGCTCGACTGCAGCCGGGCGGCTGGCGCCGCATCCTGGCGACGATCGGGTCGGCGCGGGACGGCGTCACCCGACCGCTCGCCGTCGGCCTGACCACGCTCGGCCTCATCGGCGTCCTGGTGGGGACCGTGCCCGGCGCGCTGCCGTTCGGCGGCGCCGCCGGTGCGGCCGTCGCCGAGGACCAGACGTCGTCCGCCGTCCCGGCCCTCGTGCCATCCGCCCAGGGCCCGGCCGCCGCACCTGGCGCGTCGCCCGACGTCGGGACGATGACCGCCGGTCCGGACACGGCCGGGACCGAGGGTGAGGGCGATGCCTCCACCGACGGGGCGCCCGCGGCATCGTCCGGCGCCACCGATCCGACCGACCGGATCCGGGCCCAGTCGTCCGAGGAGCTGTCGTCGCAGGACGAGACCACCGGCATGTCGGTGCCCGTCGTGGTCGGCGGCACGCTGCTCATCCTGGGGCTCGGGCTGTTCGCCCTGCGCTGGACGGCGCGTCGCCGCTCCTAGCGCGTTCGTCGTCGGCCGGACGACGGGTACACTCTCGGCGATGCCCCCGGTCCAGTCACGATCGCTGCCGCGCCCGCCGCGTCACCTCCCCGAGGCCCGCCGATGGAACGCCTGATGCTGCTCGACGGCTACGGGCTCGTCTACCGCGGATACTTCGCCCTCCCGCCCCTCACGACCTCGAAGGGCGAGCTGGTGAACGGCGTCTTCGGGTTCGCGAGCATCGTCCTGCGGGGCATCCAGGACCTCCAGCCCGACTACCTCGCGGTCTCGTTCGACCTCCCCGGCCCGACGTTCCGCCACGAGCAGTACGCGGACTACAAGGCGACCCGGGTGAAGATGCCCGACGACCT
Source organism: Candidatus Limnocylindria bacterium (assembly GCA_046566045.1). Taxonomy (GTDB): domain Bacteria; phylum Chloroflexota; class Limnocylindria; order Limnocylindrales; family CSP1-4; genus SPCO01. The sequence goes on from JBKHXL010000119.1 coordinate 31,853, forward strand.
GCGCGACCAGTTCCCGAAGGTCCGCGAGGTCGTCAAGGCGCTGCGCATCCCCGTCTTCGAGATGCCCGGCTACGAGGCCGACGATGTCATCGGCACGATCACCCGACAGCTCGATCCGCGCGAGGACCTCGAGACGACGATCGTCACCGTCGACCTCGACATGCTCCAGCTCGTCACCCCGCGCGTCCGCCTCATGACGACGCGGTCGGGGGTCGAGAACACGGTCATCTACGACGTCGCGCGGATCGACGAGCGGTTCGGCCTCCGGCCGGACCAGATGATCGACTACAAGGCGCTCAAGGGCGACCCGACCGACAACATCCCGGGCGTGCCGGGCGTCGGCGAGAAGACCGCGGCGAAGCTCATCCGCGAATTCGGCGACCTGGAGTCGCTATTCGCGCGGATCGACGAGGTCACCCCCGAGAAGCTCCGCGACAAGCTGCGCGAGCACCGCGAGCAGATCGACATGGGCCGTGATCTCTCGACCATCGTGCGCGACCTGCCCATCGACTTCGACCTGGAGGCGGCGCGGCTGTCCGACTACG
>JBKHXL010000120.1:0-13173 GCA_046566045.1 Candidatus Limnocylindria bacterium
CCCGCATCCCGTAGTACACGCCGTCCGCGATGGAGCTCGACGGCAGCCACGACGCGAAGCCGAGCTGGTAGAGCCGGTTGAGCTCGCCGATCTCCACCGGGAGGAGCCGGCCGACCGTCGCCGGATAGGGCCGGAAGCGCTGGCGGTCGACCCACATCCGGATCATCTGCGGACCCGGGTCCACCCGGTACCAGGCCTCCACCGCAGGCAGCATCTCGGTCCGGGCCGCGATGTAGGCCGCCCGAGGCCGGATCACGTCGCGCAGGATGGCGCTGATCCCGTCTGCCGTGCCCAGGGTGAACAGTGGCTGCGGCGTCGGACCGGTGTACTCGAGGCCGACCGCCACGAGCGCGTCGCCGTCGTAGGCCGCGGCCCAGCGCGTCCGGCCGAACTCGCGATCCTCGAGGTCGCAGATGGCGTAGGCCGAGTACAGCCGATCCTGCTCCAGGAAGGCGCGCAGGAGCGCCCGATCCGTCGTCGGCCGCGCGACCACGGACGCTCGACGGCCGATGGCCACGGTCGCCATCAGGCGGTTGCCTCCACGGTGCGGTCCGTCGACTCGGTCGGCTCCGTCGGGGCGTCGTCGGTCCGGGGGTCGGGCGTCAGCGCCTCGGGTGGCGGAGCGGGCGGCGGCGCCATGGGCGGCCGGGTCGCGGCGCGGCGAGCGTCGCGCCGCTCCATCGCGGCCGCGAGCGCCGGGCCGAAGGGCGCGGTCAGGACGCCCTCCTCCGTGATGATGCCGCTGATGAGCTCGGCCGGCGTGATGTCGAACGACGGGTTGCGGACGTCCGTGTCGGGCGGGGCGATGCGCACGCCGCGGATGTACAGGACCTCGTTCGCCTTGCGTTCCTCGACCGGGATGTCGGTCCCGTCGGCGGCCGCGAGGTCCACGCTGCTGAGCGGCGCGGCGACGTAGAACGGCACGGCGTGGCGGGCGGCCACGACCGCCAGGGTGTAGGTACCGATCTTGTTCGCGGTGTCGCCGTTCGCCGCGATCCGGTCGGCCCCGACGACGATCACGTCCACCTCGCCCTGGGCCATCAGGTGTCCGGCCGCGGCGTCGGGGATGAGCGTGTGCGGCACTCCGGCCTGGGCCAGCTCCCAGGCGGTCAGGCGGGCGCCCTGGAGGTACGGCCGGGTCTCGTCCACCCAGACGTGGAGCGGCCGCTCCGCGTAGTGGGCCGCCTGCACGACGCCGAGTGCCGTCCCGAACTGGCCGCACGCCAGCGGACCGGTGTTGCAGTGGGTCAGCAGGCGCAGCGACCGTCCGTCCGGATACGGCAGCACGTCGCGCCCGAAGGTGGCCAGCCGGCCATGGTCGTCGGTCGCCTCGGCGACGATCGCGTCAGCCTCGTCGCGCATCGCCGCGGCGATCGCCTGGCCGTCCTCGGACAGGTCGCCGACCGCCTCGTAGGCGGCCATCATCCGGTCCACGGCCCAGCGCAGGTTGACCGCGGTGGGCCGGCTGTTGCGCAGGGCGTTGGCGGCGCCGCGGAGCGTCGCCCGGCGCGCGTACGGCCGGGTGGTCAGCAGTTTCGAGGCCGTGATCGCCAGGCCGATGGCCGCCACCTGTCCGATGGCCGGGGCCCCGCGGACGATCATCTCGCGGATCGCGAAGGCGCATTCGGCGGCGGACTTCGCCGGGTACTCCTCGAGGACGTCGGGGAGTTTGCGCTGGTCGATGATGTACAGCACCCCCGGCCCCTCGCGGAACGGCGTGCGGAAGCCCGTCGGCGGCCCGGCCGGGATCTCCGCCACGTCCCGTGGGGCCGTGCCGTCCAGGCTGGTCGGATCGAGGATCGCGCCGGCCGCCTCGGCCGAGGCCCGCTGCAGCACCTGGGCCGCACCGACGACCGTCGCCGCGCCCTGCAGCAGCTCACCCGCGAACTGGCGGAAGAACCGGCGCCGGCCCAGATCGGCCCCGGCCGGCTCGACCGGCGTGCCAGCCTCGCCGTCCGGCGTGGGGTCGGCGGGGTCGCGGTCGGGGGTCGGGTCGGTCAATGGGTGGGGCTCGTGGCGGGCCGTCGGTCGGTCCGACTCAGTACTTGATGACGCTGTCGACCCGTCGGCCCTCGAGGCGGTCACGACCCTTGAGGAACTCGAGCTCGACCAGGAAGGCCAGGCCGACGACCTCGCCGCGCAGGCGCTCGATCAGCTCGATCGTCCCCTTGACGGTCCCGCCGGTCGCCAGCAGGTCGTCCACGATGCGGACCTTCTGGCCGGGCTGGATGGCGTCGCGGTGGACTTCCAGGGTGTTCGAGCCGTACTCCAAGGCGTACTCGACCGAGATCGTCTCGGCCGGCAGCTTGCCCAGCTTGCGGACCGGCACGAGCCCGGCGCCCAGCTGGTAGGCCATCGGCGCACTGAAGATGAACCCGCGCGACTCCATGCCGACGACGAGGTCGATCGCCCAGCCGGTGTACGGAGCCAGCATCTCGTCGATCGCCTGCTTGTAGGCGACGGGGTCCTTGAGCAGCGTGGTGATGTCGTAGAACAGGATCCCCGGCTTGGGGAAGTCGGGGATCTCACGGATCCGCTCGCGCAGCGCCTCGGCGGACATGCTGGTGGGACCTCCATGGACGTTGGTGGCGATACGGTGCCCGGGATGTCGGACAGACCGCATGCATCGGACGGCGGCCGCCTCGAAGTCTACCCCAGCGGTGTGCGCCGGCCGAGGGTCAGGCCTCGGCCGGTCCCGTGCCCGCCGCCGCGGCCCGGGCGCGTTCGCCGACCGTGGCAGGCTCGCTCGCCTCGCGCAGGCGACGGCCGACGACGAGGCCGGCCAGGCCGACCCCGATGGCGACGGCGAACCCGGGCGCGAGGCCGGCCGTGGAGGCCAGTCCGCCGCGGGCCGCGGCAGCCACGAAGGCGCCGGTGATGCCCGTGCCGAGGGCGGTGCCGAGCGAATCGGCCAGCGACAGCGCAGCCGAGGCGGACCCCTGCTCGCCGGCCGCCGCCCGGCGCAGGACGATGAGCGTCGTCGGCGAGTAGGCAAGGCCCATGCCCAGGCCGGCGACGGCCACGGTCGGGATCGACACCCACGGCGTGACGCCCGGCAGGAGCACGGCGGCGAAGGCCGCCAGCCCGACGATCGTCACGGCCAGCCCGACGACGATGAAGCGCTCGGGATCGATGCGCGACGCGAAGCGCGCCTGGATCCACGAGCCGGCCGTCCAGGTGACGGTCGCCACGGTCAGGCTGATGCCCGCCTGCGCCGCCGAAAGACCACGGCCGTCGACCAGGGCGAGCGCCACGTAGGCCTCGACCCCGAAGAACACGAAGGTGAGGATGCCGCGCATCAGGACCGCGGTCGGCAGGCCGCGCGCAGCCCGCAGTGTGCCGGGCGGCGTCAGGCGCGCGATGGCCGGGAGGCCGAGGACGAGCCCCGCCGCGAGCAAGCCGATGGTCGCGACCACCGCCCCGGACGTCAGGCCGGCCAGGACCAGCCCGGTCCCCAGCGCGACCGCAAGGGCCAGCGGGAGGCGCCGGCGCATCGATGCAGCGGCCGTGGCCTCCCCCGCGCTCGACGGCGCGGGCGAGCCGATGGACGCCACCGGTCGGAACGAGATCGCGGCGGCGACCGCCAGCATCGGGAGCAGGCCGAGGAAGACGAGGCGCCAGTCGAACAGGTCGGCGACGACGCCGGCGATGGCCGGTCCGAGCACGCCGGGCAGCACCCAGGCGGTGGACAGCGTGGCGAACATGCGCGGCCGCAGGCGCTCGGGCAGGCTGCGCCCGATGGCGACGTAGGCGACCGGCGGGATCACGCCGGCCCCGAGACCCTGGATCACCCGCGCCGCGACGAGGACCGGCATGGTCGGGGCGAGCCCGCCGATCACGAGGCCGATGGCGAACAGCGTCAGGCCCGCCGCGAAGGGAAAGCCCAGACCGCGCCGGTCGATCAGCGCGCCGGCCACGACGATGCCGACGAGCGAGGCCAGCATGAACGCGGTGAACACCCAGCCGTAGAGCTCGATCCCGCCAAGGTCGGCCGCGACAACGGGCATCACCGTCGAGATGGCGAGCGCCTCGAAGGCGACGAGCGTGATGGTCAGGGCCAGCCCGCCGGTCAGGCCCCGGCGGCCCGGCGACCACAGGCCGTCGCGGTCGGCGCGGGGCGTGCCGCTGCCGCGCGGACCCCCGCTCGGTGCTTCCACGGCTTGGCTGTGCGGCATGGTCCAAGTGTGCCGCAGGTGCGTCGCGGTCGCCTCGGCCGAACATCCAGATCGCTGGACCCTCGGGCATCGACATCCGTCCATCGCGTCGTGGTGGCGTTCCCTCGCGTGGCTGCAAGGTCGCCCGCGCCACCATGGCACGGCCCCGGTCCGACCATCACGAAGCGAGGACGCCCTGATGCATCCGATCCGCGCCGTGGCGCCGATGGCGCTCGTCGCCGTCGCCGCGCTCGCCGCGTGCGCCGGCACCGGCACCCCGACCAGCGATCCCTCCCTCGCCGCTCCGTCGGCGACTCCGTCCGACCCGGCCAGCGGCACCCCGTCGGGTGCGCCGTCCCAGGCGACCGCGGTCGAGGTCGTCGCGACCGACTACGCCTTCAGTGACGTCGGCACCGACCTGGACGGCCCGATCACGTTCACCATGCGCAACGACGGCGCCGAGCTCCACGAGATGGTCATCGTCCGCAAGAACGACGGCGTCACGACCTCCTTCGAGGAGCTGCTCGCGCTGCCGGAGGACGAGGCCTTCGCCCAGGTCCGATTCATCGGCCAGACGATGGCCGAGCCCGGGCAGACCGCACCGGACGCGTTGACGGTCGACGAGCCGGGCGAGTACCTGATGGTCTGCTTCATCCCGCAGGGCATGACGGACATGCCGTCGCTCGATCCCGACGCGAGTGGCCCGCCCGACCTCGGCGACGGCCCGCCCCACTTCGTGCTGGGCATGCTGCAGGAGTTCAGCGTCAGCCGGTAGGACGGCCGCCGGAGCGTTCCCGGTCGCGGTGGCATGATGGGCCCTGCGCGCGCAGGACTTGGGGGTGACACATGCGCAGGACCGCGATCGGGCCGTTCCGGGGCGCCACGCTGGCGGCGTGGCTGGTGGCCGGCTGCGCGCTCCTGCCGTCGGCCCCGACGACCACCGAGGTCCGCATCGAGGGTGCCAGCGGTGACCGGATCGTCGAGTGTCGAGGGCAGGGCGCGATCAGCGAGGAGGCCTGTCTCGACTGGGGCGGTCAGGCGCTGGCCGAGCTGTCGCCGGTCCTGGTCCGCGACATCGCCCGCCTCGTCCTGACCGACCGCCCCGGCGCCGGTCGCTGCATCGCCGACCTGCACGACGCGGCCGGCGCGATCTACGCCTCGACCGACGTCGACTGCCGCTGATCGGCCGTCGTCCCGTCGGGCGCGGGCGCCGCACGGGCGAAGCGGGCCACGATCGCCTGGGTGAGCTGCCAGGCGCGCGCAGCCGCGGCCGGCGCCCGGACGCGGACCTGGCTGGCGCCGATGACGAGGTCGCCGGCCTTCACCCCGGGCAGTCCCCCGTCGCCGAGCAGGCCCATGACCGCGGCCCGCCCGAGGGCCGCGCCGAACCGGACGATGAGCCAGCCGCCCTCGCGGGCGATGGAGGCGATCCCCGCCGCCTCGGCGGCGAGGCGTAGCTCGGCGACCTCGGCGAGGCGGACGGCGGCCGGGGGGAGCGGCCCGAACCGATCCGCCAGTTCCTGGCGGAAGGCCGCGATGTCCCCGCTCGTGCGAGCCCGGGCGAGGCGCCGGTACAGCTCCAGCTTCTGGGCCTCGTCGGCCACGTAGTCGTCGGGGAGGTGGGCGTCCACCGGCAGGTCCACCACCGCCTGCGGCGCCTCGACCCGGGGCTCGCGGCCCTCGCGCCTGGCCTTCTCCTCCTCGACCGCCTCGGCCAGCATCCGCGAGTACAGGTCGAACCCGACCGCGGCCATGTGCCCGGACTGCTCGCCGCCCAGGATGTTGCCGGCGCCGCGGATCTCGAGGTCGGACAGGGCGATCTGGAAGCCGGCGCCCAGCTCGGAGGCGTTGAAGATCGCCTGCAGCCGCTTGCGGGCCTCGTCGCTGAGGCGCTCGCGCCGCCGATACAGGAGGTAGGCGTAGGCCCGCCGTGCCGATCGACCGACCCGGCCGCGGAGCTGGTACAGCTGGGCCAGGCCGAGCGTGTCGGCCCGGTCGATGATGATCGTGTTGGCGTTGGGGATGTCCAGGCCGGACTCGATGATGGTCGTGCACACGAGGACATCGGCCTCGCCCGACGCGAAGGCGATCATGACCCGCTCCAGCGCCCCCTCGGCCATCCGGCCGTGCCCCACCACGAACCGGGCGTCCGGCAGCAGCCGACGTAGCTGCTCGGCCTGGGCCTCGATCGTCTCGACCCGGTTGTGCACGTAGAAGACCCGCCCGCCGCGGTCGAGCTCGCGCTGGATGGCATCGCGAACGAGGCCGGCGCTCGCCTCGGCCACGCGCGTCTGGATCGGCAGGCGGTCCTCCGGCGGCGTCTCGATGACGCTCAGGTCGCGGATGCCGGCCATGGCCAGGTTGAGGGTGCGTGGGATCGGGGTGGCGCTGAGGGTCAGGACGTCCACCTCGCGGCGGAGCTGCTTGAGCCGCTCCTTGGCCGCGACCCCGAAGCGCTGCTCCTCGTCCACCACGACGAGGCCGAGATCGTGGAAGCGAACGTCCTTGCTGAGCAGACGATGCGTGCCGATGACCAGGTCGACGGTGCCGTCGGCCAGGCCGGCGATGGTCGCCGCCTGATCCCTCGTCGAGACGAACCGCGAGAGCAGGCGGACCTCGAGCGGGAAGGCCGCGAACCGCTGGCTGAACGTCGTGTGGTGCTGCGCCGCGAGCACGGTCGTGGGCACCAGGACGGCGACCTGCTTGCCGTCCTGGGTCGCCTTGAACGCGGCGCGCAGGGCCACCTCCGTCTTGCCGTAGCCGACGTCCCCGACGACCAGCCGGTCCATCGGGCGGCCCTGCTCCATGTCGGCCTTGACCTCGGCCGACGCGCGCAGCTGGTCGATGGTCTCCTCGTACGGGAAGGACGCCTCGAGCTCCTGCTGCCACGGCGTGTCGTCGCTGAACGCGTGGCCGTGCGCCCGGGCCCGAGCGGCGTACAGCGCCAGCAGGTCGTCGGCGAGCTCCGCCACGGCTCGACGGACCCGCTGCTTGGCGCGCAGCCACTCCGTGCCGCCGAGCTTGCTCAGCTGCGGCCGCTCGCCGCCGGCGTAGCGGGTGACCCGCGCGATCTGCTCGACCGGGACGAAGATCCGGTCGCCGCCGGCGAAGCTCAGCTCGAGATAGTCGCGCTCCTCCCCGGCCGGGCCACGCCGCAGCATCCGCTCGAAGCGCGCCACGCCGTGGTCGATATGGACGACCAGGTCGCCCTCGTCGAGGCGCTCCAGGATGTCGCGCGGGACGACCCGCCGGAGCGCCTTCGGGCGGCGCACCCGGACGCTGCCGAACAGCTCGCGATCGGTCACGAAGGCGAGCCCGTCGGGACCCCCGACGAACCCGCCGTTGAGCGAGCGCCCGACGAGCGCGATCGCGCCGGGCGGCGGCGCCTCGCCGATCCGCTCGACGACCGCCACGGCGTGGCCCGCCTCGTCCAGGACATCGGCCAGGCGCGGTGCCTGGTCGCTGGCGATGACCAGGCGGGCGCCGTCCTCCAGCCAGCTCGCGACGGCGTCCTCGAGGCGGGCCATGCGGCCGGGCGGCAGGCTGGGTTCGCGCCAGCCGAACGGATCGCCCGTGCTGCGCAGCCCGGCGGCCAGGGTCACGTCCGGGGCCGGCTCGGATTCCCAGGTGAGCTCGAGCGTCCGGCTGGCGGCCAGGCGCGACGTCCAGTCGCGCGGCGCGAGGTACGTGGGCGGCCAGTCGGCCGGCAGGTCGCCGGCCTGGACGAGCTCCGCGCGCCGCTCGTCGGCCTGGCGCCACAGCGAGGCCGCTGCGGCCGCGATGTCGCCCGGCTCATCGAGGACGAGCAGGGTGCCGGGCGGGATGTGCTCGAGGCCGGTCGCCGGGGCGAGCAGCGGCGCCCAGATCTCGGCCGCGTCCCCGACGGCCAGGACCCGTGACGCCTGGTCGGGCCGGAGCGGATCGGCGTCCGTGCCCTCGAACCGGGCGAGGTCGGCGGCCAGCCGCTCGCCGAGCCTGGCGGCTCGCCGCCCGAGGCGCTCGCGGATCGCGGCCACGCCCGAGGCCGGCAGCAGGAACTCCGACGCGGGCAGCAGGACCGCCGCATCGACCCGGGCGACCGTGCGCTGGTCGGTCGGATCGAACGCCCGGAGCGAGTCGATCTCGTCGCCGAACGACTCGAGCCGGATGGGCAGGTCGAGCGACGGCGGGAAGATGTCCACGATCCCGCCGCGCCGGGCGAACTCGCCCCGTCCGGCGACCTCGGCGACCGGGCTGTAGCCGAGATCCAGCAGATCGCGCAGCAGCACGTCCTGGTGGACCCGGGCGCCGACCCGCAGGGTACGTGGCGCGGCCGGCAGGTCGTCCGGCGCGATGGTGTGCTGGAGCAGCGCCTGGACGCCCACGACGAGGACCCGGGCTCGCCCGGCGCGCCAGGCCGACAGGGCGGCGACGCGCGCGGCGGTCTCGTCGGCGATCAGCTCGCTGCGCTCGTAGGCCAGCGCGGAGCGTGGCTCGAGGCTGGCCACGAGGGACGGGTCGCCGAGCCACGCCCCGAGCTCGTCCACGACCCGGTCGGCGATCTCCGAGTCGCGAGCGATCCAGACCACCGGCTCGCCGGCGGCGAGGGTCGCCGCGAGATACGACTTCGCCCCGTGCGGGACATCGACGAGCCCGACGTGCCGTCCAGCGCGGCCGAGATCGGCCGGCGTGCCGAACCGCTCGCGCAGGGCCTGGAACGTGCCGGTCGCGGCGAGCAGCGGCGGCAGGGCGGACAGGTCGGGCAGCCGATGGCCCCCGGTGCGACGATCGCCGCGCGAGCGGGCCCCGGCCGGCCTGGGACGGCGGATCGTGGCCGGACGGCGCGCGTCCTCGACCTCCGCGTCGACCGCGGCCAGGTCGAAGTCGCGCTCGGCGGTCGCCGTCGCGGCCGGAGTCGCCGCCGCGGCCGGACCGGCGACGTCCTGCGGGCTGGCCGCCGCGTCGCGCTCGCGAGCCGCGAAGGCCTCGGCGATCTGCTCGCCGATGTGCCGGTCCCGGCCTCGCCGGCCGCGGATCGCGGAGCCTGGGCGCCCGGGCTCGTCAGGCATCGTGCTCGTGGTCGACTCGGTCGCCGTGCTTGCCCGGCAGGACGCGGCGCCAGCCGGTCTTCGTGCGGCGGACCCCGCTCGCGTCGGGCGGACCGTCCACCTCGCCCGGCGGCGCGAGGCGGGTCGCATCGGCCTCGCGCAGCTGGAACGTGTTGAAGCGGTTGGCCGCCTTGCTCGTGCCGTCGCGCGCCCAGGCCTCGACCGCGTCGGCCGCGGCGTCGAGCAGCTCGTCGAGGCGCTGCACCTCGTCGGGCTCGAACCTCGAGAGGACATGGTCGCGCGCGTCCCGGATGGGGTCTCCGATGCCGACGCGCAGGCGGCTGAACTTCTCGGTGCCCATCTCGTCGATGATCGAGCGCAGGCCGTTGTGCCCGCCGTGGCTCCCGGCCTCGCGGAAGCGCAGCCTGCCGAACGGCAGGGCGAAGTCGTCGACCACGATGAGCAGGTCGGAGAGCGGTGCGTGCTCGCGGGCCAGCACTTTGCGGACCGCCAGGCCGGACTCGTTCATGTAGGTGAGCGGCTTGACCAGGGTCAGGTCGAGGCCCCGGTAGCGCCCGCCGACGACGGTCGAGGCGTCACGCTGGCGGCCGCGACCGGACCACCCGGCGCGCTCGGCGACGCGGTCGGCGATCAGCCAGCCGATGTTGTGGCGGGTGCCTGCGTACTGCGAGCCCGGGTTGCCGAGCCCGACGACGACCTTCACGCGAGACGGCCTCCGGGACATGACGATGCGGCCCGTGATCCCGTTCGGGGCGACGTGGCGATCGTCGCGCTGGTCCGGCGGGCGGGCTTGCCCGGATGGTACCCGCCGACCCGGGGTCGTGCCCGGGACCGCGGTCAGGGCATCGGCGCCTGCGGGTCGGCGTAGGGCAGGACGCCGATGTCGCGCAGGGCCCTGGTCCCGAGCGGCTCGCGCAGCTGGACCACGACCCGCGTCGATGGGTTGCCCTGGCAGTCGTAGCCGTCGGGCGGCAGGGGCTGTGCGGCGAACACGATGCCGACGATCGACTCGCCGTAGACCACGGTCGGGGGCAGGAGTCGCGGCCCCATCGCCTGCCCGCCGGTGCAGGCCACTTCCGTCACGAGGGCGCCGATCTCGACCGCCGTCGGGTCCGGGGACGGACCGGCTGGGTCGAGGATCCAGGTCGTCGCGCTGCGGTCATCGAGCGCGATCCGCGGGCGACAGCCGCCCCAGCCATCGATCCGCCACGCGCCGGCCTCCCGGACAAGGCTCGCGTCGACGAACTCCCCGGGCCCGCTGCGGGCGATGAACTCGGCCCGATCGTCAGCGAGTGCCACGAGCCAGTACCCGTGGTCCGGGAGCAGATCGAGATCGGGCCCCGGGTCGGCGATCGCGGCGCGCAGGGCCTCGGCCGCCGGATGCGCCGCCAGCTCGGCCGTGGCGGGCGCATCGAACAGGTCCACCGGGAAGCTCGGGCCGTCGTCACAGGCGTAGCGCAGGCCGGCGGCCTGGGGCAGGGCGTCGGTCGCCCCCGGCGTCGGCGCAGGCGCGGTCGGCGCAGGCGCGGTGGGTGCGCCGGTGGGTGCGCCGGTGGGTCCGCTCGGAGCGCCGCTCGGTGCACCGGACCCCGCCGACGCCGAGATCGAGGGGTCGGATGCGGGGGATCCCGTCGGCGCCGTCGGCGCGCAGGCCGCGGCCAGGGCGGCCAGGGTGGTCAGGGCGGCCAGGGTGGTCAGGATCCACGAGCGGTGCGGCGTCATCGCCGTTCGGACGTGCGGCGCGGTGGGGCGGTTCCGACCGGGCCCCGTCACGATCCGGTCCGGGCCAGCACCGCGGTCTCGAGGGCGCGCATCGCGCGTTCCTCATCGGGATCCGCGTGATCGCGACCGCAGACGTGGAGGGTGCCGTGGGTCACCAGGAGGCGCAGCTCATCGGCCGCGGACCAGTGCACGTCGCCGGTCTGGCCGCCACGGCCGCCGTCGGCCTGCTCGATGGCGCGCTCGACCGACACGACGATGTCGCCGAGGTGGAGTCGCACGCCCGGCGGTCGCGGCCAGCTCGACGCCCCGCTCGGCGCCCGGGGGCCCGGGGCGAACGCCTCGGGTGGCAGCAGCGGGAACGACAGGACGTCGGTCGGGCCGTCCTTGCCCATGTGCTCGCGGTTCAGGGCGGCGAGCTCGGCATCGTCCGCCAGGAACAGCCCGATCGACGCCGGCGACGGCGCCCGCACGGCGTCGAGTGCAGCCACGATGCAGCGCACCAGCGCGGTGGTCGCGACGGGCGGGCGCACGCCGTCGCGGACGGTGACGTCGATGCGCCACGGCGGCCGGTAGATCGAGCGCGTCACGTCGGGCGGTCGTCGTGGGCGAGCCGGCGGCCGGGGTCGACCGCCTGCATGCGCTCGATGCCGCGCTCGGGATCATCGGCCGGCCGGACGAGGCCGGCGGCGCGCCACGCGCCCACCGGGTCGGCACGGTCGCCGGCCCGGAACGGCGGGATCGTCACGAGGCGGGTTGGTCGCCGTCGCGAGGGGATCCGACGCCGGGTCGCGGGCTCGCGCCGGAAGTGCCGGACCCACCGCCGCCGCCGGACCCACCGCCGCCGCTGGGCCCACTGCCGCCGCCGGGCCCACTGCCGCCACCACCACCACCGCCGCCGCCGCCGGCCGCCGCCGCTCGCCGCGACTCCAGCTCGACGATGGTGTTCTGCGGGTACGCGATGCGGGTGTGGTACATGCCCAGCAGCTGCCCCACGAACGCCTCGCGGATCCGGTCGAGGTCGCGCAGGGTCAGGTCACACTCGTCGAACTGGCCGTCCGCGATGCGCTCCTCGATGATGCGCGAGACCATCGCCCGGATGGCCGGCTCGTCGCGCGAGGTCAGCGAGCGGACCGATGCCTCGACCCCGTCCGCCAGCATGATCAGGGCGGCCTCCCGGCTCTGGGGCTTCGGCCCGGCGTGGCGGAACCTGCGCTCATCGACGGCGGCGGCGGCCTTGGCTCCCTCGGCCGTGCTCACGCCACCGAACGGGGCCGCGGCCGCCTCCTTCGCCTTGGCAAAGAAGTAGCTCATGATCGCCGTCCCGTGGTGCTGCGGGATGTACGCGATGAGCGCCTTGGGCAGGCGGGCCTTGTAGGCGATGTCGATGCCGTCGGCCACGTGCTGCTTGAGCAGCTGGGCGCTCATCTCGGGCTCGAGCTGGTCGTGGATGTTCTCGCCGCCGGCCTGGTTCTCGATGAACCCGAGCGGGTTCGCCAGCTTGCCGACATCGTGGTAGTAGGCGGCCACGCGGGTCACCAGCGCGTCGGCGCCGATCGCCTCCGCCGCGCGCTCGGCCAGGTTGCCGACCATCAGCGAGTGATGGTACGTGCCCGGGGTCTCGACGAGCAGCCGCCGCAGGAGCGGCTGGGACGGGTTGGCCAGCTCGAGCAGCTGGAACACGGTCATGATCCCGAACACCGAGCCGAGCACGGCGAAGGTGCCGACCGCGGCCACCGCCGACCCACCGGCCGCGACGGCCGAGGCGAACCACAGCTCGAGGACGCCCTGCAGGTCGCGCGTGCCGAGCAGTGAGAAGACGGACACCACCAGGGCGTTGACGATGAACACGCCGATGGCCGCCTGGACGAAGACCTGGATCCGGTCACCCTTGCGCACGGCCAGGATGCCGGCCATGCCGCCGAAGAAGATGTAGGCGGTGTACTCGAGCGAGGCGCCGTTGACGGCGCCGCCGACGATCGCCAGGACCGCGATGACGACGGTCGCCACGGTGGCATCGAGCAGGATGGCCAGGAGCATCCCGACGGCCGCGGTCGGGATGAAGAACTGCAGCAGGGAACGCCCTGCGGTGATCTTCATGGCGAGCGTCGCGCCGACCACCAGCAGGCTGATGAGCACGAGCACGTTGTCGCGGTGCCACAGGGCCGGCCGGTAGCGCCACAGCCAGGCCAGCAGCATCGAGACGGCGAGGACCGCCAGCAGGAACCAGCCGGCGAAGCTCGCCGTGTCGA
>JBKHXL010000121.1:0-20891 GCA_046566045.1 Candidatus Limnocylindria bacterium
GAGGCCCGGGGGGTGCCGGAGGCCCGGGGGGTGCCGGAGGCCCGGGGGGTGCCGGAGGCCCGGGGGGTGCCGGAGGCCCGGGCGGGGGCGCACCCCGTCCCGGCCGGTGACTACGCGGTTTCGCCCCGTTCGGCGAGGAGCTGGGCGTAGTTCGTCTCGTCCACGCCCTTGTCGACCTCGGCCTTCGTCAGCAGGAGCGGGGCGCGGCCCTCGCGGATCGTCTCCTCGGTGATGATGCACTTGCGGATGTCGGTGCGCTCAGGGATGTCATACATGACCTCGAGCAGCGATTCCTCGACGATCGAGCGCAGGGCGCGCGCCCCGGTCTTGCGGTCGAGCGCCACCTCGGCGGCGGCGCGCAGCGCACCGGGCGTGAACGCCAGCTCGACCTTGTCGAGCGACAGGAAGCGCTGGAACTGGCGGGTCACCGCATTCTTCGGCTCGGTCAGGACACGGACCAGGTCCTCGGCGCTGAGGGCGGTCAGGGTGACCATGACCGGCAGGCGCCCGATGAACTCCGGGATGAGCCCGAACTTGAGCAGATCCTCGGGCATCAGCCGCTCCAGCACGCGGCCGCGCTCCTCGGCGCCCATCGGGGCGTCCGTTCCGAAGCCGATGGCGCGCTTGCCGACCCGCTCCTCGACGATGCGCTCGAGGCCGTCGAACGCGCCGCCGCAGATGAACAGCACGTTCGTCGTATCGATCTGGATGAAGTCCTGGTGGGGGTGCTTGCGACCGCCCTGCGGCGGGACGTTGGCGACGGTCCCCTCGAGGATCTTGAGGAGCGCCTGCTGGACCCCCTCGCCCGACACGTCGCGGGTGATCGACGGGTTGTCCGCCTTGCGCGCGATCTTGTCGATCTCGTCGATGTAGATGATCCCCCGCTGCGCCCGGGCGACATCGAAGTCGGCCGCCTGGATGAGCCGCAGCAGGATGTTCTCCACGTCCTCGCCGACGTACCCCGCCTCGGTCAGCGACGTGGCATCGGCGATGCAGAACGGGACGTCGAGCACGCGGGCGAGCGTCTGGGCCAGGAGCGTCTTGCCGCTGCCGGTCGGGCCGACCAGCAGCACGTTCGACTTCTGGAGCTCGACCTCGTCACCGGGCTGGCCGGCGTTGACCCGCTTGTAGTGGTTGTAGACGGCGACCGACAGGACCTTCTTCGCCCGTTCCTGGCTGATCACGTACGCGTCGAGCGCGTCCTTGATCTGGTGGGGGTTCGGCAGCTTGGTCGCGGACGGCTTCGGGCGCGGGGTCTCGAGGAGCTCCTCCTCGATGATCTCCTGGCACAGGTGGATGCACTCGTCACAGATGTACACGCCCTGGCCCGCGATGAGCTTGCGGACCTGCTCCTGGCTCTTGCCGCAGAAGGAGCAGCGGTACGGGACCTTGGGGCCCTTGCTGCTCGTGGTGGAGGTCACTGCGCGGATCCGATCCTCGTCTCGCTACTCGCCCTTGCCGCGCTTCGGCTCGGGCGGGGTGGCCGGTCCGGGCTCGTCGGTCGGCCCTTCAGCAGCCTTCTCGTCGTGGTGCTGGGCCGTGAGCGAATCCCACGTCTCGGCGTACACCGCGTCGATGATGCCATAGTCCCGCGCCTCCTCGGGAGCCATGAAATAGTCCCGTTCGGTGTCCTTGACGACGCGCTCCAGCGGCTGACCGGTGTGGCGGGCCAGGATCTCGTGGTTGCGCTGGACCAGGAACTCCCATTCCTTCATCTGGATGAGCGCATCCGGCGGTGCGCCGCGGAATCCGCCCGAGCCCTGGTGGATCATGATCCGGCTGTTGGGCAGGGCGTAGCGCTTGCCCTTCGCCCCGGCCGCCAGCAGGACGGCTGCCATCGACATGGCCATGCCGATGCAGATCGTGCTGACCGGCGCCCGGACGTACTGCATCGTGTCGTAGATGGCGAGGCCGGAGGTGACCTGCCCGCCGGGCGAGTTGATGTACAGGCTGATGTCCTTCTCGGGATCCTCCGAGTCGAGGACCAGCAGCTGGGCGATGATCAGGTTCGAGAGATGATCCTCGATCGCGTCCCCGAGGAAGATGATTCGCTCGCGCAGCAGGCGCGAGTAGATGTCGTAGGCGCGCTCGCCACGACTGGAGCTTTCGATGACCATCGGGACGAGCATCTGGGGTCTCCCTGCGCTGTTCGGTTCGTGTTCGATGTCGATGGGCGGCATGGTCGAGCCCGGTCCGGGCGTCAGGCGGTGGCCGGCTCGTCGGCGGGCACCCGCTCGATCGGGGCGTCACTCGATCCATCATCGAGGACCGCGCCCGGATCCGTCGCGCCGATCGAGGCGCTGGCATGGGCCTGCTCGCTGTCGATGGCGGATGCCGGGGCATCCTCGAGATGCGGCAGGGCCGGATGCCCGGGATGGGCCGCCAGCCAGCGATCGATGAGCGACTCGACCACGCGGCTGCGCCGAAGCGTGCTCCGGATGAACGAGCGGCCGCGCTCCGACGAGAAGTACTCGCGCAGCCGGGCGTCGTCCGCGTAGCGCGCCTGGCCCTGGGCGACCTCCGCGTCGATGTCGGCCTCCGGGACGGTCGTCCCCTCGACGTCGGCGACCTTCGACAGCACCAGCAGCGTCTTGACCCGGCGCTCGGCGTCCGGGCGGAACTCGGCATGGAGATCGTCGCCGCTCTTCTCGACCGCCTTGAGGTACGCCTCCTCCGTGATCCCCTGGCGGGCCAGCGTGGCGCGGAACTCGTCGTGCATCACTTCGACCTCCCGGTCGATGAGCACGTCGGGCAGGTCGACCGTGGCGTTGTCCACGGCGTACTGGATGATCCGGTCCGAGAACCCGTGGCGCGCGCGGTCGAGCGCGTTCGCCTCCAGGCGTCGGCGCACGTCGGCCTTCAGCGCCTCGAGCGACGTGAACTCGCCGAGGCTGGCCAGGAAGTCCTCGTCCACGTCCGGCAGGACCTTCTCGCGGAGCTCCCGGACGGTCACGCTGAAGTGGGCGACCTGACCGGCCAGCGACGGCTCGCCGTAGTCCTCCGGGAAGGTGATGTCGAACTCGACCGTGTCGCCGACCCTCGCCCCGACGAGGTTGGTCTCGAAACCCGGGATGAGGCGCTCCTGGCCGAGGATGATCGGCATCCGCTCCGACTCGCCGCCCTCGAACGGCACACCGTCGCGGGTCCCGCTGAAGGCGATGACCGCGTAGTCGCCGTCCTGGGCGCCGCGGTCCTCGACCGCGGCCAACGTCGCGTGCTGGTCGCGCAGCTGCTCGACGACCTGGTCGACCCGGGCGTCGTCGATGACATCGATGTCCGGGGCGAACGGGAAGCCGGCGTAGTCGCCGAGGGTCACCTCGGGCCGGACCTGCACGGTCGCCTTGAAGATGACCGGCTTGCCCTCCTCCGCCTGGACGATCTCCACGTCGGCGTTGGTCAGGGGCAGGATGTCCTCGCTGACGATGGCCTCGCGGTAGGCATCCTGGACGAGATGGTCGACGGCCTCGTCGACGACCACGCCGGGGCCGAGATGGCGCTCGAGGACGGGGCGAGGCGCCTTGCCCGGTCGGAAGCCCGGGACGCGCGTCCGCCGCGCGAGGGCGCGGACCGCGTGGCCGATGGCCGTGTCGAGGCGCTCGGACGGCAGCTCGATCTCGAGCAGGATGGACGACTTCGGGGCGGGGGTTCTGGTGATCTGCATCGCCGGGGCAGTATAGGGCGGGTGCCCGGCCGGCGGGCCCGGGCCGGCCCGTGGCGGCCAGGTCGGTGGTAGGCGAGAGAGGGGTCGAACCTCCACGTCCCTCACGGGACACCGGCTCCTAAGGCCGGCGCGTCTGCCATTCCGCCACTCGCCCAGCAGCGGCCAGTCTACCGGTCGGTGGTCCCGCCTGGACCGGTCGGACCGGGGTCGCCGGACTCGCCCGGGTCGGCCTCGCGACGCAGGCGCTCGCGGATCTCGTCGAGGCGGGCCCGGAACGACGATGCGTCGGGGGTCAGGAAGGCGTCGCCGGCCGCCTTCGCCCCGCGCGCCAGGAGCGGCCGGACGGCCGCCATCAGGAGGGCCGCCTTGAGCCCCTCTCGCTCCTTGCTCGATCGCCTGGCGTAGTCGGCGAAGTCGCGCTCCAACGCACCGCGGACCTTGTCGCCGTCCCTGCCGAGCTTGCGCAGGGTCTTCTCGACCTCGTCGGGCAGGATCGACGCCGGGAACGGCGCGGGATCGCCGCTGATCCGTCGCCGAGCCGCTCCGAACAGGCGCTGCGGTCCCTTGAGGGCCAGGAACCCGGCGCCGCCGACGATGGCGGCCGCCTTTGCCGGCGAGCGACGGATCCGTGCCGGGATGTCGATGGCCGCGCGGCCGGACGCCTCGAGGACGACCAGCTCGTCGGCCAGCGCCCGGCGCGCGGCTAGGACGCCTTCGCGCGCGGCAGCCGTGTCTTCAGCCACTCGAGGGTCTCCTTGCTGGTCTCGATCGTCTCGGACGGGTAGAACCGTGCCTTGAGGGCGTCCATGTCGACGCCGGTCCGGGCCATCGCTGCCCCAAGGGCCGCCATCCACACGAGCTGGCCGAACATGACGCCGAGCGCGGTCCCGACGTGGGGACCGTAGGTGACGGCGGTGATCGCCCCGACCAGCACCCCGGCGATGACCAGGCCCGCGGTCGCGGCGAGGGATGTCCCGCGGGCCGCCAGGGCGAGCCCGCTGATGAGGCCGAGGCCGGCCCACAGGACGACGCCGATCGCGAGCGGACGGACGCCCGCCTCGATCGCGCCGGCCGCCAGCCCGTCGCCGACCGCGGCGTAGGCACGGTTGGCCAGCTCGAGGCCCAGCACGAGGCTCAGGACGACGGCCGCCAGGACGCCCACGATGATCGCGCCGCCGATGGCTCGCGCCGGCAGCCCGATGGCCGCGACGACCATGGTCAGGGCGATCCCCAGGAACGCGAGCGTGCCGTGCACGACGCCCCAGCCGAGCGACCCGAACAGCCACTCGCCGAGGAACAGGAAGGTGCCGATGGTCGCGAGCAGCAGCGTCAGCAGGATGAGCGCCAGCGCGCAGCCGATCAATCCGGCGGCGATGGCGACGCGCGCGCCGATCGCCTTGGCCTCCGCCTTGGCCAGCTCGACATGCGCCATGGCCAGTCGCCAGACGGCATCCTTCGTGGTGCCGAGCTGGGCGAAGACCCCGGGTGGATCGCTCCTGGGCGGTGGCGGTGGCGTGGTGGACATCCGTTCGATGATAGCAGCGCCCACCCGTCCCCCCGTCCGAGTCCGGCCACCGATGCCCTCCCAGGACCGTTACGCTGGCCCGGTGAGCGCACCCGCCGACGACGGCCCCGGCCGTCCCCTCCATCGAGCGACGATCCTGTCGATCGGGACCGAGCTGACCGTCGGCGACACCCGCGACACGAACGCCGGGGAGCTCGCCCGAGGGCTCGTCGCGCGCGGCGTCGAGATCGAGCGGCTGACCGCCGTCCCCGACCGGCTCGAGGTCGTGACCGAGGCCTTCGCCATGGCCCTCGACCGGTCCGATCTCGTCGTCTCGACCGGCGGTCTGGGACCGACGCCGGATGACCTGACCCGCGAGGCGATCGCCGCCGTGTGCGCCGAGACGCCCGACGTGGACCCCGAGCTGGAGCGCTGGCTGCGGATGCTGTGGCGGCGGCGCGGCCTGCCCTTCCCGGAGATCAACCTGAAGCAGGCCTGGCGCATCCCGTCCTCGGTCGCGCTGCCCAACCCGCACGGCACCGCGCCCGGCTGGTACGTCGAGCGGCCCGACGGCCGTGTCATCGTCGCGATGCCGGGGCCGCCGCGCGAGATGCGCCCGATGTGGGCCGACGAGGTCCTGCCGCGGCTCGACGCCCGCACGCTGGGTCGGCCCTTCGCCACGCGGACCTACCGGACCACCGGCATCGGCGAATCGCAGCTCGCGGAACTCCTCGGCGAGGCCCTGCTGCGCACCGCGAACCCGGAGGTCGCCACGTACGCCCGGGCCGACGCCGTCGACGTGCGCATCGCCGCGGTCGACGGTCCGGGGCCGGACGGTACCCCGACCAGCGCCGCCGACCTCGTCGAGACGGCCGCGGCGAACGTCGAGGCGCGCCTCGGCGACCGGATCTGGGCGACCGGGGATACGTCGTGGTCGCAGGCGATCGGCCAGGCGCTCGAGGCCCGCGGCTGGCGGCTGGCCTGCGTCGAGCGCGGGACCGGCGGCCAGCTCGCGGGCCTGCTCGGGGACGTGCCGTGGCTGACCGTCGCCGAGGCGTGGGCCGACGATCCCGGGGCCACCGACGACGATGGGGCGCTCGCCGCGGCGGAAGCGATCCGGGCGCGCGCCGGGGCCGCCGTCGGCGTCGCGGTCCTGGCCCACGCCAGCGGCGAGGACACCGTCGCGACCATCGCCATCGCGACGCCGGCGGGAGCCGGCGTGGAGCGTCGGACCGCGTTCCTCGGTGGGAGCCAGGGACGGACCCGGGCCGCCCTTGCCGCGGCCGCCGTCATCGTCGAGCGACTGCGCGCGGTGCCGCCCGGCTGACCCGGTAAATCAGCGGTGCGAGGCCGCGGTCAGCGCGGCGACGTCCGTGATGACGATGCCGTCGCGGTCCATCCGCACCAGGCCGTCGTCGGCGAACTGGCCGAGCAGCTTGTTCACGCTCTGTCGCGTGCAGCCGACCATCGCCGCCAGCTCGCCCTGGGTGGGGGTCGTGCGCAGGCGGACCGAGCCGTCCGGCCGGGTGGTCCCGCCGTCTGCGGCGAGGCTGACGAGGCGGGCGGCCAGCCGTCCGGTGATGTCGAGGAAGTGCAGGTCCTCGACATGCCGGGTCAGGCGGCGCAGCTCCGCGGCGATGGACGCGAGCAGCGCGTCGCGCACCGGGGCCTCGGTCGCCATCAGCACCTGGAAGCGCTCGCGCGGCAGCATCACGGTCTCGGTCGGGACCCGCGCCGTCGCCGTCGCCGAGCGGGGCGCCCCGTCGAGCAGCGCGAGCTCGCCGAACACCTCGCCAGGCCCGAGGCTGGCCAGGATGGCCTCGTCGCCGGTCTCGGACGGCAGTGAGATCTTGACCTCGCCGCTGACGATGACGAACAGCGCATCGCCGGGATCACCCAGGTGGAACAGGACCTCGCCGCGCCGGAAGCGACGCGTGCGCATCGACCCCGCGAGGGACTCCAGGGCGTCCGGCGCCAGGCCCGCGAAGAGCGGGATGGCTGGCAGCGAGTCGGCCGTCGGCCGGGCGGTGGGCATACCCGCATCCTAGCGGGGTGTCGGCGTGCCGACAGGGCCACGGTCGGGCCGCCGCCGACGCCCGGCCGACGAGTTCCGTAGGATGCGGCCATGACGACGTCCATCGGCGACCGCCTCCGCTTGACCGTGCTGGGCCACAGCACGGCCGCCCCGCACCCCGCGACCCCGACCGCGGGGTTCCTGGTCGAATGGGCGTCGACGGCGATCCTCCTGGACCTCGGCCAGGGCGTCGTCCGCAACCTCCAGCGCCTGCGCGACCCACACACCCTGGATGCGGTCGTGATCGGCCACATGCATGCCGACCACTACCTCGACATCGTCGCCCTGCGCTACCTCTACCCGTGGGGCGAGCGAGCCCCCGATCCCCTGCCCGTCCACCTGCCGCCGGAGGGACGAGCGCGCCTCGACGCACTGGCGACGGCCATCTCCGAGCGGGACGGCTTCTTCGACGCCGCATTCGACGCGGTCGAGTACGACCCATCGGCCGAGCTGGTCATCGGCGACCTGCGCCTGCGCTTCGTGCGCGGCCGCCACTACGTTCCGGCGTGGGGCGTCGTCGTCAGCGCACCGGATGGCGCGCGCATCGGGTACACCGGCGACACCGGGCCGTCCGATGCCGTCGCCGCGGCCATGCGCGGCGTGGACCTGCTGCTGGTGGAGGCGGCCCTCAACGACGCCCGCTTCGACGACATCGAGCGGGGCCACCTGACGCCCGAGGAGGCCATCGAGCTGGCCGCCGCGGCCGGGGCGCGCTCGACCCTCCTCGTCCACTACGGACCGGGTCGCCTGGCCGACCTCGAGCGGCAGTGCCACGACGCGCCGATCGCCGTGCGGCCCGCGGCCGAGACCCTGACCATCACCGTCGAGCCGGCCTCGAGCGCGCTTCGCCCGACGGCCTGACGCGTCGCGGTCAGGAGATCGTCAGGACGGGTCGCGCCTCCGCGCTGGCCGCCCGCACGCTCATCCGCGCCGCGACCGTGCGGGCGATGGCCGTCAGGGCCTGGGCCGCCGGCCCCGGCTCCCGCTGCGCGACCACCGGCACCCCGACGTCCCCGCCCTGGCGGACGGTGATGTCGAGCGGCACGCCACCGAGGTACTCCAGGCCATGCTCGGCCGCGAAGCGCTCGCCGCCGCCGCGCCCGAAGATCTCGGTCGTCTCGCCGCAGTGCGAGCAGACGAACGCCGTCATGTTCTCGACGAGGCCGATGACCGGCACGCTCATGCGCTGGAACATCGCCAGGGCCTTGCCGACGTCGCTCAGGCTGACCTCCTGGGGCGTCGTCACCAGCACCGCCCCGCTGATGGGCACGGCCTGGGCCAGGGTCAGCTGGGCATCGCTCGTGCCCGGCGGCAGGTCGATGACGAGGTAGTCGAGCTCACCCCACTCGACGTCGCGCAGGAACTGCTGGATCGCCCCGCCGACGAGCGGCCCGCGCCACACGATGGGCTGGCCCTCAGGCACGAAGAACTGGATCGAGATGGTCTTGACGCCGTAGCGCTCGAGCGGGGTGATCTTGTTGTTCGCGCTCGCCGTGGGCTGTCCCTCGACGCCGAGCATCATCGGGATGTTGGGGCCGGTGATGTCGCCGTCGAGCAGGCCCACGCTCGCCCCCGCCTGCGCCAGCGCGACGGCGAGGTTGACGCTGACCGTGCTCTTGCCGACACCGCCCTTGCCCGACGCCACGGCGATGAGGTTCTTCACCCCCGGCACCAGCTGCTCGGCCTGGCGCGGCTGGGCGCGGCGGACCATGGCGCCCCAGGTGATCGCCACCGTCCCGGCGCCGATCCCGGCCATGGCCGCTCGGGCGTTGCCCTCGATCTCGTCCTTGAGCGGGCAGGCCGGGGTGGTCAGCTCGATCGTGAAGCTGACGTCGCTCCCGTCGATGGCGATCGACTTGACCATGTCGAGGGTCACGATGTCGCGCCCGAGCTCGGGTTCCTGGACGTGGCGAAGGGCGTCCAGGACGACCTCCTCGGTGATGCTGGTCATGCGGGTGCGGTCCTCGTTCTGGCACTTGGGACGTCGATATCGTACCCCGCCGTCCGGAACCTCACCCCCGGGGATCCGGCGGTCCCGTGCGGCGCGGCGCAGCGCGCCGCTCCCCCGGCCGGCGGAGCGGCGCGCCGAACGGTCGATCGCGTGCGATTCGACGCACCGTGACCGAGGCCTGACGACGAATCTCGCAGCACCGGACGGCCCGGACGCACGAACCGCGCGTCCTTGACACGGTCGAGCGTGCGCCCATATCCTCGCTCGATGGTGGCCCGTCCGCCGGTCCGTGACGCGCCGAGAGGGAGCAGGCGCCGACCGCATCCGACAGGGGCGCCCCCACCCGGTACGCAGGAGCGCGAACGAACGTGCCCGACGTCGACGTCAGATTGGTGGATGTGGTCAAGCGCTTCGGGGAAGCGGTGGCCGTGGATCACATCGACCTCGAGGTTCGCGACGGCGAGTTCTTCAGCCTGCTCGGGCCCTCTGGGTGCGGCAAGACCACGACGCTGCGGATGATCGGCGGGTTCGAGGAGCCGACATCCGGCCTCATCGAGCTGCAGGGCCGCGACGTGACCTGGCTGCCGCCCTACCAGCGCAACGTCAACACCGTCTTCCAGAGCTACGCGCTCTTCCCGCACCTGACCATCTACGAGAACGTCGCTTTCGGGCTCAGGCGCAAGAAGGTCAAGGACAGCGAGATCAAGGCACGCGTCGGCGAGATGCTCCAGCTGGTCGAGCTGCCGGGCTACGAACGGCGCAAGCCGACCCAGATCTCCGGCGGCCAGGCTCAGCGGGTCGCCCTCGCGCGCGCCCTCATCAACCGGCCCGCCGTGCTGTTGCTCGACGAGCCACTCGGGGCGCTCGACCTCAAGCTGCGCCGCCAGATGCAGGTGGAGCTGAAGCGGATCCAGCAGGAGGTCGGCATCACGTTCATCTACGTGACCCACGACCAGGAGGAGGCGATGACGATGTCCGATCGGATCGCCGTGATGAACAAGGGCCGCTACGAGCAGCTGGGTGACCCGGAAAGCCTGTACGAGCGGCCGACGACGCGCTTCGTGGCGGGCTTCCTCGGGGTCAGCAATCTGCTCCCCGGCAGCGTCGAGAGCAGCGACGACGAGCACGCCATCGTCCGCCTCGCGGACGACACGCGCATCCGTGCACCCCGGATCCTGGTCGCGGATCGAGCCCGGGTGGCGATCGGGGTGCGGCCGGAGAAGATCCGGTTGCGCGAGGAGGCGGACGCGGTCCCGGCCGGGCACAACGAGCTCCATGGCGTGGTCCGCGATGCGTCCTACCTGGGCGTGAGCACCCAGTACCAGATCGAAGCGCGCGGCGGCGCGCGCCTGACGGTCTACGAACAGAACGTCGAGCGAGCCACGAAGGCCGAGCTGTGGTCCCGTGGCGAGGCCGTGCGCCTCACCTGGGCGCCCGAGCACTGCTTCGTGGTCGACGATCCAGGGACCGACCAGGCAGCCGCCACGCAGGCGACGGCCGGAACCACCGTCCCGGCCTGAGCACGCAGCGACGGCCGGCATCACAGGGATCCGAGGAGGAGACGACATGACCGATACGCGCAGCCACGTGCCCGCCCTGACCCGGCGGCGCTTCCTGGCGGGGACCGCTATGGCCGGTACGGCCGCGTTCCTGGCCGCCTGCGGGACCAGCGGCACGACCGGCGATCCGGGGACGAGCGCCGCGCCGTCCGGCGACCCGGTCCCGACCGGCCCGCTCAAGTTCGCGAACTGGGACGCCTACATCGACCTGACCGAGGTCGGCGATGGCGAGTACGACCTGCCGTCGCCGACCCTGGACGAGTTCGCGGCCGAGTACGGCGTCGAGGTCGAGTACGCGAACGCCCAGATCGAGGACAACGAGTCGTTCATGGCCACGATCCGCCCGCAGCTCCAGTCGGGCGTGGCGACGGGCTGGGACATCATCGTGCTGACCGACTGGATGGCCGCCAAGGTCGTCGCGGCCGGCTGGGCCGAGGCGATCGACCCGGCCAATACGGCGACGGCGGCCGCGAACGTCCGCGACGAGCTCAAGGGTCTGCCCTGGGATCCGGACATGACGTACCACTACCCGTGGCAGTCCGGCGCCACCGGCATCGGCTACAACCGCGTCTCCACCGGCCGCGACCTGACCAAGGTCGCGGACCTGTTCGACCCGGCCTTCGCCGGCAAGGTCACGCTCCTGACCGAGTCGCGCGACACCTTCCCGCTCGTGCACCTGGCCCTGCAGGGCATGGGTGAGGCGTCGGACACGCCGGCCGAGGAGATGACCGTGGCGGACGCGGAGGTGGTCCACGCCTATCTCTCGACGTTCGTGGAGAACGGCCACATCCGGGCGTTCACCGGCAACGAGTACCTGCAGGACTTCGGCAGCGGCGACACGTGGGCCGCAGTCGTGTGGTCCGGCGACCTCGCCTCGTCGGCCGGTCCCGACGACGTCTTCGTCTATCCCGAAGAGGGGTCGATGATCTGGACCGACAACATGCTCATCCCCAAGGGCGCCGCGAACAAGTACACCGCGGAGCTCATGATCGATTGGGTGTACGACGTGACCCGGGCCGCCCGACTGGCCAACTTCATCTACTACATCAGCCCGGTGAAGGGCGTCGCCGATGCGATCAAGGAGCTGGACCCGGAGGCAGGGGACAACCCGCTCCTGTTCCCGCCCGCCGATGTCGTCGCCAAGCAGCACTCGCAGCCGAACTGGTCGGAGGAGGACGAGGCGGCCATCAACGAGCTGTTCGCCGACCTGACCGGCGTCTGAGCCGGACCGCCTGATCACGACGTGACCGAGGGGATGCGGTGACGCACCGTCGCTGGCTGTTGCCGTATCTCCTCATGGCCCCGGGCCTGCTGTGGCTCGCGCTGTTCTTCGTCCTGCCCAACATCCAGATGGTCCTGATGTCCCTCTCCACGGGGACCATCGGCACGGGCTTCGAGTTCGCCTGGGCGTTCGGCAACTACGTCGAGGCGATCACCCGATTCCCGGACAATGTGGCCAACTCCCTGGTCTTCGGTGGGCTGGCCACCCTGCTGTGCTTCCTGATCGGCTATCCCCTGGCCTACGGGATCGCCTTCCGGGGCGGCAGGTACAAGACGCTGCTGCTGTTCCTGGTCATCGCCCCGTTCTTCACGAGCTTCCTCATCCGGACCATCTCGTGGCGGATCATCCTGGGCGACCAGGGCGCGTTCCTGGGCGTCGTCCGTGACACCCTGGGCATCGTGCCGCCGAACTTCAGCGTCATCGGCACGCCCCTGGCCGTCGTCTCGGGCCTGACCTACCAGTACCTGCCCTTCATGGTCCTGCCCCTCTATGTCGCCATCGAGAAGGTGGACGTCCGGCTCATCGAGGCGGCCCGCGACCTGTACGCCGGCCCGTGGCGGCGGGGCGGGGCGACCGTCGGCGGCATCGGCGGTGGACTCCTGGCCGTCGGGCTGATGCTCGGCCTGCGCTACGCCACGCTGGATGCGGGCGGCATCGTGCCGCTGCTGACCGCCGGCGTAACCGGAGCCGTCATCGGTGGCCTGATCGGGTCGCTCCTCATCTCCGAGGCGTTCGTCCGGGTCATCTGGCCGCTCAGCCTGCCCGGCGTGTTCGCGGGCTCCATCCTCGTGTTCATCCCGACCCTGGGCGACTACGTCAACGTGGAGCTGCTCGGCAATCCAAAGACGCAGATGATCGGCAACGTCATCCAGAACCGGTTCCTGCAACAGAACGACTACCCGCTGGCCGCGGCGCTGTCATTCATCCTCATGGCCGCCATCCTCGTGGCCATCTTCCTGTACGCCCGGGTGCTGGGTACGGAAGAACTCACCGGAGGTCGAGCGTGACCGCGGTCGCCGGGACGCGTTCGGGCACCGCGGCTGCGGGGGCCGGCGGTCCCGCGCGACGGATCCTCGGGCTGTTCGACCGGTTCGGTGTCCCGCTGTTCACGGCCGCCGCCCTGTTCTACCTTATGGTCCCCATCCTGGTCATGATCGCGTTCTCGTTCAATGACCCGCCGGGCCGCTTCAACTACGTGTGGGGCGAGCTCTCGCTGGGCGCCTGGCTCAATCCCTTCGGGCGACCCGGTCTCCAGGACGCCATCATCCTGAGCCTGATCATCGCGACCATCTCGACGCTCGCGGCCACCGCGCTCGGGACGCTCATCGCCCTGGCCCTGACGCGCTACGACTTCCGCGGCCGGTCCGGGACCAACCTGTTCCTGTTCATCCCGATGGCCACGCCCGAGATCGTCCTGGGCGCCAGCCTGTTGACGCTGTTCGTCGGCACCGCCCAGGAGCCGCTGTCCAGCCTGACCGGCGGGTTCTTCTTCCCGCTCGGCACGCAGACCATCCTCATCGCGCACATCATGTTCAACATCAGCTTCGTGGTGGTCACCCTGCGCGCCCGGATGCAGGGCTTCCCGCGCCACCTCGAGGAAGCCGCCATGGACCTCGGCGCCAACGAGTGGACGACCTTCTGGAAGGTCACCTTCCCGCTCATCCTGCCGGGCATCCTGGCGGCCGCGCTGCTGGCCTTCTCGCTGTCGATCGACGACTTCGTGATCACCCAGTTCACGGCCGGGACCGAGCAGACGTTCCCGCTGTGGGTGTGGGGCAGCACCCGGGCGAGCCTGCCGCCACAGGTCCACGTCATCGGCACGATGGTCTTCGTGGGAGCCGTCGGGCTCGTCGCGATCAGCACCGTGTACGAGCGCTGGGTCGCCCGTCGCGATGCCCGCGTGGCGATCGAGGAGATGCGGCGGCTGGCGCCCGCCACCGGGAGGGTAGTCCAGTGACCGACACGGTCGCCCCGCCGACGTCCGCGGCCGCCCTGCCCGATCACGCGGTCGTGCCACCCGTGTGGGGGCGCATCACCAACCTCGACGTGGCGCGCGGCGAGGGGTCGTGGCTGATCACCAGGGATGGTCAGCGCTACCTGGACTACTCGTCGGGCATCGGCGTGACCAACACCGGCCATGCCCATCCGCGGGTCGCGGCGGCCGTAGCGGAGCAGGCGTCGAAGCTGCTCCACGGTCAGCAGAACATCCTGTACCACGAGCCCGGCCTGCGCCTGTACGAGCGCCTCCCCTCGCTCCTGCCCGGCGGGCCGTACCAGGCCTTCCTGTCGAACAGCGGGGCCGAGGCCGTGGAGGCGGCGGTCAAGCTGGCCCGCGTGGCCACCGGCCGCCCGGCCATCCTGGCCTTCCGCTACGGCTACCACGGCCGGACCGCCCAGACGATGGCCCTGACGACGGCCAAGGACGTCTACCGCGCGGCGTTCGAGCCGCTCCCCGGGTCGGTCTACCACACCGCCTACCCGTACTGCTACCGCGCCCCTGGAGTCGCGCACGCGCCGGACGCCTGCACCTGCGACTGGGAGGCGCAGCTGGACCTGACCTTCCACCAGTTCATCTACCCGGACCGGGTCGCGGCGGTCATCCTGGAGCCGGTCCTCGGCGAGGGCGGCTACGTCGTGCCGCCGCCCGGGTTCCTGCCGCGCCTGCGCGAGATCACCGCCCAGCACGGCATCCTGCTCGTCGCGGACGAGGTGCAGACCGGGTTCGGGCGGACCGGCGAGATGTTCGCGGTCCGCCACTGGGACGTCGAGCCGGACATCCTGGTCATGGCCAAGGGCATCGCCTCGGGGCTGCCCCTGTCCGGGATCCTGGCCCGGACGGAGCTGATGGCGCACTGGAAGCCGGGCACGCACGGCGGGACGTACGGCGGCAACGTCGTCTCGTGCGCGGCGGCCAACGCCACGCTCGACGTCATCGAGGACGAGGGGCTCGTCGCCAACGCCCGAGAGCGTGGCGCCCAGTTCCTCGCCGGCCTGCGCACCCTGCAGGGCCGCTATCGCTCGATCGGCGATGCGCGCGGCCTGGGTCTCATGGTCGCCATCGAGCTGGTCGATCCCGAGGCGGGCGACGGGCGGGTGCCCGACCCGGCGCTCACCAAGCGGATCCAGGCCGAGGCACTCGCCCGCCGGCTGATCGTGCTGACCGCCGGCACCTACGTGAACGTGATCCGGATCATCCCGCCGCTGGTGACCACGGCCGACGAGGTGGACCAGGCGCTCGGGATCCTCGACGAGGCCCTGGCGGCCGCCGGCGCCTGACCGCCACGCGCGGGCGCGCGACTTGGGCGGACGGGGGTCTGCTGGGCGCGCCGGCGGGCGCCAGGCGAGCGCAGGGCGGGCCGGCGGGCACGGGTCCGGGCGCGGGCGGGCCGGCGGGCGCGGGCGCGGGCGCG
Organism: Candidatus Limnocylindria bacterium; assembly: GCA_046566045.1. Lineage (GTDB taxonomy): Bacteria > Chloroflexota > Limnocylindria > Limnocylindrales > CSP1-4 > SPCO01. The sequence goes on from JBKHXL010000121.1 coordinate 15,442, forward strand.
GGGCACAGGGCGGCGGGCGCGGGGCACAGGGCGGCGGAGGCGGGCCGTCGGGCTCATCGGCCGGTCGCAAGGTGACCGATGGACCGTGGATCCGAGGGCCGAAGCGCGCATCATGATGGGGCACGGCCGGTCCGCCTGGAGCGTGCCGCGCCGCTCTGCCCCACGGAGGCACGCCATGCGCATCCTGCTCGCCCTTGACGGCTCAGCCGGTGCCGAGATCGCTCGCGACCTCGTCGCCGCACTGCCCTGGCCGGCCCCGACCGTGGTCAGCGCCGTGCGTGTCATCGAACCGATCTACGACGTGTTCGGGATGCCGCCCCTCGAGGTCGACCCGGGCGGCGCGATCGTGCCCGGCTTCGACGCTGTCCGATCGGCGCTCGTGGCCGAGATCGAAGACCTGGAGCGCGAGGGCCTGTCGGTCGAGCCGCACGTCCTCGTGGGACGCGCGGCGACCAGCCTGCTCGACGCGGCGACCGACATGGACGCCCTCGTCATCGGCAGCCGCGGACGTGGCCCGATGGCGTCGATGGTCCTTGGCTCGGTGTCGGCCGAGGTCGTCGGCCACGCTCGCTGCCCGGTCATCGTCGCTCGTCGACCGTCGATGGAGCGTGTGATGATCGCCATCGATGGCTCGGACATGACCGAGCCGCTCGTGGACGCCGTGCTCGCCCTGGGCTGCTTCACCGGCCGGCGTCTCGAGGTGGTGGCCGTGGCGCCGTCGCCCGTCCCGCCGCCGTCGATCATGCTGACCGGCGGCTACGGCATGTCGGTGGCCTGGTATGAGGAGGGCGTGGCCATCGCCCGCGAGGCGATGGCGAGCGCGGCCGAGGGCGTGGCCGGGCGCTTCGAGGCGGCCGGCTACGAGGTCAGCTGGTCCGTCCCGGAGGGCGACCCGGCGAGCACGCTGGTGGACCACGCGGCCTCGTCGGGCGCCGATGCGATCGTCGTCGGCACCCATGGCCGGACCGGTCTCGATCGACTGCTGATGGGCAGCGTCGCCCGCAACGTCCTGCTCCATGCCCGGACCTCGGTGGCGGTCATCCCCCGGCGCTAGGCTCGAGCGAGTCCAGCACGGCCGCCGCGATCACGCGATCCTCGCGGGCGGCCACCCGCACGACGACGGGGCGCCGGTCCCCGCCCAGGATGCCGTCCTCGCGGCTGTCCTGACGGGGCTCGTCCAGCGGCTCGATGCCGATCACGCCCAGGCGCGCAGCGAGTCGCATCCGGACGAGCGGCGCGGCCTCGCCGATCCCCCCGGTGAAGACCACGGCATCGATGGACGGCAGGCGGGTGCCGGCGGCGGCGATCGCGGCGGCCGCCCGGTCCACGAAGACGTCCAGGGCCCGGGACGCGGCCGGGTCTCCCTCGGCGACGCGGGCGAGGATCGCGCGCATGTCCCCCGTGCCGGCCAGGGCGACCAGGCCGGACCGCTGCTGCAGATCGGCCTCGAGCGCCTCGGGGGCGTGGCCACGGCGAGCCATCGCGGTGACGATGCCCGGATCGATGGAGCCGGCCCGGGTCGCCATGACCAGGCCCTCGAGCGGCGTGTAGCCCATCGAGGTGTGGACCGACCGACCCCCGTCCACGGCCGTGACCGAGGCGCCCGCCCCGAGATGGGCCACGACGAGGCGCAGATCCGCGACCGGTCGCCCGAGGAGTGCCGCGGCTCGGCGGACGGACCAGTCCACGGACAGGCCATGGAACCCGTATCGCCGCAGCGCGAGCTCGTCCTGCCACGCCGCCGGCACGGGGTAGATCCGGTCGGTCTCGGGCAGCTCCGCGTGGAAGGCCGTGTCGAAGCAGGCGACCTGGAGCAGCCCCGGCGCACGATCGCGCATCGCCCGGATGGTGGCCACGGCCGCGGGCTGGTGGAGCGGCGCGAGCGGGACCAGGTCGTCGAGGGCCGCGAGGACGCCGTCGTCGACGATGGTCGGCCGGACGAAGACGTCCCCGCCGTGCACGAGGCGGTGACCGACGCCCGACAGGCCGGCCGGGTCGGCCACGCCGGCGTCGGCCAGGGCCCGCTCGAGCGTCCCCGCGACCCCGTCGTGATCGGTCCAGCGCAACGTCGCCGTGGCGAGGGCCGCGAGCTCGAGCCGGGCGTCGCCCGGGTCCGCACCCCGGCCGTCGAGGACGGCCGCCTTGAGCGTGCTCGAGCCCGCGTTGAGGACGAGGATCCGCCCGGCCGGGTCGGTCACCCCGGCCAGACCCAGTCGCGGATCTCCGGGTCGTCATCGCCGTGGTCGCGCGTGTACGCCCGGGCGGCGAGGCGCCGATCGGCCATCGTCTGGCGCAGGTGCGCCGCACGCTTGCCGAGGCCCGGCACCCGATCGATGACGTCCATCACGAGGTGGAAGCGGTCGAGGTCGTTGAGCATGACCATGTCGAACGGCGTGGTGGTGGTGCCTCGCTCCTTGTAGCCGCGAACGTGCAGGTTCGAGTGGTTCGTCCGGCGATAGGTCAGGCGGTGGATGAGCCACGGATAGCCGTGGTACGCGAAGATGATCGGCTTGTCGGTGGTGAACAGCGAGTCGAACTCGCGCGACGAGAGGCCGTGCGGATGCTCCTTCTCGTCCTGCAGCCGCATCAGGTCGACGACGTTGATGACCCGCACCTTGAGGTCGGGCAGATGCCGGCGCAGGAGGTCGACGGCGGCCAGCGTCTCCAGGGTGGGGATGTCGCCCGCGCACGCGAGCACCACGTCCGGCTCGCCGCCCTGGTCGGAGCTGGCCCACGGCCACAGCCCGATGCCGCGGGCGCCGTGCGCGATCGCCTCGTCCATCGACAGCCACTGGAGCGCCGGCTGCTTGCCCGCCACGATGACGTTGACGTAGTTGCGGCTGCGAAGGCAGTGGTCGGCGACCGACAGGAGCGTGTTCGCGTCGGGCGGCAGGTAGACCCGGATGTGCTCCGCCTTCTTGTTCACGACCAGGTCGATGAAGCCGGGGTCCTGGTGCGTGGAGCCGTTGTGGTCCTGCCGCCAGACGTGGCTTGAGAGCAGGTAGTTGAGCGACGCGATCGGTCGCCGCCACGGGATGTCGGCCGTGGCTGTCAGCCACTTGGCGTGCTGGTTGAACATCGAGTCGACGATGTGGATGAACGCTTCGTAGCAGTTGAACAGGCCGTGCCGACCGGTCAGCAGGTAGCCCTCCAGCCAGCCCTGGCAGAGATGCTCCGAGAGCACCTCCATGACCCGCCCATCGGCCGACAGGTGGTCGTCGGTGGGGAGCGTCTCGGCGAGCCACCTCCGGTCGGTCGCCTCGAACACGGCCTGGAGGCGGTTCGACGCGGTCTCGTCCGGACCCATCAGCCGGAAGGTCGACGGGTTCTCCCGGATGACGTCACGCAGGTAGCCGCCGAGGGCGCGGGTGGCCTCGCCGATCGTGATCCCGTGCCCGTCCACCGCGACCGCGTGATCGCGGAAGTCCGGCAGGCGCAGGTCGCGCAGCAGCTCGCCGCCGTTGGCCACCGGGTTGGCACTCATCCGGCGCGTGCCGACCGGGGCCAGCGCGGCCAACTCCGGGAGGAGGGCGCCATCGACGTCGAACAGCTCCTCCGGCCGATAGCTGCGCATCCAGCTCTCCAGGATGGCCCGGTTCGCCGCGTCGGTCCGGACCTCGCTCATGGGGACCTGGTGCGAGCGCCAGTGGCCCTCGACCGGCTTCCCCCCGATCTCCGCCGGCCCGGTCCAGCCCTTCGGCGTGCGCAGGACGATCATCGGCCAGCGCGGGCGCGTCGGTGCCGTCCCGGGCTCGGCCGACCGGGCGGCACGCTGGATCTCGGCAATCTCGTCGAGTGCCGCGTCGAGCGTGGCCGCGAAGGCCTGGTGGACCGTCATCGGATCGTCGCCCTCGACGACGTGGACCGTGTGGCCATAGCCCTCGAACAGGGCCCGGAGCTCGTCGGCCGGGATGCGCGCGAGGACCGTGGGGTTGGCGATCTTGTAGCCGTTCAAGTGGAGGATGGGCAGGACCGCGCCGTCCGAGCGCGGATCGAGGAACTTGTTCGAATGCCACGACGCCGCCAGCGGTCCGGTCTCCGCCTCGCCGTCGCCCACGACGCAGACGGCCACGAGGTCCGGGTCGTCGAACACGGCCCCATAGGCATGGGCGAGCGAGTAGCCGAGCTCGCCGCCCTCGTGGATGCTGCCCGGCGTCTCCGGCGCCACGTGGCTCGGGATGCCGCCCGGGAAGCTGAACTGGCGGAACAGCCGGCGCATGCCGGCGACATCCTGGCTGATGCTCGGGTAGACCTCGCTGTACGTGCCCTCGAGGTAGGCGTTGGCCACCAGCCCCGGGCCGCCGTGGCCGGGGCCGGTGATGTAGATCGCGTCCAGGTCGCGCTCGCGGATGGCCCGGTTCATGTGGACGTAGACGAGGTTCAGGCCGGGCGTCGTGCCCCAGTGCCCGAGCAGGCGCGGCTTGGTGTGCTCCGCCGCCAGCGGTTCGCGCAGGAGCGGGTTGTCGAGCAGGTAGATCTGCCCGACGGACAGGTAGTTGGCCGCACGCCAGTACGCGTCGATGCGGCGCAGCAGGTCGTCGTCGAGCGGGCCGTGCGGTCGGGTCGTGGCGCCGGCGATGGTCAACGGAGACCCCCTTTCGCGGGTTCAGATGAGGCGCAGGCGCCGCGCGTCGGCGGTCAGCGCCTCGCGATGGTCGGGATGGGCGATGGTGATGAGCGCGGTCGCCCGCTCCCGCAGGCTGCGCCCGAACAGTTCCGCCACGCCGTATTCCGTGACGATCGTCCGGGCGTGGGCCCGGGTGGTCACCACGCCGGCACCCTCGCGCAGCGTCGCCGCGATGCGCGACACGGACCCGCCGGCCGCGGTCGACGGCAGGGCGATGATCGCTCGGCCCGACGGCGCGAGGGCCGCCCCGCGGATGAAGTCCATCTGGCCCCCGACGCCGGAGTAGATCCGTCCGCCGATCGAGTCGGCGACGACCTGGCCGGTGAGGTCGACCTCGATGGCCGAGTTGATGGCGATCATCGACGAGAACGAGCGGATCACGTGGGTGTCGTTGGTGAAGTCCACCGAGCGCATCTCGATCATCGGGTTGTCATGCACGAACTCGTACAGTCGCCGACTGCCCATCAGGAAGGCGGTCACGATCTTGCCCCGGTTGCGCTCCTTGCGCGACCCCGTGATGACCCCGGCCTCGACGAGATCCACCACGCTGTCGGTGAACATCTCGGTGTGGATCCCGAGGTCCTTGCGGTCGTGCAGGGCCATGGCCGTCGCGTTCGGGATGGCGCCGATCCCGAGCTGCAGCGTCGCCCCGTCGGGGACGAGGTCGGCGACGAACGCGCCGATCCGCCGCTCGATCTCGCCGATCGGTCCGGGCGGCCGCTCGTAGGGCGGTACGTCCACCTCGACCGCCAGGTCGATGTCATCGACGTGGATGAAGCTCTCCCCGAGCGTCCGCGGCATGGCCGCGTTGAGCTGGGCGATG